>JASHOL010000020.1 GCA_030041135.1 Streptosporangiaceae bacterium | reverse complement strand
GCTCGGCTCGCCAGGCAGGCGCTGCTGCTCGACGGGGTCACGGCGCCCGTGGGGGCGTCGCCCTATGTGCTGGACGCCGGCGGCCGGATGAGCAGCCAGCTTGAGGACTCGGCGGCGAGCATGCTCGGGCTACTGCGCGATCGGCTGCCGGGTACCGCCGGGGCGCTCCTGGCCGGTCCGCGTGACCTGCTTGTGCTTGACGGCCTGATTGCCACGGCCAGCGGGCGTCCGCTCGTGGTCGTCGTTCGGGACGCGCACCGGCACGACTGGCAGGGCGACCTCGTCCGCCGCGCCCTGGCGGCGCGGCCGGATGCGGTGGTGGTGGGCACTGGTACCGTGCACGACCGGCATCTTGCCGGGTCGGCCTACGTGGGAACGAGGGGTGCTAGCCGAGTCAGCCTGACCGCGGCCGCCGATCTGCTTGCCGGGCGAACCAGCCCGTAAACCGGCCAAGCAGCCCGTGAAAGGAGGGTGATGAGCGTGCCCGAGTCGGCCGCGGACCTGGTCGATGCGGCCGTGGCCAGCGGCCTCATCCCCGGTGCCGTGGTGGCGGCTGGCATCGGCAGCCCGGAGCCTGCCCTGCTGCACGTCGCAGGTGACGCGCAGCGAGACCGGGACGGCCGTCGGCCGATGGCCGCGGACACGATCTTCGACCTGGCGTCGCTGACGAAGGTCGTCGGCACCCTGCCGTGCGTGCTCCTCCTGATCGCCGCTGGCGACGTCGGGCTTGACGATCCGGCCCGGCGGTACCTGCCGGCCTTCGAGGGCGGCGGGAAGGAGGCCGTCACCGTACGGCAGCTGCTCAGCCACACCGCGGGGCTGCCTGACCACCGCAGGTACTACGAATTCCTGGCCGGCGCCGACCGGATTCGGGCCGCCGCCCTGGCCGAGCCGCTGGTCAGCGAGCCCGGCAGCGCGTTCTGCTATTCCGACGTCGGTTTCATCACGCTCGGCGAGCTGTGCGCGTCGGTGGCCGGGGCCGGACTTGACGAGCTCGTGCGTGAGCTTGTCTGCGCGCCGCTTGGGCTGGCCGACACCGGGTACCGGCCGTCGACCGCGCTGGAGGCCAGGGTCGCGTCGACCGAGCACGTCGGCGGCACGGCCAAGACCGGCATCGTGCACGACGAGAACGCCGAGGCCATGGGCGGCGTCGCCGGGCATGCGGGCCTGTTCGGCACGGCAGCGGACCTGGCCAGGTACGCGGCGGCGTGGGTACTGCCAGAGTCTGAGGTAGCCATGGCACTCCAGCTGCCTGCCTGGCTCAGGGCCGAGGCGCTACGCGGCCAGACCGACGGACTGCCCGGGGGCGGCCGCCGGGGACTTGGCTGGGGCCTGCGCCATGACCGGTGGGACAACATGGGCGATGGCTGGCCCGCGACCGGGGCGGGGCACACGGGGTTCACCGGGACGAGCCTGTCCATCGACCCCGCCAGCGGTTTGTGGACGGTCCTGCTGACCAACGCCGTGCACTTCGGCCGCGGGCCTGAGCACTCCGTTGTCAGCTTGCGCAAGCAAGTACATGCCGCGACCGCTGCGACACTGCTTGACATCGTCGTACAGTGACGACATGCCGCAACCACCGCGGCGCCTGCCGTCACAGGACGCATCGGCGCACACACCAGAAACTCTGCTCTCGCACGTCCGTGCCCTGATGCCCAATCTCGCGCCGGCCGAGCGGCGGGTGGCGGCGGCCGTCGTCAGCGACCCGGCCGGGACCTCGGCCAAGACGATTTCCGACCTGGCCGCGCAGTGTCACACCTCGGGCAGCACCGTCATCCGGTTCTGCCGGGCCATGGGCTTTGACGGCTACCCCGAGTTGCGGCTGGCCCTGGCGGCGGCCGCCCAGGCCGCCAGCGTGGACTCAGAGCGCGCCGTAGGCAGCGACATCGGGCCAAGGGACTCGCTCAGCGAGATCATTAAGAAGATCACCTACGCCGATGCCAAGGCGGTCGAGGAGACCGGGGCCCAACTTCAGCCAGAACCGCTGAACGCGGTGGTCGACGTCGTGGTGAAGGCGCGGCGGGTTGACATCTACGGCGTCGGCGCGAGCGCCTTCGTCGGCCTTGACCTGCAGCAGAAGCTGCACCGGATCGGGCACATGGTCTACGCCTGGCCGGACCCGCACAGCGCCGTGACCTCGGCCGCGCTGCTCGGGCCGCAGGACGTGGCCATCGGGATCTCGCATACAGGCACGACCGAGGACACGATCGCGAGCCTGGCCGAGGCCCGGCGCCAGCGGGCGGTCACGGTCGCGATCACGAACTTCCCTGGATCGCCGATCGCGGCCGTGGCCGACCACGTGCTGACGACCGCGGCCAGGGAGACTACCTTCCGCTCCGGCGCGATGGCCAGCAGGATCGCCGCCCTGACCGTAGTCGACTGCCTATTCGTCGCTGTCGCGCAGCGTAACTACAAGCAGACTATGCGTGCTCTGGAGCGCACCTACGCAGCCGTGCAAGCGCGCCGGTAGGTGAGCTGGCAAGGTCGCGTTCTCCTGGTGATGCGGCCTGAAGCCGGCCGGTTTGCTACGCCCGCAGTCCGGTGCCCGTCTGTCCGTGCGCATGTAGCGAGCGTTAACAACGGTGAACATGTTGTCTATTGACGGAAGATGGCCTAGATCCGTAATATTTTTTCACATTCACTTCCGAGGGACCGGACAGACCGCGGTCGGCCGCCTCCGTGCCCGCTAGCCTTCGTTGTCAGAGTAGGTGTCTCAATGACCATCAGAAGACTGAGGTTCGTCTCCGCGTCGCTGGCGGCAGCGACATCGGTCACCTTGATTGCCGCATGCTCCTCATCGCCGTCGTCGAGCGGCAACTCCTATAGCAACGTGACCTTCACAACGATCAGCCCGAACACGATCATCACGCCGGGCTCGCCGATGAATCCCTTCAACGCGACCGGCAACGTGTTTCCCTCGTTTGACGCCATGACGCTGGCCTGGAACGCGGGCAACGCCGCCAACCCCGATCAGGAACTGCCCGGGCTGGCCCAGTCCTGGACGCTCTCGGCCAACGGCGAGTCGCTGACCGTCCACCTCCAGCCAGGGGCCAAGTGGTCGAACGGCAAGCCGGTCACCGCGACCGACGTCGTGGACTCCGCCGCGATCTGGTTCACGACCGGTGCGTCGGTCTGGAACCTTGCCAGTGTCACGGCCGACAACTCCACCACGGTCACCTTCACCCAGGCGGCCGGCGTGCCCAACAACATGTTCGAGAACGTGCTTGGCCAGGGCTCGGGAAGCACGATGTCGGTGAATAACTGGATCGTGCCGTCGTGGGAGTACGGCAAGCTGCTCCCGGCCGACATCTGGACGACGATCAAGGCGAGCCTGGGGCCGGCCGGTGCGGCCAAGACAGCAGCGGTCACGAAGCTGACCGACCTGGGCAAGACGATCGCCGCCTACGCCCCGACGACCGACATCTCGGCCGGGCCGTTCTACATCAAGCGGCTCAACAACAGCCAGGCGCTGCTGGTCAAGAACCCTGACTTCTTCGCGGCCAGCAAGATTCACGTCGGCAACGTGATCATGGAGCACGATGGCACCAACCAGCAGATCGCCAGCCTGCTGGAAAGTGCGACGCTTGACACCTCGCCGTTCGTCGCCATGTCGTCGAGCGTCAACGCCCAGATCGTGGCCGCAGGCAACAAGAAGGTTACCTGGCCGGCGCTGGTCGCCTCGGCGATCGCCTTTGACGAGAACGATCCCCCTTACAACAACGTCCAGGTGAGGCAGGCGCTGGCCTACGTGCTCGACCGGACTGCCATCCAGGAGGTCGGTGAGCCCGTGGTCGGCACGCCGTCGCAGACTACGAGCGGTGCGGTGACCGCGTCTTTGCCCGACTACCTGACCTCGTCGCAGCAGGCTAGCCTGAACCAGTATGCGACCAGTACGGCCGAGGCGACGTCGCTGCTGAGGAGCGCAGGGCTGACGAAGAAGGGTGGCCAGTGGTACCTCGCGAATGGCAAGCCGTGGACGATTACGCTGCCGGTCGCGCAGGGATTCTCGGACTGGACGGACGCATCCTCGGTCATCAAGTCCGAGCTGGACAGCTTCGGCATTCCGACCACGGTCACGTCAGGACCACAGTGGCCGGTGTATCAGGCCAGCGATCTCTTCCTCGGCAAGTACCCGGTGGCGTGGTGGCTCATGGCCATCGGGCCCAGCGCGAACTCGACCTTCGCCCGCATCTACGGCGAATACGACGGCTACGTTGGGCAGGGGAGCTCGCTCACGCGCTACCCGACGGGCAACACGGCCGCGGACAACTTCTTCAACACCCCGAATACGGTGTCCGTGCCTGGTGTCGGGACCGTGGACCCTGGCCAGCTCACCTCGCAGCTGCTTCAGCTCAACCTGAACACTTCAGCGGGGCTGGCGCAGCAGAAGCAGATCTCCGCGGAGCTCATCAAGACCATCAACTACGAGGTTCCCGTCGTCCAGCTCTGGGACTACATCAACCTTGCCTACCTGAACAACAAGCGGTTCGTCGACTACCCGACGAGCACCACGCTCCTGAACCAGAACCCCGGCGTCTGGATGGCTGAGGGATACGTACAGGCGAAGTAAGCACAGCGACGCGCTGCCGGTGGCGGGCATGGCCTGGCTCAGGTCATGCCCGCCACGGTGCTGGCAGTCGCGGTGCTGGCAGGCGCGAGATGACAGGGGGGAACGAGCGGTGACTCGGGGTGACGGTTGAACCTAGCGCGCAGGCTCGCGGGCAAGCTGGTCGCCGGCCTGGTCATGATCTGGGTTGTCGCGACAGCGACGTTCTTCCTGGTCCTGGGGATGCCGGGCAACCCGGCGCTGACGCAGGAAGCCACCCTCATCTCGCACGGCATGTCGCCGGCGCAGGCGCAGCGGGCCACCGCCGCCATGTTCGGCTTCGTGCCGAAGCAGCCGGTGCTTGACCAGTACCGCCATTACATCTGGCAGCTCCTGCACTTCAACCTGGGCGTGTCCATCGCCGAGGAGGGCGTGCCGGTCTCGCACATCGTCGCCTCCGCGTTCCCCTGGACCGTGATCCTGGCGCTCTTCGGCGTGATCTTCAGCTTCCTCATCGGCGTCTGCCTGGGCGTGCTCACCGCGATCAGGCGCACTACGAGGACCGCCGACGGCCTGACCCTGGCTGGCGCCGTCCTCAACGGCCTCCCGGTATACATCGTTGCGATCTTGCTGGACTACGTGTTCACGACGGTCTGGGCGATCTTCCCGGCAGGCGGCGGCAACGTCAGCGTGCTGGAGACTCCCGGCTGGAACGCCGGCTATATCGGCTCGATCATCACTCATGCAGTCCTGCCGGTGGCCTGCTACACCCTGGCCGGAGTGGGTGCCTGGCAGCTCACGACGAAATCCAGCGTGATCTCGGTGCTCGGCGATGACTTCATCCTCGCCGCCGAACTGCGGGGCCTGCGGCCGCTGACCGTGGCCCGGTATGTGGCCAGGAACGCGATGCTGCCGCTGTTCACGATCCTGGCTATATCCTTCGGGCTGATGTTCGGCGGTGCCGTATTCATCGAGGACGTCTTCAATTATCCGGGGCTCGGCGAGCTCATGGTGAGCAGCATCAGCACGAAGGACTTCCCGGTGCTTGACGGTGCGTTCCTGCTCATCATCGTGGCCGTGATCACCGCGAATATCCTGGCCGACCTCACTTACCCGATCATCGACCCGCGGATCCGCAGGAGCTAGCTCGTGATTTCCAGCGTCGCGCTCCCGCCGGAGCAAGTCCATCAGGCCATGCAGCGCTCGCGCCAGCGCGCCGCGAGCCGCTGGCGGCTGTTCGTCAGCACGCCTGGCCGGGTCGCCGCGTCGGCCGTCATCGTGATCTTCACGCTGATGGCGATCGTCGGGCCGTACTTGTACCCGGCGAACCTGCCGATCAACCCGAACAACATCTACGCCGGGCCGAGCCTGGCGCATCCGCTCGGGACGGATTACGAGGGCGCGGATGTGCTGGCCCTGCTGGTGACCGGGTCCCGGTACGTGCTGGTAGCGGCGGCGCTCGCCGGCGTGATTACCCTCGGCATCGGGACCGTGGGGGGCCTCGCGGCCGGCTATTACCCGAGGGGGACCGGCAGCGCGATCATGAGGGTGACGGACTTCGTGCTCGCCGTGCCGGGCTTTCCGGTGCTGATCGTGCTGGCGACGATCTGGCAGTTCGGCTCTCCGCTGGAAATGGGCCTGGTCATGGGCGTCTTCGGCTGGGGCGGGATAGCCAGGGCCGTCCGGGCCCAGACCCTGTCGCTGCGCGAGCGCGGCTTCGTCGAGGCCGCCCGCGGACTCGGCCTGTCCGGCCGGCGCATCATCTTCACCGAGGTGCTGCCGAGCCTGGCGCCGTACATCGGCATGAACTTCATGCTCGCCATCACCGCGTTCATCTACACCGAGGTGGGCCTGTTCTTCATCGGCGTGGTCGCCTACTCAAGCAGCAACTGGGGCGTGATGCTCAACCAGGCGGTGTTCCAGGCCGGGGCGCTGACCAGCACGAAAGGATTGTCCTATTTGCTGTCACCCCTGATCTGCATCCTGGCGATCACGGTCTCGCTGGTAACGCTGGCGAACGCGGTCGACGAGTTCTTCAACCCGCGCCTCCGGCGGATCTAGTGGCACGGCTGGCGCGGGCAGCGCGCGATGGCGGACGGGCGGGGGCCGCTGCCGTACTGCCGCCGGGCCAGCAGGTCTTTGGGCCGGCCGTCCGGGTGCAGGACCTGACGGTCGCCTTCCGGACACCGCAGGGACTGCTGCCGGCGGTCTCCGGAGTGAGCATGGACCTGGTCCGGGGCCAGATCACCGGGCTGGTCGGGGAGTCGGGCTCGGGCAAGTCCACGCTCGCGCTGACGCTGCTGAATGCCGTACCTGACCCGGGCTCGGTGACGGCGGGCTCGGTCACCATCGAGGGCGTCGGTGACGTGCTGGCCCTGCACGGCCGGAGCCTGCGGCGGGTCAGGGGAGCGAGTATCGGTTATGTCTTCCAGGCCTCGCAGAACTCGCTGAATCCGCTCAAGACGGTGGGCAAGCAATTCCTCGACCTCGGCCGGTCGCACGGGGTCGGCGATCTGCGCGAGCTACTGCACAAGGCCAGGACGCTGCTGGACGACATGGGGCTGGACCCGCACCGGGTGCTGGCTTCCTACCAGCACGAGCTGTCAGGCGGGATGCGTCAGCGAGTCGGCATCATCTTGGCGCTGATCCTGAACGCGCACGTGCTGATCCTCGACGAGCCGACCACCGCGCTCGACATGATTTCGCAGGCCGCCGTCCTCAACATCATCAGGAAAGTGCACTCCGAGCAGCACCTGACCACGCTCATCATTTCCCACGACGTGGGCGTGATCGGCGAGGTCGCCGACCGCATGGTTGTGATGTACGCCGGCCGTGTCGTCGAGGAGGGGCCAACCACGGAGCTCCTGGCCAGCCCCCGGCATCCCTACACGCGCGGCCTGCTGGCCGCGATGCCACGTATCACCGGTGACATCGGGCAGGCCAGACCCCTGCCCGGTCGACCGCCCGACCTCGCCTCGGTGCCGCGGCAGGGATGTGTCTTCCGGCCGCGGTGTCCGCTCGCGACGCAGGCCTGCGGCGATGCCGAGCCGCCCGATACCGTCATCGGCGACCGCCGGTTTGCCTGCTTCGTTGCCGCAGCGGAGGCGCCATGATCGAGGCCCGCGGGATCACCAAGACCTTTACCGGCCGCCGCAGCGGCATGCTCCAGCGCGGCAGCGTGCGTGCCGTGCGCGGGGTCGACTTCACGATCCCGGATCGCGGAGCGGTGTCGCTGATCGGCGAGTCGGGCTGCGGCAAGACCACCCTGGGCCGGATTTTGTGTGGCTTCGAGGAATTTGATGGCGGGGACCTGATCGTTGACGGCCACTCGCTCGCCTCGATGAAGCCCAAGGACCGCACGCCGTACTTCCGGCGGATCCAGATGATTCACCAGGACCCCTACTCGGCGCTGAATCCGACCAAGACCATCAGCCAGATCCTGGCCGATCCGCTGGCCGTGCGCGCCCGGCAGCTGGGCGCTGACGGTGGCTGGCTGGTGCGCCGGCGCTCCGAGCTGCTCGGACTCGTCGGCCTGGATCCGGACTACGTGCTGCCGCGGTACCCGCACATGCTGTCGGGCGGCATGCGGCAGCGCGTGGTGATCGCTCGCGCCCTGACCGTCGATCCCGCCGTCCTCGTTGCCGACGAGGCGGTGTCCATGATCGATGTTTCGCTGCGCCTCGGCATCCTGCAGTTGCTCGGCGAACTCAGAGACGAGGTCGGCGTCTCGGTCTTGTTCATCACGCATGACGTGGCCACGGCCCGGTACGTCGGCCTGGGCGGCGAGCTCTACGTCCTGTATCGCGGCTTGGTTGTGGAGCAGGGCAGCACGGACGCGGTCATTCAGCGGCCTGCCCATCCCTATACGCAGTGCCTGCTCTCGGCGATCCCGGTGCTGCGCGGGATCGAGGAACCCGGCCGGGAACAGGTCGTCCCCGACGGCCCGCTCGATGACCGGGTGGAGCCTCCTGGCTGCCTGTTCGAGCCCCGCTGCCCATTCGCGACGGAAGAGTGCCGGTCCGCCGTGCCTGGCCTCGGGCAGCTGGGAGGCACCGAACAGCTGCACGCCTGCCTGCACCCCGCCCACCGCTCGGTCGTGGCCACGCCGGCCGGCACCGCTTCGTGACGCGGGCCGGCGACGGCCCGTCAGGCTGGATTCGACGCGGCGGAGGCGGCCAGCCGGATCGCGCCGGCCACCGGCGGATCGCTCAGCGGCCGGACACCGCTGGCCGGCAGCGCGGCCGAGACGGCCGCGACCGTGGCGGCCTGCAGGCCCTGGTGGGTCATCAGGCCACCAGCCAGTACGACCTGGATGTCATCGGCGACAGCCAGCCGCCGCGCGAGTGACACCGCGAGATCGGCTAGCGCAAGCGCCGCTTCCTGCGTCAGCCGCGCAGCTTCAGGATCTGGGCAATTGAGCACCGCCGGCGCGTATGGCGCCCAGTACTGCGGCTGCGGCCGGCGGTAGAAGGAAGCGCGCAGGGCGTCCAGGTCGCCGGAAGCGGTGGCCTCGAGCAGGCAAGCGCCGAGCGCGCCAGCGGGCAGGCCGTCGGCGCGGCGCGCCAGCAGCGCCCGGATCGCCGAGCGCACGATCCAGTAGCCGCTGCCCTCGTCGCCCAGCAGATACCCCCAGCCCCCGGCCCACTCGCGGCGACCCCGCCAGCTGCCGACCGCGATCGAGCCGGTTCCGCTGATCACCGCGATGCCCTCGGCGAGCCCGGCGGCCGGCAGTATCAGCGACGCGTCATCCACCACCACCACGCGACCCGACGTCGTCAACGGCGCGAGCCTCGCCTGCAAGATGTCGCGGGTATCACGGGCCGTGAGTACGCCGGCAGCGCCGGCGCAGACGGCGTCGAGGCTTCCCGTGACGTCCGGCAGCTGCCCGAGCAGGTCGGTCAGCGCGGCGGCGGCGCGGTCTGCCCCGGCAGCGGTCAGGCTCGCGCTCTGCGCGGTCGCCTCGGCGGCGATCTGCTCGTCAATGACAAGCCGAGCCCGTGTCTTGCTTCCGCCGATGTCGAGGCCCAATAGCCGACTCACAGCCCAGCACCTGCCAGTCCCTGAATGGTCCACAACCGCCGGGAGGCGGGACCACCGGTCCCGCTCGTCACTTCCGCGGCGATGCGTTAATGCGCGTCCTCGTGATGCCGGCAGTCACCGTTACGGTGTTGGCGGTAGCGGCCGACTCCTTGCCATTCCACCACGGGGTCAGGTACCCGGATGCGCCGCATCCGGAACTGAACTTGACGCGGTAGTTACTCGGTGCCGACTCTGCCCCTACCGCAGCGCGCCGGACCGCCGAGTGAGCGGCAGGCGACGCGTTACGCGCCTTACCGGCCGCCTGCCGCGGGTGCCTCCAACGTGCGCGATGGCCGGCTAAGTGCCCGCGCCGCCCGAGTAGACCCGGACCCAGTTGACCAGCATGGTCTGCGGGAAGACGGTTGCCGCGTCCGGTGCACCGCTCGGCGACCGAGCGCTCCCGACGGCGATGTTGAGCAGCAGGTAGAAGGGGCGGTCGAAAACCCAGGCGTCACCGCTCGGCAGGTTGGCCCTGTCTATGGTCTCGTAGACGTGTCCGTCGACGGAGAAAGAGATGTGACCCGGATACCAGTCGGCGGCGAAGACATGGAATCCGGAACTGAACGCCTGGCCGCCGGGCAGCGTGTATCGCGCTTGTCGGGCAGTCCCCGGCTGCTGCCAGGGCACCGACGGCTCGGCGGCGCCGGGCCCGTGCAGGTGGGCGTAGACGGTTCCGGGAGTCCTGCTGAAGGTCTCCATGACATCGATCTCGCCGCATGCGGGCCAGCCGACGTTCGGGAAGTCAGACCCGAGCGCCCAGAATGCGGGCCATATGCCCGGGCCGCGCGGGAGCCTGATCCTGGCCTCGATCCGCCCGTAGGTCGGGTTGGCAGCGGGGATGGCCGAGGTGTCCAGCCGGGCCGAGGTGTACGCGCACGTCTGTCCGTAGGGGAGATAGCTGCCCGCCGCGTCGTACGAGCACACCAGCGCGGCGTCGGCATTCCGACTGACGTTGATCGCCAGATCGCCGTGGCCGTTCAGCACGGCGTTGTGGGTGACCTCGTCCTGCCCGCGGTCGACGTAATACTCCTGCTCGTGATTGCCCCAGCCGGAGCCGCCCGCCTCAAACGTCCATCCGCTAGGCACCGTGCCGGCCGGCCCGTTGAAGTTACTTGACCAGACCAGGTGCCATCCTCGCCGAGGGCCGGTGGCCTGCGGCCGTGATGTCAGGGAGAGCGGGACGGCGACCGCAATTGCCCCGGCCGCCAGTGCGACCAGCAAAGTAAGCAGTGAGCGCCGCCGGGACCAACGCGGGGATGGAATTAGCGACGGCATGACCAGTTGATCATCTCATTTGCTCGAGAGCGCTGACTCCAGCCCGTTGAAGTCGGCCTTCCACCGGCCGAGGGTGGACGTGATGTTCATGCCGTCGACGATGCCCGCGTACTGGGAGGCCGACTGCGCGCCCGCGAGTCGCCCGAAGTCCGCCGTGATCGTGGCCGTGTCAGCCACGAGCTTGGTCTCGTCGCCCGAGTACGCCGTGGGGACGCCGGCCTGCTGCAGGCTGGTACCGAACGACGCGAAGGCCGTCGAGACCTTGCCGTCCAGGGCCATGACACAGCTGAGGTTCTGACCGCAGGCCACGGTCCGGGCCGGGAACGTCTTGAGCACCGAATCGAGTCGCCCGTACGCGCTGTTGACGTTGGCGAGCGCGGTAGCGTTGCTGACCGCGGCCGAACTGATGGCGACGAACAAGACGATATATGCGACGAGCACGACCGCGCCGATCACCAGGCTCGTGGTGACGAGCGCCTTTGCCCGACTGGACAGGACAAGTCGCCACGGGTCGCCGACCTGGGCGGGGGGACCGCCCGATTCGGGCGCCGGCGGTGCCTGGACGCTGGTGGCCGGGGTTCGCGGCGGCGCGTACTGAGGTGCGGCGGTCTCGACCGGGATCGGGCCGACTCCGGGCTCACTCGCCGGAAAGCCGGGCCGGGCGGACCAGGGTGCGGGCTCTGGCTGGTCGCCGTACAGTCCGCTCGGGTACTCGGGCGTGACCATGTACGCGTAGCCGGTGTATCTGGCCATGAAGCGGATGATCGCGGAGAACGCCTGCTGCATGGCCGTCGGCATCCGGCCCGTTATCACCGTGATCACCCAGGCGACGACGGACAGGACGGCGAGTCCCAGGGAGGCCGCCCCGGAGACGAGCCCCGCCGGGATCATCAGGAAGCACCGGAACAGGACGGCGAGGGGGTTCAGGCGGGTCGGCTTGGTGATCAATCGCACCGCGTAGCTGGTGTCGTCGAGCGAGAAAGGCGGGTAGGTTCCCGTGACCAGGTACAGGTATGCGCTAACCCGGGTCGACCAGCGCACCAGGCCCGCCAGGAGCTGATGAGCCCAGTCGGGCAGCTGGCCGGTGAACAACGCAGCCCACCAGCCGATGAAGGCGACCACGCCGCCCACGGCGGACACGATCGCGAGCGCCAAGAGCTGAGGGATAGCCAGGATCGCTCGGAACGCTACGGTCAGGCGGGCCTGCTTGCTCGTACCGGGGAAGCTGACGAGAACCGGAGCCGGGCCGGCATCCGGCCGGAGGTCGGCAGCTTGCGGCCAGCTTTGACCTGGCCGGCCATAGCCGATCGGCTGGCCGTCGGCGCCGGCCTGGCCGTACGCGCCCGGCTGCCCATGAGGGCCGTACTGGCCGGACGGGCCAGACTCGGGTGTGTCGCTCATGGTCTGCTGATCTCCCGTCAAAGATGTGGCCGGCTCCTCGCTTGCCCGACGCGACCCGCGCTCGAGAGTTGGGCGCTGTTACCCTCAGGCCGGGCTAATCCGCCCGAAGGGCCGAGAAGCTAAGGCGACAGCATAGAAGAATTCCAGAACTGCTAAAGAGCAACGCAGTTCCGTCCTTCAGAGTGGTCGGCCGGGTGCGGCACCGGATGTGGCGGATCGATTTCGCACGGGCTAGGCGGCGGTCAGCACCGGCGAGGCCAGTCGGCATGCGGCTAGACAGCCTGTCACCGCCCACGTAGCATTGACTGTATGGTCAGTCAGCCCCGGATTCAGCAGGCACCACTCGACCCAGCGGGCGTCGCCGAAGCGCTCAAGCCGTTCGGCCAGAGCCGGATGCTGCCGCCGGCCGCCTACACCGACCCGGCCGTCTTCGGCTGGGAACAGGGGAACTTCCTCGGTGGCGGCTGGACCTGCGTCGGCTTCTCCGCCGAGCTGGCGAATCCGGGTGACCAGCGAGCGGAGTCCGTCGGTGACGGCGGCGTCTTCCTCACCAGGGACGAGGATTGCTCCCTGCACGCCTTTGCCAATTTCTGCCGGCATCGCGGCCACGAGCTACTGCCGTGCGGCGCGTCGGTGCAGCGGCCGAGCGTCGTCTGTCCCTATCACTCGTGGACTTACAACCTGGACGGGAGCCTCGGGGCGGCCAAGGGCTTCAAGGGCACGGCCGGCTTCGAGGACAGCCAGTGGGGCCTAGTCGAGCTGCCGGTGACCGAGTGGCACGGGCTCATCTTCGTTGACAGCTCCGGTACGGCCGGCTCGCTCACCGACGCGCTCAGCGAACTGGACGAACTGGTGGCGCCATACGAGCCGGAGCGCTTGGTCATCAAGGGCAGGCACACCTATGACGCGGCCTCGAACTGGAAGGTCCTCACCGAGAATTACCACGAGTGCTACCACTGCCCGATGATCCACCCGGAGCTGTGCCGGGTCAGCCCGCCCAAGAGCGGCGAGAACTACACGGCCAAGGGTTCCTGGGTCGGCGGATGGATGGACCTGCGCGACGGCATGGCCACGATGTCGCTGGACGGCAGGAGCGGCGGCGTGCCGCTGCGCGGCCTGGACGCCACCGGCCTACGCACCGTCATTTATGTCAACATCTTCCCGAACGTGCTGCTGAGCTTGCACCCGGACTACGTCATGACCCACCGGCTCACGCCGCTGGCCGCGGATCGCACGATCATCGAGTGCACGTGGGCGTTCGCGCCCGAGGCGGTGGGGCGGCCCGACTTCGACCCGGCTTACGCGGTCGAGTTCTGGGACATCACCAACCGCCAGGACTGGGGTGCGTGCGAGTCGGTCCAGCGCGGCCTGACCTCGGCCCGCGCGGTCGCCGGCCCGCTCTCGCCCGATGAGGACGCCGTCTATCAGTTCGTCACCATGGTCGCACGCGGCTACCTGGGTCAGTCGGCGTGGGATCCGGACCCCAGGCTTGCTGTCGCGAGCTGAGTGGCCAGGGAGATCGGCGTCGCCCTGGCGTTTAACCGGCGTGCTTGGGGATCTCCCGCGGCAGCGCGAGCACCAGGATCAGCGCGACGACCATGAAACCAAGGTTGGCCAGCAGCGCGAGTTGCGCGCTGTGGGTGAATGCGACGGCGACGGCGTGCGGTCCTGGCGTGAATTTCAGGCTGCCGAACAGGACCGTGCCGATGACGGCGATGCCGACCGCGGTCCCGACCCGCTGAGACGTGCTGAGCACGCCGGCCGCGGTGCCCGCCTCCCGGCGCGGCACGGTCGCCAGCACGAAGTCCTGATTAGGCGCGATCGTCATGCCTGTGCCGAGACCGGCCAGCAAAAGCGGTCCGACCAGATCCCAGCCCGATGGGTTTGGCTCGGTCAGGTGAATGACGAGGATCACCAGGGCCAGGCCCACCAGTAGCAGTGAGCAGCCGAGCACGAGCACCATCCGGCCTAGCCGCGCCGACAGCTTGTCGCTGTTGGCGGCCGCGATCAGCGTGCCCACCGAGTACGGCGCGATCACCAGGCCGGTGACGAGGGCCGAGTGGGCCAGGCCTTCCTGCCACAGGATCGACATCGTGAAGAAGATGCTGCTGAACCCGCCGAAGAACGCGAGGGCGAAGATGGCCCCGGCCGAGAACGAAGTCTGCCGCACAAGACCCGGCTTCAGCAGCGGATCCCCATCACGCCGGTCGGCACTTCGTTCCCATATGGTCAGCAGCGAGAAGACCACGATGCTGCAGCCGAAGCAGATCCAGGTCCACACGGGCCAGCCGTCTTGCTGACCTTCGGTCAACGGGATCAGCAGCAACAGCAGTGCGGCGGTCAGCAGGCCGAGGCCGACCGGGTCGAACCCTCGCCTGGTGTGGCTGACTGGCCGGGGCAGGCGCCAGGCCGCCATCGGGATCGCGACGGCGCCGATGAACAGATTGACGAGGAAGACCCAGCGCCAGCCGTCGTGGGTCCCGGCACCGGCGATGATGAGGCCGCCGGCCAGCGGGCCCATCGCGGTGGAGACGCCGATTACGGCTCCGAGCACGCCGAACGCCTTGGACCTCGCCGGCCCGGTGAACGAGTGCTGGATGGTCGCGCTGATCGCGGGGAAGAACAGCCCAGCGCCAAGACCCTGCACGATCCGGGCGGCGACGATCTGGCCCTGGGTCTGAGACACCCCGCAGGCAACGCTGGCCAGCGTGAAGATGGTCAGCCCGATAACGAACAGGCGCTTAGCGCCGAACCGGTCACCGGCACGGCCGCCAGGAACCAGCGCGAGCCCGTAGGACAGCGCGTAGCCGGAGACGATCCACTCCAGGCTGGCCGAGGAGGCGTGCAGCCCGGTCCTGATGCTGGGTAGCGCGACGTTCACGATCGTGGTGTCAAGCAGCGCCATGAACGCGCCGACCAGAACGATGGCCACGGCGCGCCAGCCGTGGCCCGCAGCCGCGGGTGCGCCAGGGACCCCGGTAATGCCAGGACCTGGCTGGCTCGCCCCTGGCTGGCTCGCCGCGGGCTGGGCCGCCCCTGGCTGGCTCGCCCCTGGCTGGCTCGCCGCGGGCTGGGCCGGCGATGGGATGGTCACGAGTGAGCCGCCTTCGAGTCAGGGTTCCGCAGCCGGAACGTCGGCCCGCCGACGCCGTCGCGGAAGTCGGCTAGGATCTTCGGCACCCGTGCGGCAAGTTCCCCGTGCCAGCGGACCTCGGCGGCGCACCGCTCGATCGAGTGCTGCAGGACCATCCGCTCGGCCTCGTTCACGTACGGGTCGGCGTGCTCGGCATCGTGTCGCAGCGAGGCGAGGCGCACCTGCAGGCCGGCCAGCCGGTTGGCCACGACGTGCTCAAGCTCTTCATCTGCGATGTCACCGGACTGGGTCAGCGCCAGGTCGAACGGGTCATCGTGCCTGACCAACTCGCGCAGGGCCTCGTCCTTCACCGCCGCCAGCGCCCGGCGGCCCTCGGGCGTGATCTCGTAGATCGTGCGCTCTGGCCGGTTTCCGACTCGCTCGGTCCGCACCTCGCGGACGAGATCCTCGCTGGCCAGGCGCTTGAGGGCGCCGTAGACCGAGCCCACCCGGACGTCGCTCCAGGCCTCGGTGCGGTCGGACTGGGCTTGCTGACGGATCTGATGACCGTGTAGCGGCCCGGCCGCCGCGAGCGTACCGAGAATGAACAAGCGGATTGATGACATGCGATTAGTCTTACACGAGTAATCGCTCGCGAGCAAGTACGGGTCCGGCGGGGCCGACGAGGCACCGTCCGCGCACGGGGTCCCGTCCGGGTGTCGACCGGACGGACATCGTGTAGGTTTGCAGGATTTCTGCGCATGTTATGGCCGGGTTTGTTCCGTAGAACCGACACGATCTCCGTTCTCGCCGCTTGCGACGACGTTCTCCGCCCGGCGAGCGGAGATAATGGAATTGCCTGTCCCGACGTGGCTGGGCAGCTCCGACGAATGTAAAGGAACGACCCGTGGCCCTGCGCGACTACCCCGTGAACATGCTGGACGGGAGGCCTGCTTCGCTGGCTGACCTGGACGGCAAGACTCTGCTGATCGTGAACGTGGCGTCCAAGTGCGGGCTGACGCCGCAGTACGCCGGCCTCGAGCAACTGCACCAGCAGTTCGCGGAGCAGGGATTCTCGGTCGTGGGCTTTCCGTGCAACCAGTTCGGCGGCCAGGAACCAGGCAGCGCGGACGAGATCGCGGAATTCTGCTCGACCAACTACGCGGTCAGCTTCCCCCTGTTCGAGAAGATCGACGTCAACGGGGCAGGCAGGCATCCCATCTATACGGAGCTCACCCAGACCCCGGACGCCGACGGCGAGGCCGGCGACATCCAGTGGAACTTTGAGAAGTTCCTGGTCGGCTCGGACGGGACAGTTCTGCGGCGGTTCCGGCCGATGACCGCGCCGGACGCCCAGGAACTGGTGGCGGCGGTCGAGGCGAACCTTCCAGCGGCTTAAGGATCGTGCTCACGGCTGCGGCGGCCGTCTCGTAGACGGCAGGCGCCGGAGCGTCCGGCCGTGCCGAATCAGCTGAGCGGCGGCGGCTGGCCGTCCGCGCTGGCCGCGAGCGCGGGGTCCCAGTGGCACACTTCGCAGGCGTGCCGGAACGCCGAGTGCGCGAACTCCAGCGCCATGGCATGCGGGTCGTCGGCAGAGCGAACGTCGTCCCACTCGAGGATGAACTCACCCAGGCCGGCGTTCCAGTGCGCCGCCTTGGGTGACAGGGATGCGTCGGCAAACCCGTCGGGCGCCGGGTGCGCGTAGGCGTAAAAGGCGGCGGTCGGATGCCTCGCGTCGCCTGGCCACCATCCCATAGCGACCTCCTGCGCATCCATCGAGTTGCGCATGATGAAGTCCGTTGACGGCGGAGTGGCCGGGAGGCCTGAGAACAAGCTCACGGCGAGGTCAAACGAGCCCCACCAGGCGTTGACCGGCGTTGACCGGCCTCGGTACGGCGCGCGGAACGCGGCGAGCACGAGCGCGGCCTGAGTCGCGGCGGCGAAGTAGTCGTGTACCTCGCCCGCGTCGTAGTGCGCGTGCTCGAAGTCCTCGTCAAGCGGGACGGCCCAGGTGACCTCCTGCGGGGTCGGATCTATCTGGACGTCGCCGCCCAGTCGGCTCACCGCCGCGAGCACCGCGCGCGTCACCTCGGCGACCGGCCGGTCCGGTGCGAGCGGGATGCGCTCAGAATTGCCGTCGCTGTGCTCCACGATCGCCTCGTGTGTGTGCAGGTCAAGCGCGATAACCAGCGAACCGGATTCGTCGGGGGCCGGGAGCGGCGCCGTCTCCCAGCCGCGAGCGGTCAGGCGGAGCGCCGCGTGCTGGAGTTGCGGTTCCGGCGGCGCTAGCTTGGCTGCGAGCTTGCCGAGTACCTGGGTGTGGGCGTGCAGGGTGTCGCAGGTTTCGCGCCACTGCTCGTAGGACGCGGAAGGCCAGGCCGAAGACATGGTGGCACGTTAGCGGCTGGGCCAGCCGTGGCTCAACCGACCGGACTGGATCGGCCCGACATTGACAATTCTGCCCTTCGGCCCGTACGCCGCGATTATGCATCCTGGTGGTAGATTCCGCACGCTGCCGGCGAACGAATGACGACCGGTGGCCGAGATGGCCGCGGCGCGCGGGAGAGGAATGGACGACAAGGCTCTGACCGACTACCTGGACCGCATCGGCTTGGCGACCATCGGAACGCTGGACGCCGACGCACTGCGCGAGTTGCACCGGTCGCATCTGCTTGCGGTCCCGTTCGAGAACTTGAGCATCCACCTGGCCGAACCGATCTCGCTGCGGGCCGACGACCTCATCGCGAAGATCGTCGGGCGGCGACGGGGCGGATTCTGCTACGAGCTCAACGGCGCCTTCGCGCAGCTGCTCGAGCGGCTTGGCGGCCGGGTACAACGTGTGGCGGCAGGGGTTTACGGAGCTGACGGGCTCGGCCCGCCGTTCGACCATCTGGCCCTCGTCGTTCACCTCCCCGATGGCAGCGGCCCATGGCTCGCCGACGTCGGATTCGGCAACCACAGCACCTACCCACTGCAGTTCGACAGCCGAGCTGGGCAACAGGACCCGGGCGGACACTTCCTGGTCGTCGATGCGGACAACGGTGACGTAGACGTGCTGAAGGACGGCGCGCCGCAGTACCGGGTCGAGCGACGTGAGCGAACCCTGGACGAATTCGTGCCCACCTGCTGGTGGCAGCAGACGTCCCCGCAGTCACACTTCACCCAGGGCACCATCTGCTCGATGCTGACGCCCGAGGGCAGGATCTCGATCGCCGGCCGCACCTTGATCAGGACCAGCCGAGGCACGCGAACGGAGGAGCAGCTGACCTCGGACCACGAACTGCTGGCCGCGTATCGCGACCACTTCGGCATCAACCTGCCGCTAGTACCGGACAAGTTCCGGCTGGCTCGGCCCTAGGGTCTTGGCCAGCGCGGCCGGCGGCAGGCCGGTCAGGCTGGTTATCTCCCTGGTCAGGTGCGCCTGGTCGGCGAACCCGGCCTGGATCGCCAGCCCGGCCAGATCAGCGTCCTGCGCGGCGGCCGGCAGGTCGGCAAGCGCGCGGCGGAACCGCAGCACGCGGTGCAGCATCTTGGGCCCGTAGCCGACCGCAGCATCGAACCGCCGCCGTAGCTGCCGCTCACTTACCGCCAGTTCGGAGCTCATCCTCCTCACTGAGGCATCGCCGCGAGCCAGCAAGCGCGTCCCCGCGAGCACCAGCGGGTCCGGCGGGCCGGCGGACACGAGCTGCGCGGCCAGCCCCGTTACCAAATTCAAGGCGGTCGTGGGCGGAAGATCGGCAGGTAGCTGCCTGGCCAGCGCGGGCAGGCAATCGGCGAGGTCGATGCGCTGATCGCGCAGGTCGGAGAGCGGCAGGCCGAGCGCCGGTCCGCCCGCTCCTGGGCGGAACCGGGCCCCGACGACGATCGTGCCAGCGGGCAGCTCGGCCGGCGTGGGCCCGGTGTCAGGGCCGGCGAGGTAAGCGCCTTGGCCGCTCTGCCAGATCAGGTCGACGCAGCCGTCGGGGTATACCTGCTGTATCTTCTGCGCGCCGTCGGGCGCGACCACGCTGACCCACAGGCAAGACAGCGACCGCCGCAGCTCGAAGGGCGGTAGCCACTCTCGGTACCCGTTATCCCAGAGTCGCATGGCGGCCATGCTCATGCTGGCAGCCTAGGCGCCGCCTCTGACAAAGGCCGCCGTCGGGACATGGCCGATTCCTTCAAGACGGCTGGCCTGCCCGCTGCTGAGATGGTGGGCATGACGAAATCACCTGACCTGAATGCCGCGGACCGCTTCATGGCCGAGGTCGGCCGCGTGCTTGACCAGCGGCGCTTTCAACTTTTCTTCCGCGGCGGGGCCGCCACGCCAGTGCGTGATGCGGTAGCGGCCTACCGCAACGCGGACGGCGGCTTCGGCAACACGCTCGAGCCCGATTGCCGCTGCCCGCTTAGCCAGCCCGCCCCGACCGAGATGGCGCTCCGCATGCTCGATGAGGCGGCCGCGTGGGACGCCGGGCTCGTGCAGGATGCCTGCGACTGGCTTCAGCGGAACGAGGCGGTCGGCGGCGGCGCCACCGGAGTCGAGGCGACCATCACCGACTGGCCCCGCGCGCCGTGGTGGGTGCCAGAGGACGGCAGGCCGGCCTCGCTCATCCAGACCGGCCAGATCGCGGGCGTGCTGCACTCCCGCGGCGTTACGCACCCGTGGCTGACGCGGGCTACCGAGGTGATGTGGGAGCGGATCGGCGGGCTGTCCGAGCCAGCCCCTTACGAGATGTTCGGCGTGCTCAAGTTCCTGGAATGCGTGCCCGACCGGCAGCGGGCCCAGCGCGCGTTCGATGCCGTCGGGCCGCTCATACTGGAGCGCAAGCTGGTCGAGCTGGATCCCTGGGCCTCCGGCGAGACCCACGGCGTGCTCTCGTTCGCGCCGAAGCCGGAGTCGATGGCTCGCGTGCTGTTCGACGCCGCAACCGTCGACGCGCACCTGGACAAGCTGGCGGCCGGGCAGCAGGACGACGGCGGCTGGACGTTCAACTGGCCGCAGTGGTCGACTGCCGCGACGCTCGACTGGCGCGGCTTCATGACCGTGGACGCGCTGCTGGTGCTGCGGGCCAACGGCAGGCTCTGAATTCTGTCGGCAACGGGCCGCGCGTGGCTCAGGCGAGCGCGCGGCCTGCGCCTGAGCGCGCGGCCGCTCTCTGCTGCTCAGGCGAGCGCGCGGGGGCCGCGTTTGACCATCTGGTCGGCGATGATCGAGCGCTGGACCTCGCTCGTCCCCTCCCAGATCCGCTCCACCCGCAGCTCGCGGAAGAACCGCTCGGCCACGTTCTCCCGCATGTACCCGCGTCCGCCGAAGACCTGCACGGCCCGGTCGGCCACCCGGCCCGCCATCTCCGACGCATAGAGCTTGGCCATGGAGCACTGCGCATGCTGCACCTTGACGCTGGCGCCAGCATCAATACCGCGCGCCGTCTCGTAGACCAGCGAGCGGGCGGCGAACAACTCGGTCATGCTGTCGGCCAGCATCGCCTGCACCGCCCCGAGGTACGCGATCGGCCTGCCCTGGACATGCCGTTCCGCCGCGAACGCAGTCATCTCCTCGACGAGTCGCTGAGCGCCGCCCAGGCACCGGGCCGCGACCATCATCCGCTCGAACCTGAACCACTCATAGGCGAAGCTCATGCCGTCGCCTTCGGCGCCGACCAGGTGCGCGACCGGCACCCGAGCGTCGGTGAACCGCACAATCGGGTGATGGTGGCTGATCGTGTGGGTGTAGGCCGGGGTCCGGACCACGGTGACGCCGGGACTCGGCAGGTCGACCATGAACATCGCGTGCTCGCCCTCATGGTCGCCGCCCACGAGCTTGCCCTGGAAGAACGCGTAATCGGCCGTGTTGTAAGACGTCACGTGCCACTTCTCGCCGTTCAGGACGTACTGGTCACCGTCGCGGCGCGCGGTCGCCACGATCGCGTCGACGTCCGAACCCGCGCCCTCCTCGGTGATCGCGTAGCACTCCTCGCGCTCGCCGCGAACGGTCGGCTTGACGAACTTCTCTAGCTGGTACGCGGTGGCCACGGCCGGCAACCAGGACGGGGGAGTTGAGGCGACCCAGGCGAGGGCGTTCGTCACCCGGCCCACCTGCTCTTGCACGAGTACCTGCTGCAGTGATGTGCAGCCGCGGCCACCCAGTTCCTTCGGCATGTTGGTCGCGCACAGGCCGAGTTCGCTCGCCCTGGCCTTGTGTCCGGCCACGACGTCTTTCGGCAGGTCACCGTCGTTGAGCTCGGCTTCGACCTCCAGCGGAATGAGCTCGTCCGCGAACATCCGCGCTCGTTCCTGAATCTGCAGATCCTCTTCCGACAAGCCGTACATCGTGCCCCGCCGTTCCTGCCGCGTCCGCTGTCGTATCGACGGCTGGATCCGAGGTACGGGCGCCCGTGCCCAGGCCACCAGCCACCGCAGGCCGCCAGCCACCGCCTGACTGAACGTTCAGTCTAGAGGAGATACGGTCGTGTGCCAATGGCACGGACCGCCGTCCAGTACCGGCGGGTGTCAGTTTGTCGCGAGTGATGGCCGGGTACCTGCCGATTGATCTACAGCACCGCCGTGCCGGCCGGGGCTCCGGCTAGGCGGATTGCACGGACGGGAGCCTGTAGGACATCGGGGGAGGGAATCGCTCATGCGCTTCTTTGGGTCTGTCATGGCGATCTGCGCCGTGTGCGCGGCCATGCTGACGGTGACGACCATCCGCCGGCGCAAGATGATGGCCAGCGCGCGGAAGCGGCACGGGATGATGAGGATGCGGTCCGGCCACGGCAAGTGACCGCCTGACAGACTCCGCGTTAACGGCGGAACCGGCGGCGGTCGCGATGGCGCGGCCGCTGCCTTCTCATGCCCGGTCCTTCGGGCTGGCCGGGGGCCGGTCCACTGCACACCGCACCCTGCAATTTGTCCGGTGCATACCAGGTCAAAACCACCGCGATGCGGAGAACGTGCGGGATGTCTGACAACTTGCAGGGGGTGCAGCCACCCGCGGCCTGGCCGGCCGCCGCTACCTGCCGCCAAGCCACACCACCGGCCGCCAGCCCAGCCGGGCGGCCGGGTCCCACCGCAACCCGCCGCCTCGATACCGCACAGCCCGTCTGGGCTTTCCAGAGCGAGCCCGCCTTGACCGGGTCTCACGGTCTTGACTGAACGTTCAGTCTATGTCAGGATCGGCCAGTGCGGATGCGCGTACTTGACCTGTCAGAACCGGCCGACGCGATCGTCGTAGGCGGTGGCACGGTCGGTGCGTGGTGCGCCTACTTTCTCCGCCGCAGCGGCCTGGAACGCGTCGTCCTGATCGAGAAGCGCACCCTGGGCCAGGGCGCGAGTAGTCGGGCCGCCGGCATAGTCCGCACCCAGGGTGGCACGCCCTGGGCGGTCAAGCTCGGCGAGTGGTCTCGCCGGTTCTACCTGAGCCAGCGCGACGAACTAGGAATCGACTCGGGCTTTACCCCGCGGGGGTATCTGCTGCCCTGCTTCACTGATGCCGATGTCGCTGCCGCTCGTGTGCGGATGGCGATGCAGAACTCCCTGGGCCTGAATGTTCGTTGGCTGGAGCCAGGTCAACTGGATGCGCTGAACCCGACGCTGGCACCGGGACGCACGCTGGGAGGCACGTACTGTGCCGAGGACGGGTACCTGACGCCGACTAGGAATGTGACCGCTTATGCCGTCGCGCTGGCAACGAGTGGCGTGCGGGTGCGGGAGGGTGTCACGTTCACCGGGCTCATTACCGAGAATGGGCGAGTCAGCGGCATCCAGACCTCGACCGGACCCATGAAAGCTCCGCTGGTGGTCCTCACCGGCGGACCTGAACTTGGCCCGGTCGCTGCGGCAGCCGGCATCAGCGTTCCGACCGGCGGCGTCCGCCACCAGGTGGCAGTTACCGAGCCGCACCCAGACCTGGCGGCCGAGCGGGTTCCGATGGTCTTCGACCTGACCGCTGGGCTGTACTGGCGGCCAGAAGAGGGCGGCCTGCTGTTCGGCATGAGCAACCCCGACGAGCCGCCGGGAGAGGCTGTAAGCGTGGACGAGCCGTACCTGGCGCTGATGCGCCAGCGACTCGCCGAGCTGGTGCCGGTTACGGCGAGCCTCGGCCTGCGTCGAACCTGGGCGGCGACCATCGACTACACGCCGGACCATCTGCCGATCATCGGGCCCGGCATCGTTCGCGATGAAGTGCTCCCAGGGGTGACGGTCGCGAGCGCCGGCGGCGCCGGGATGATGTGGGGGCCCGCCGTCGCCCGCGCCACGGCTGACGTCGCGCTTAGCCGCACCTCCGACGTCGTCGACGTCTCGGACCTCGGCTTGGACCGTTTCGATGAGGGCGGCAACAGCAAGCTCGGCACGGACCCGATCGCGCTGCCGTTCCCCGAGCATGCACCGCAAGCCCTGGGCAAGCTCACGCTGCCCTGATCCATGGAAGGAACTGACGCCACGATGACCGACGTAACGCCTTACCTGGCCTCGGCCGTATCCGCGGAGCTTGAGGACTGGGGTCCGCTGGCCGAGGCCACCGGCGAGAAGATGCAGACTTCCGGGCTGACCCTCTGGCAGGAAGGCGAGCAGGAGAGCGGCGTCTGGGAGTGCACTCCAGGCCCGTCGTTCTGGAAGCTCGAGACCAATGAGTTCGTTTACATCGTGGCGGGCCGCATGACGGTGAGCCCGGAGGGCGGCGAGCCGATCGAGTTCACCGCGGGCAACACGGCCGTGTTCCCGAAGGGGTGGGTCGGCACCTGGCAGATTCACGAGACGATCCGCAAGGTCTACGTCATCTTCTAATCAGGCCAGCAGAGCGCCCGGCTTCGGAGGAGGGAGCCGGGCGCTCTGCTAATGGGCGGCACGCAGAGCGCGACGTGGCTCGGCCATGAGCGGGCCGCGTCGAAGCGAACGGCGGGCCTAACGCACTGCCTGTACCTGATGAGGCAGAACCGGCCCGGATTGCCTGACCCCACCGCGGCGACCAGGCGATGGGACCGGCGGAGGAGTCCAGCGCGGGCAGGTCAACTCGCCTGCCGCATCTCCTCCGGTTCGGCCGCGCTGATGTCGGCCACCGGCGTGCCGCCGGCCAGCACCCGCAGCGCGTCCGGGGCGAAATACGCGTGCACCGGTGTGCCCTGGGTCAGCTTCTGCGGGATGCCGTCGTTGTTCATGAGAACCTGCACGTCGCAGCCTGCGGCCAGCCGGAGGTACACCTGCGTCGACGATCCGAGGTAGACGAGCCGCTCGACCATGGCTGGTACCCGGTTCGGCCCCGCCGAGCCATAGTCCTCGATCTTGACCCGTTCCGGCCGGATGACCGCATGCGAGTGATCGGGCGCGTCGATGCCGCCGTGCTCGGCGTGTAGTTCGCAGTCGCCGAGCCTGACGTCGCATTGCGAACCCGGGCCACGCGATATGACGTCGACTTTCATCAGGTTGGAGACCCCAAGAAAGTCCGCGACGTAGGTATCGGCCGGCTCCTCGTAGACCATGCTGGGGACGCCGAGCTGAACAATCTTGCCGTCGCGCATCACTGCGAGCCGGTCGGACATCGTCAGCGCTTCCTCCTGGTCGTGAGTCACATAGAGGAAGGTAATCCCGACCTGCTCCTGCAGGGCCTTGAGCTCCACCTTCAGCGAGCGGCGGAGCTTGGCATCCAGCGCGCCGAGCGGCTCGTCCAGCAACAGCACCGAGGGCTGGAGGACGAGCGCCCGCGCGAGCGCGACCCGCTGCTGCTGGCCACCGGAGAGCTGGCTGGGACGACGGCGCTCGAACTCGCGCAGGTGCACGAGTTCCAGCGCTGAGTACACCCGGTTGCGGACCTCGGCCTTGGGCAACCGCTGGTTGCGGAGGCCGAACGCGACGTTGTCAAAGACGGTCAGGAACGGGAACAGGGCGTAACTCTGGAACACCGTGTTGACATTGCGCTTGTGCGGCGGCACGGCGGAGACATCGACGTCGTCGAGCAAGATCCGGCCGGCTGTGGGCTGCTCGAAGCCCGCAATGAGCCGCAGCGTCGTCGTCTTACCGCAGCCGGACGGCCCGAGCAGCGAGAAGAACTCGCCGCTGGCGATCTGCAGGTCGATGTTGTCGACCGCGACCTCGGTGAAGCGCTTGGTCAGCGAGACAAGTTCTATGCGGCCACCAGCCATCGGTTGCCCACCCTTCAGCCTCTTGCGTTTGCGGCGCTGTCTTTCTGACTCGCGTCGCTACGGCCGCCGCCCGGTTTCCAGGAGAATCCGAGCTGCTCAGCGACGAAGTGCATGCATAGCTCAAAGGCGCCCAAGGAGTCAACCACGGGATCATCGAGCGCGATCTGGATCGTCAGCCCGTCGAGCAACGCGGTCAGGCTGATGGCGAAGGCAGCCGGATCGACGTCGCGGAATTCGCCCGCTTCCTGGCCACTGCGGACCAGGTCGGCGATCAGGGCGCGCCAGCGCTCGTCGGACGTCTGCCTGACGCTCGCGACTTCAGGGTTCCTGGCTGCCTGCGCCCAGAAGTCCAGCCAGAGCTTCCAGGAGCTTCCTGGCTCAGGGTCGGCCTCATTCAGGCAGCTCATGGCCACTATCTCCTCCATCCGGGCGGCGGTGGAGGAGAGCTCGGCAAGCCTTCGCTGACCGGCCGCGTACCACGAGTCTTCGTAGTACCGCATGGCCTCGGTGAGGAGCTGGTCCTTGGTCTTGAAGTAGTAGATGACGAGCGCTGGACTCACGCCCGCGTGCTCAGCGACATCAGCGATTCGCGTGTCGGCGTAGCCGCGCTCGGAAATGACGACGAGCGCTGCGTGCAGCATCTGCGCACGACGCTGATCGGCGGTCCCGAGTACCTCGGCGCCGTCAGCTGCGCGGTCAGTCATCGCGGCGGTTCCTCTCATGGCGGCAATAATTCCTGGTCTGCCGCCGCCTGTCTGGGCGTTCAGTTCGTTTCCTGTGTCGTTTTCCCTCTTGCCGACACGCTACCACTTTTCTAGACTGAACATTCAGTCAAACATTTGCGACGGCGAACCGCAAGGGGTGCGCTCCGGCGGCGAACCGCAAGGGGTGCGCTTGCGACGGCGAGCCGCAAGGGGTGCGCTCCGGCGGCGAACCGCAAGGGGTGCGCTCCGGCGGCGAACCGCAAGGGTGCGAACGGAAGGCGAAGGCATGACCGCGACAGCTACGACATACGATGCGATCGTCGTCGGTGGCGGGCATAACGGACTAGTTGCAGCGGCCTACCTGGCCCGGTCCGGAGCGAGGACGGTAGTCCTGGAGGGCAGGCACAAGACCGGCGGGGCGGCGACGACCGAGGCGCCGTGGCCGGACGCGCCGGAATTCAGGGTGACCAGGCTGTCCTACGTAATGAGCCTGCTGCCGCCGACCATCATCAAGGACCTGGAACTGGCCAGGCATGGCTACAAGGTCTACCCGATGGGACCGTACTACCAGGCGTTTCCCGAGGGCGGCTCGATCAAGCTGTACGCCGACGACGCCAAGCGCAACCACGAGTCGGTGTCGAAGTGGTCGAAGAAGGACGCCGACGCGATGCCGCAGTGGGACGCGTGGCTGGCCGGGCTGGCGGACGTGCTCGGTCCTTTGCTGCTCACCGTCCCGCCCGCCCTCGGGTCCCGCAAGCCGCGCGATCTCGCCGGCACGCTGAAGCTGGCCTGGCGGCACCGCGGGCTGGACGTCCGCACCATTGCCGACGTCACCCGGCTGATGACCATGAGCATTGCCGACCTGCTCGACGACTGGTTCGAGTCCCCGGAAGTCAAGGGCGCCCTTGCGGTCAACGGTGTCATCGGGACCTGGGCCGGACCTTACGAGCCGGGCACCGCCTACGTGATGGCTCACCACTCGATCGGCGACGTGGGCGACGGCCACCTGGGCAACTGGGGGTTCCAGGAGGGCGGGATGGGCGCGGTCTCGAGCGCTATCGAACAGGCCGCCCGCAGCCACGGCGCCGAGATCCGGCTGAGCTCGCCCGTGGCGAAGATCTTGATCGAGGGCGGCAAGGCGGTCGGCGTCGCGCTGGCTAACGGCGACGAACTGCGGGCCAAGGTCCTGGTATCGACGCTGCATCCGCGCACGGCGTTCCTTGAGCACGTCGGCCGCGACCATCTGCCCGCAGATTTCGTGACCGACATCGAGCGGTGGAAGTCCCGGAGCGGGGTCGTGAAGATCAACCTAGCCCTGGCCGAACTGCCGGACTTCACCGCTGATCCCGGTGTCGAGCTACAGGAGCACCACACCGGCTCGGTGGAGATGGCCCCGACCATGGAGTACATCGAGCGCGCCTTCCAGGACGCCCGTGACGGGAAGGCCGCAGTCCGCCCGTTCAGCGACGGCGTTATCCCGACCGCGTTCGACCAGACGCTATGCCCCGAGGGCAATCACATCATGTCCCTGTTCACGCAGTGGGTCCCGCAGGACTGGAACACCCAGCCGCACACCGAGGAGCTCGAGGCCTACGCCGACCGCATGATCGACTGCTACAACGAGGTCGCGCCGAACTTCAAGTCGTCGATCCTGCACCGAGACATCGTGGGGCCGTATGAGATGGAACAGGAGTACGGCCTGATCGGCGGGAACATCTTCCACGGCGAGCTGTCGCTTGAGCAGCTGTTCCACATGCGCCCGGCTCCGGGCTTCGCCGACTACCGAACGCCGGTCGACGGGCTGTACTACGGCAGCTCGGCCACCCACGCGGGCGGCGGCGTTTGCGGGATTCCCGGCTGGCAGGCGGCCAGCGCGGCGATCGCGGACAGGAAGCGGGCCAAGCGGACCCGGCGCGCATGACGGGTTCCACGGCGCTGGCCGTGGCTGCCGAGTTCCCATCCGACGTAACCGGCGCCCGAGCCCCGCTGCTGGCGATGCTGGAGGCCCGCAGCGTGGCGCTGGTCGGCGCGTCGCCGCGGCCGGGCACGTTCGGGCGTCGGATGGCCGAGGAGGCCGCCAAGAGCGCAAGCCGGCCGCGGATTTACCCCGTCAACCCGAAGTACACCGGGGTCGACGGGCGTCCCTGCTTCCCGTCGCTGGCTGACCTGCCGGAGGCGGTGGACCTGGCCCTGCTCGCCGTGCCCGACGCCGCGCTGGAAGAGCAGCTCACGCTGGCGGCCGAGGTTGGCGTCCGATCGGCTGTCGTTTTCGGCAGCGCGCATGAAAGGCGGGAACGAGTCGCCACCATCGCGAACGCCGCCCGCATGGCACTGTGCGGGGCCGGCTGCATGGGCTTCATCAACGTCAGTCGCGGCCTGCGCGCCATCGGGTACACCGAGGCTGATCCGGTGGCCGACGGGCCGGTCGCGCTCGTAACCCACTCGGGCTCGGTGTTCTCGGCCCTGCTGCGGGCCCGGCGGAAGCTTGGCTTCACGCTCGCGGTCTCCTCGGGTCAGGAGCTGGTGACCAGGACGCCGGCCTACCTTGAGTACGCGCTCGGCCTGCCGGAAACCGGCGTGCTGGCGCTGGTACTGGAGGCGATCAGGGACGGGTCCGCGTTGCGAGCGGTCCTAGCCCGCGCGGCCGAGCGCGACATTCCGGTCGTGCTGCTGACGACCGGAAACTCGGCCGGCGGCCGGGAGATGGTGGCGGCCCACTCCGGTGCCCTGGCCGCGGCGGACGGCGGCTGGGAGGCCCTGACCCGCGCGTACGGCGTGCACCGGGTGCACGACCTGGCTGAGCTCACCGACACCCTCGAGTTGTTCGTCGCCGGCCGGCGTCCCGCCATCGGGACCGGTCTGGCCACGGTGCACGACTCGGGGCTGGAGCGAACGCACGTCGTGGACATGGCGGCCGAGCTGGGCGTGCCGTTCGCCCCGATCGCGCCCGCCACCGCCGCGCGGTTGTCGCGGCGGCTCGACCCCGGTCTGACCCCGGCCAACCCGCTCGACGTGTGGGGGACCGGTGCCGACACGCGGGAGCTGTTCGGCACGAGCCTGGCCGCGCTCGCCGCCGATCCGTCAGTCGGGGCCGTGGCGCTGGCAGTCGATCTGGTGCACGAACTGGATGGCGACGACTCCTACCCGCTCGCGCTGCTCGACGTGGCCGCCCAGACCGGCAAGCCGCTGGCGGTGCTGAGTAACCTCGGCAGCGCTATCGATCCGGGGGTCGCGGCCGACCTGCGGGAGCGGGGCATACCGGTACTGGAGGGCACTCGGTCCGGGCTGCTGGCTCTCCGGCACCTGTTTGACCACGCTCGCTGGCCAGGTCGCGCTGGCGCGGCCGCACCAGGCGTGACTGGCGCCGGTACGCCCCTCGATAGCGGAGACAGCGCGGACGCCGCTGGCGGCGATCCCGGCCGACGTCGGCGCGGTGCGGCGCTGCTGG
>JASHOL010000241.1 GCA_030041135.1 Streptosporangiaceae bacterium | reverse complement strand
CCCAGGTCCTAGCGACGGGCGTGCCGGTGTCGCAGCTCGTGTCGACCGCGTGGGCGGCGGCCTCCTCGTTCCGCGGCAGCGACAAGCGCGGCGGCGCCAACGGCGGGCGGATCCGCCTCGAGCCGCAAAGCGGATGGGAGGTCAACGAGCCCGAGCAGCTGGCGACCGTGCTGCGCACGCTGACGGGGATCCAGGAGACCTTCAACGCCGCCCGCACCGGCAAGCAGGTCTCGCTCGCCGACGTGATCGTGCTAGCCGGGGCTGCGGGCGTCGAGCAGGCCGCCAGGAATGCTGGCGTCGATGTCGAGGTCCCGTTCACGCCGGGCCGTACCGACGCGTCGCAGGAGCAGACCGACGTCGAGTCGTTCGCCGTGCTCGAGCCGAAGGCGGACGGGTTCCGCAACTACCTCGGGAAGGGCGGCCGACTGCCGGCTGAGTACCTGCTGCTCGACCGGGCGAACCTGCTGACCCTGAGCGCCCCCGAGATGACGGTCCTCGTCGGCGGCCTGCGCGTCCTAGGCGCGAACTACCAGCAGTCGCCCGTGGGTGTCTTCACCACGACCCCCGGGTCGTTGACCAACGACTTCTTCGTCAACCTGCTCGACATGGGCACGTCGTGGCAGCCGACGTCGAAGGACGCGAACACGTTCGAGGGTCGCGACGCGGCCACGGGCGAACTCAAGTGGACCGGCAGCCGTGCCGACCTCATCTTCGGGTCGAACTCCGAACTGCGGGCCGTGGCCGAGGTCTACGCCAGCGACGACGCGAAGGAGAAGTTCGTGAACGACTTCGTCGCGGCGTGGGACAAGGTAATGAACCTGGACCGGTTCGACCTTCGCTGATCAGGACGTCCGGGCCGGCCCCGCGCGGGCCGGCCCGGACGTGCCCGCCCGCCCACCGCAAGCGATCAGGGCCGGCCCGGCGTGTCGAGTTTCTGGCTCCTCGTTCGTCATAAAGCGAGACAAGCAGACCTGACCCGCAAACCTGAGGAGTGATCATGAGCGGTTCTTCCACCCAGGGAATCAAGATCGTGCTGCACCCCGTGTCCGACCTGGAGGCGGCCAAGGCCGTGTACACGGCCCTGCTCGGCATGGAGCCCCAGGCCGACTCGTCCTACTATGTCGGCTATGACAGCGAGGGCCAGCACATCGGGCTGGTGCCGGCCTCCGGAGCGGAGGGCATGACCTCGCCGGTCGCTTACTGGCAAGTGCCGGACATCGAGGCGAAGCTGGCCGAGGTCACCGCCGCCGGCGCCACCCTGAAGGACCCCGTCCGCGACGTGGGCAACGGCCGACTGGTGGCCTCGTTCACCGACCGCGACGGCAACGTACTCGGGGTGTTTCAGGACCCTTCATGAGCAAGGCCACGAGGACGGACGCGCAGTCGCCTGAGCTGGACGCTGGCCCCGGCCACGACGTCATCCGCGTGCACGGCGCGCGCGAGAACAACCTCAAGGACGTCAGCGTCGAGATCCCGAAGCGCCGGCTGACGGTGTTCACCGGCGTCTCCGGCTCGGGCAAGAGCTCGCTGGTGTTCGACACGATCGCCGCGGAGTCGCAGCGGCTGATCAACGAGACGTACAGCGCGTTCGTGCAGGGCTTCATGCCGACGCTGGCGCGGCCCGAGGTCGACGTGCTCGAGGGGCTGACGACCGCGATCACCGTCGACCAGCAGCGGATGGGCGGTGACGTCCGCTCCACGGTCGGCACCGCCACCGACGCCAACGCGATGCTGCGGATCCTCTTCAGCCGGCTCGGCAAGCCGCACGTCGGCTCGCCCAAGGCATTCTCCTTCAACGTCGCCTCGATCAGCGGAGCGGGCGCGGTCCAGTTCGAGCGCGGCGGGAAGACCGTGAAGGAACGGCGCACCTTCAGCATCACCGGCGGCATGTGCTCGCGCTGCGAGGGCCGGGGCACGGTTTCGGAGCTGGATCTCAGCCAGCTGTTCGACGACTCCAAGTCGCTGGCGGAGGGTGCGATCCTCGTCCCCGGCTACACCGGGGGCGGCTGGAACTCGCGGCTGTATGTCGAGTCGGGTTTCTACGACCCGGACAGGCCGATCCGCGAGTTCACCAGGAAGGAGATGCACGACTTCTTGCACCGCGAGCCGACCAGAATGAAGATCGCGGGCATCAACATGACCTACCAGGGGCTCATCCCGCGGATCCAGAGGTCGATGCTGGACAGGGACGTGGAGGCGCTGCAGCCTGGCGTCCGGGCGTTCGTCGACCGGGCGGTCACGTTCGCCGCCTGTCCCGAGTGCGGCGGCACGCGGCTCGGCGAGGCGGCCCGGTCGTCCAAGATCAAGGGAGTCAGCATCGCCGACGCCTGCGCGATGCAGGTCAGCGACCTGGCCGACTGGGTCCGTGGCCTTGAGGAGCCGTCGGTCGCGCCGTTGCTGGCCACGCTCGCGCACACGCTCGACTCGTTCGCGGAGATAGGGCTGGGCTACCTCTCGCTCGACCGGCCGTCGGGCACGCTGTCAGGCGGCGAGTCGCAGCGCGTGAAGATGATCCGTCAGCTCGGCTCCTCGCTCACGGACGTCACCTACGTCTTCGACGAGCCGACGGCCGGGCTGCACCCCCACGACATCCAGCGGATGAACGAGCTTCTGCTGCAGTTGCGGGACAAGGGCAACACGGTGCTCGTCGTGGAGCACAAGCCGGAGACGATCGCCATCGCCGACCATGTCGTCGATCTCGGTCCCGGTGCCGGCACGGCGGGCGGCATGGTCTGCTTCGAGGGCACTCTGGAAGGGCTGAAGGCGAGCGATACCGTCACCGGACGGCATCTCGGCGACCGGGCTGCCCTCAAGGCGGAGGTGCGGCGTCCGACCGGGAGGCTTGAGGTCCGCGGCGCCACGACCCACAACCTGCGGGATGTTGACGTGGACATCCCGCTCGGGGTGCTCGTCGTGGTCACCGGGGTGGCAGGCTCGGGCAAGAGTTCCCTCATGCACGGCTCGATTCCGGCCGGCGCGGGCGTGGTATCGGTCGACCAGCGGCCGATCCGCGGTTCGCGCCGGAGCAACCCGGCCACCTACACCGGCCTGCTCGACCCCATCCGCAGTGCGTTCGCTAAGGCCAACGGCGTGAAGCCAGCGCTGTTCAGCGCGAACTCCGAGGGTGCATGCCCGGGCTGCAACGGCGTCGGCGTCATCTACACCGACCTCGCCACGATGGTCGGCGTCGCCACTACCTGCGAGGAGTGCGAGGGCAGGCGGTTCGGCGCGACAGTGCTTGAATATCGTCTCGGCGGCCGCGACATCAGCGAGGTGCTCGCGATGTCGGTGACCGAGGCGGAGGCGTTCTTCGGCACCGGCGAGGCACGCACGCCGGCCGCCCACGCCATCCTCGGCCGGCTCGCCGACGTCGGGCTCGCTTACCTGAGCCTCGGCCAGCCGCTCACCACCCTGTCCGGCGGCGAACGGCAACGGCTGAAGCTGGCCACGCACATGGCCGACAAGGGCGGCATCTATGTCCTTGACGAGCCGACCACGGGCCTCCACCTCGCCGACGTCGAGCAATTGCTGGGCCTGCTCGACCGGCTTGTCGACTCGGGCAAGTCGGTTATCGTCATCGCGCACCATCAGGCGGTCATGGCGCACGCCGACTGGATCATCGACCTCGGCCCCGGTGCCGGGCACGATGGCGGCCGGATCGTCTTCGAGGGCACGCCCGCCGACTTGGTGGCCGATGGCTCCACGCTCACCGGCGAGCACCTCGCGGCCTACGTCGGCGCCTGACCGAGGGGACGCGCCGGCAACCTTGACTTCAACTGCGCTTGAAGGCCGACCGTGGATGGACACAACTCAGCGAGAAGGGACTCGGGATGGAAGCACCACGCAACGCCCAGCAGCGCAAGACCGACACGCTGGCCAGGCTCACCTCGGACGTGGACGCCTGGATCGCGACTGCCGACGCCGACGGCAACGCTTACCTGCTGCCGCTTTCGTTCTTCTGGGACGGCGCCGACGTGATCATCTCCACGCCGCGGTCGAGCGTGACCGGGCGGAATCTGAGCCGGGGCGGTCGGGTGCGAGTCGGCGTCGGGCAGCTGCGCGATGTCACTGTGATCGACGGGACCCCGGAGCCCGTGGAAGACGAGCAGACTATGGACGCGTATGCCGCCAAGCACAGCTGGGACCCCCGTCGCGAAAGCGGCGATTACGCCTGGTTCAGGATCATCCCCGACCGGGTGCAGGCCTGGCGTGAGGTAAACGAACTGGCCGGCCGCACGCTGATGCGCGACGGCAAGTGGCTGGCTTGAGCATGGCCCGGCGAGTCGGCGCCGGATTATCCGATCCGGCAGGGCGCGATCAGTGGCCGCGAAGGCGGACGTCGAGGGAGTCGCGCAGGGCGTCGCCGACGAAGTTGCAGGCGACGATGACCAGCACGATGCACAGGCCGACCGGGTAGATCAGCCACCAGTAGCCGTCTTGCAGGTAGCTGACGCCGTTGGAAAGCTGGTCGCCCCAATCGGGCTTGGGGTAGGGCAGGCCGAAACCGAGGAAGCCGAGAGCCGCCAGCGCCGCGATGGCGTCGGCGACCTGGAAGGTGACGTTGACGATGACCACGCTGAGTGCGTTGGGGATCAGGTGCTTGCGGACGAGGCGGCGCCGGGATGAGCCGGCCGCCCGGGCCGCGGCGACGAAGTCGCGGGTCCGCAGCGTGAGCACCTCGCCGCGGACCAGCCGGGCCGGCACCAGCCAGGAGAACACCGCCAGCACCAGCACTAGGCCGAGTTCCGCGGAGCTGTAGCGGGTGGCCAGGATCAGCACCACGAACAAGAAAGGGATCGACAGCATGACGTCGACGAACCGCATCATGACCGCGTCGATGATGCCGCCGGCCATGCCCGCGATCGCGCCGTAGATCATGCCGATACCGGTGGCCAGCAGGGCGACGAAGATGCCGATCTCCAGCGCGGTCTGCCCGCCGAGCATGAGCCGGCCAAGCTCGTCAAAGCCCTGGTTGTCGGTGCCCAGCGGGTGACCGGCTCCCGGCGCCGTGAACGAGTTCAGTGGGTTAACCAGCAGCTGGTTAGTGTGGTAAACGTGCGGCCCGGCCCAGCAGAACAGCACGAAGAACACCAGGATGCCCACGCCGATGACCGCCAGCTTGCTCCTGGCGAACTCGCGCAGCCCGAGCCGCCACCCTGACCGGACCTGAAATCCGCCGGCCTCCGGCTGGAGGCCGGGCTCTGGCAGGGGAGCCGGGACGGTTCCGCTAGCTATCACTGCGCATTGCTCCTGAAGAAGATCGAGGAGAGGCGCGACCTCATGATCCCGGCCCGAGCGTGCTGCCCCGATTACCACTCACTGGCTATCGATTCTCGGCGAGGCCCATGGAGATGTCAGTGCTAGCTCGAAGAACTTCGAGGTGACGATCAGACGGCGCCTTGGTCACGGACCGGAATCAGTGCTCGCGGGCGAGCGGGAGAAGGCTGGCCAGCTCGGCCCACCGGGAGGCACGGTATACACATGGGCGAACCCGTGACGATCCCGGTGACATCGGCTCCCAGTCCAGGCCAAGACGTACGGGCAAGCTCGCCTGACGCTCCGCCGGTCTCTCTCGTGTTGTCCCCGCAGCGATCGGTGGTCTCGCTGCTGGCCCAGGTCGCTGACGGGGAGTCACACGGCGCACCGGTCAGCCTCCTCGCCGCCGTCGGCGAGACGCTGCGCCCGCAGGCACGGTTCGCTGCGCAGTCGATGAGCGGAAATGGGTGGCGGTGGATACCGGACTCCTGCGCACCGATCCTCTCTGATGCATCCGTCACCGACCAGGCCGCCAGGCTCCGGGACATGCCCGCCGCTACGCTCGAAGCCGAGCTGCAAGCGGCCGGCGGCAGCCGCGGTTTCCCGCCGGGCTGGCGAGCCGCAGCTGACCAGCCCCGCCGTTGGCTCAACTCCATGGCCGACGCGTCGCTGGACACCTGGGCGGTGGCCCAGCGGCGGTGGCGGGCCGCCGGGCCCCTGCTGGACCGCGAGATCCGGCGGGTCGGCGCCGCGGTGGTGCGCGGTGGCTTGGCGGCGCTGCTGAACAGCCTGCACCCGCGCATCAGCTACCACGACGGGACGTTCGCCTTCGCGTCTTCCCGCGGCCAGGAAGTCCTTCGCAGCTCGAACGGACGGCGCCGCCTAGTGCTGATGCCAATGATCGCCGGGCGTGACGCGCTGGTGGTCGACTACGACCGCCAAGACGTGTTCTGCATCGGCTACCCGCTCCGCCAGCCCAGCGCGGGCCAGCCGGTCACGGCCGACAGCCCGCTCGCGACAATCCTGGGCCCGGTACGCGCGGCCATGCTCCAAGCCTCGCGCAAGCCTCTGACCGTGAGCGCCCTGGCCGCAGCCGTCCACTGCGCGCCTACCACCGCGACCTACCACCTCCACCAACTGGCCGCAGCCGGCCTGATCTCCCGTCAAAAGTCAGGGCCGAGCGTCTGGGTCAGCCGCACTGCCCTCGGCGACGAGCTGGTCGACCTGCTATCAGACTGACGCTGCCTAGCGAGCTCCACTACCGTCCATACGGTTGTGCGCTTCAGCCCGAAGATTGGCGCAGCACGTGCGGCTGCCGTGATCTGGTAACACGCCGCCGGAAAAGTGGCTGTCTGGCCGGTTAAGATCTTCTTCTTTGCTGCCGCCTACACTTAGTCGGCCGCCGACGGGCAAGAGGCCATGGAAAGCATCACCAAGAACCGCCAGCCGATCGAGACTCTGCGGGCGATGGTCGTGCGCGCTTACGGTCCCGGCTCGGTCCCGCCGGGCGATGGCTGGGCTCGCGAACTTGACCACGGCTGGTTCAACGTCGCGTACCGGATAGGGCTTAGTAGTGGCCGGGCTGTCGTGCTGAAGATCGCCCCGCCGGCTGGCGTCGCGGTGCTGACCTATGAGCGCGGCGCGATGGCCATCGAGCTGGCGGCGCTGCGCCTGATCAAGGAGCACACCAGCGTGCCGGTCCCGGCCGTCGAATTCGCTGACCAGAGCCACGAGCTGTGCGACGCTGACTACTTCTTCATGCCCTACATTGATGCCGACAACCTCGGCGTCGTCCGGGCAAGGCTGTCCGCTCAGGACCTCGATGCCTATCATGAGGCGCTCGGGTCGGCCAACCGGGAGCTGAACTCGATCCGGGGTCCGGGATTCGGCCCTCTCGCCGGACCTGGCAATCGGAGCTGGCGCGCGATGTACAGCGGGATGGTCGAGGACGTGCTGCGGGACGGCGAGCGGCGCCGGGTCGACCTGGGCTGGGACTACGACACGATCCGCGAGGTACTTGCCGTCCACGCGGGCAGCCTGGACGAGGTGACGGAGCCCGCCTACGTCGAGTGGGACCTGGGGGACAGCAACGTGATGATCCGCGACGGCGCGATCGTCGGCATCATCGACCACGAGCGGGCGTTCTACGGCGACCCGCTGGTCGAGATCGGCTTCACCGGCACCCAGCTGCCGGAGTTCGGAAACCCGGCCGCGTTCATGCGCGGGTACGGTCGAGCTTCGTTCACGGAAACCGAGCAGGTCCGCCTCCGCCTTTACTGCCTATACCTGGCCCTTGTCATGGTCATCGAGACCGTGTACCGCGGCCACGCCGACCGCAGGCAGTACGAGTGGGCGCGGCGTCAGCTGACAGGCGCCATGGCTCTGCTCGGGCGCGCTTCCCGCTGAGGAGTTGTTGCGATAGCCGTGACGCAGGCGGCTCAAGACGAGCCGGATCTCGGAGTCAGGCGGCCAGGGAGCTGGTGCCCCGTTCTCCGTGAGCGGTTCCGTTTTCGCACTGCGCTCGTGGGTATCAGCCCCTTCACCGAGAGTTGTTTCCCGTGGTCCTGAGGATGCGGTACTCGCCGCTCACGGGCGGCGGTAGCGAGAGATCACCGGAAACGCTCAGATTCCTGCCGCTGCCACAGTCACTCCTGGCGCCAGGCGAAACGAAATAGGGGGAACAGTGCCACCAAGGACATCCAGCGCTGCCACTCGGCCGTCAGCGAGATCCGCTACTCGCTCGGCCCGCAGCACGCGGACGACGGCCAAAAGATCGGTCAGCGGAAACGGCCGGACCCGCCGCGCGGTCTCCAGCCAGCCGTGGCTGCACCAGCGCGGCGTAGAGGTGCAGAGATTCGGGACCGTTCGGCAATTCCCGATCGGCCTGTCGTCCGATGCGCGGATGTACTCCTGTGAGCGTCTCAACAAGATCCTCGCCGACACACAGATCCTTTATGCCCTCTACAAGAAGCATCACTGGCTCATGCGGGGCCCCACCTTCTACCAGCTGCACCTCCTGCTGGACAAGCATGCCGGGGAGCAGCTTGAGCTGGTTGACCTGATCGCGGAGCGGGTGCAGACGCTCGGCGGTGTGGCTGTCGGCGATCCACGCCACGTCGCGGAGATTACGACGATCCCTCGCCCGCCGAACGGAGCCGAAGAAGTACCAGCCATGCTGTCGCGGCTGCTCGAGGCGCACGAGACCATCCTGATCGACGCGCATTCCGCCGCAGCCAAAACCCAGGAGATGGGCGATGACGGAACCAACGACCTGCTGGTCTCCAACGTGATCAGAACCGGAGAGCTGGAAGCCTGGTTCCTCGTCGAGCACCTGGTGGATACTCCGCTGGTTCACGCCTGAACCTCGCGAGCCCCGGCCGCGCTGGCCGCGAGGCCCCGGCCGGGGCTCATTCGTTACCGATCGCCTCCACCGTCTTGCGCATCACGCAGTGGTTCTTGCCCTTGGGACGCTCGTAGTCGAAGCCGGCCTTCTCGAACATGCTCCTGGTGCCGCCGTAGAGGAACGAGGCCGAGACCTTCTGTCCCTGCGTGTCCTGCGGATAGCCCTCCACGACTCCGCCGCCTGCCTTCGCGATCAGGTCCAGGGCTCCGTCGAGGGCGGCGGCCGCTACGCCTTCGCGCCGGTAATTCCGGTCCACGAAGATGCACGTGAGGCGATAGTCGGGCAAGCAGGCAAGAGCGGCCTCGTACTCCTTCCTGTGGATGATGCGAGGGAGTTCTTCTGGTGTCCCGAACTGGCACCAGCCGACCGCCGCCTCGCCATCAAAGACGAGGGCAGCGTGTGCCCTACCCTCCCGGACCAGGAATTCTTTGTACGGCCGGCCGGACTCAACATCGACGCCCAGGTCCTTGCGGCGTGGATGAAACGCCGTGCACCAGCACTCGCCAAACCCCATTCCGTTGTGCTTCTCGCACAGCCGGGCGAAGGCATCCCACGTCTCGGTGTCTAGCGGCCTGATCGCGTACTCGCTCATGGCGTCTGTCCGCTCTGCCGGTCATCGATTTCGCTCATGCGCCACCCTAGAAGTACTTGCGGACGATCAGCGTCCGGATCTCGAATCTGCCGGCAACGAGCGCGCCAGCGCAATGTCAAGCCCCGACGGGCGGGAGCACTTTGAACGTCTACTACCTGGCCGACGTCTGTTCCGTGATTGACCGATCGCCGGTATCGGTGACCGGCGTGACCGTTCGTCCGATCGGGGAAACCGGCATACCTCTCCTGGCTGAGATGTATCTGCGCGCCTTCGGCCCCGCTGTGGCCGGAAGTCTGAGTGATGCTGTCGCGGACCTGACAGCAACATTCGGCGGCACCTGGGGTGCCATTTGGCCGGAGGCGTCAGGGGCAGCCTGGAGAGGAGGCGAGCTGGCCGGCGTGCTCCTGGCTGCTAGGCGCCCGTCGTGGGAAGGCGCGCCTGACTGCCCGTGGATAACCGACGTGTTCACCGACCCGCGTCATCAGCGAGCCGGTGTCGCCCGGGTTCTAATCGGGGCCGCTTGCCGTGTGATGGGTGCGGCAGGCGAACCGCGAGTCGGCCTGACGGTAGACGACGGAAACGTTGCTGCGGTCACCCTCTACAGCTCTCTTGGCTTCTCGCGGTCCGTCTAGATGCGGGTCATCGGCCGGCGTTATAGGCGATCGCGGTGATGCCAGGCGCCGACGCGTTGGACTGCCGGTCGGTGACCGCCCACGTCGCGTTGGTGCCGGGGACCGCCGCTACCAGAGTGCTGGTCGCTACGATTCCCCGCATCGCCGGGCCGGCCTGTTCCAGCGACCAGGCCCTCCCGTTGAAGTGCACATAGAAGAACGGCTCCCGGCGGCCGGACGCGCCGGCGCCGGCCCACAACGGCTGCCCGCCCCGGCCTGGACTGATGCTCGTAATGAAAGCGGCGCCCTTCGGATGCACTACCTGATTCCACGCAGACCCGTTCCAGTGCGCGATGAGCGGCTCAATGCTTGTGCATCCAGCGCCGATTTCGACCACGGTGCAGACGTAACCGGTTAGCCACACGCTGCGGGCGGTGACAGGCAAGAAGTCGGAGATGAAGGTCGCGCCACCCGGCGCCGCCTGGGTCGAGGTCCAACGCCCGGCGTTGTAGTGCGCAATGACGCTGTCGCCCTGATCCGTGTAGTCGTTGAGCCACAGGTTATGCGCGCCGACCGCGAGCATGTCCGCTACATAGCCCCAGAGGTCAAGGGGCACCTTGATCGTCTGCCAGTGGGCCGCGCTCCAGCGTTCAAGCAGGTAACCACGCGAGTCCGAGTAGCCATAGAGCCACGCGGTGCCCCCGGTTCCCGCAGCGATGCTGTAAACCGTCTGGCCTTCGAGGTTCCCTGGCACCGGCACCTGCACCCACGCGTTTCTCCGCCACCGGAGGATGAGATTCGTGCCGCCGGCGCCGACATAGCCAAGCGCCCAGGCCGTCCCCGGACTGGCCGAGCTGACCTGCACCATCTGGCCGACCCGTGGCTTGCCGGGAACCGCGTCCTTGCTCCAGCGCTTGCCATTCCACTCCAGCAGCAGCGGACGTCCGGCCGCCGACGCATCCTCAGTGCCGACCGCCCAAGCCAGATTCCGGCTGGCGGCCGCGATCGAGTTAAGCACGGCCGGCCTGGTCACGGCCGAGGGCAACTGCATCGTCGTCCAGCTGTCGCCGGATGGTCGCGCGGCCTGCGCGGCAGGAGCCGCCGCTAATGTCGCCAACGTGAACGCCGCGGCAGC
>JASHOL010000240.1 GCA_030041135.1 Streptosporangiaceae bacterium | reverse complement strand
AGGCTGACCGGTCGTGAGCCACAGAGTGGCGACGGCCTCGAACCGTTCAAGATTTGGGCTTACCAGCCAAAGATGATGATGGGGATGGGCAAGTTCAACGGGGCGGTCCGGAAGGGCAGCAGCGTCGACGAGCGGCTGAAGAACCTCATCGAGCTGAAGGGCAACCAGATGATCGGCTGCGAGTACTGCGTCGACCTCGGCTCGCAGATCTGCCGGCACTCGGGTCTCAGCGACGAGGAGATCCTCGCGTTGCCCAACTACCGTTCGAGCAAGCTGTTCAATGACCGCGAGAAGGTCGCGCTCGACTACGCTGTCGCCGTGATGCGCACGCCGGTCGAGATGACCGACGAGGTGTTCGCCCGGATGAGGCAGCACTTCACCGAAAAGCAGATCGTGGAGATCACTGCCCACATCACCGTCGCGAACCTCGCCAGGTTCAACGCCGCATTCGGCATCGGCTCTGCCGGCTTCAGCGAAGGGATGGTCTGCCTCGTCCCTGACCGGCCAGATTCCGCACACCAACCTCTCACCACTACGAGAACCGACAGCCCTATCAGGAACATCGCCGGCGCCTGAGGCTCCCTGAGGCGATTGCCTTATCTGGACTGCGCTGTGCTGATCCGCTGAAGGGAGGTCTGGTGCCACGCGCCTCCAAGATGCGCGAACTGCACCGAGCCGTTATGGAACGCGTCCTCGGCGGCGAGGGGTCACCTCCCTCGGTCAACGTCTCCGAGCGTTCAACAACACGGGCGTTCCCGAGCAGTGGCGTTCCCTGGTGGAAAAGGTTGCCTCCCGATCATCACAGGTCACCGACCGGGCGGTAGCGGGGGGTGGCGTCCTCGAACGGGCCGAGGTCGATGGGCTGGCTGATAGAGGTGATCGGCCGGCCCACAGGACATTGACGGCGAGGTCAGGGCAGGCGAGCCGAGCCCGGCACGGAGCACTCGTTCTCTTCGTGACAGCGGCAGTCCTAGTGAGAGCTGGACTCTGTCGACACACTGACCGGCGGATGGAGGTCATGGCTCGCAGACTCTCGATTACCTCGGAGGGCGGAGTGCCGAGGTCGCGTCGCAGGATATCCAGGCTGATATGGACATTGTCGGGGAGTCTGTCAGGCTCAGGTGGGATGTACTGCTCATGCACCCTAGGCCTGAGCTTCTTGGAGATTAGAGCAGCTAACTTCGCCGGTGGCGTGGATTATGCGTCGACGTATGCGACTGTGAACCTGAGCCCGGAATATCATCGAACCGTATGGCAAAATGTATTCCTGATTAGATTCGATCGCCTGGGCCTGTGCGTTCGTGAGTTGTCCAGACTTTCTGAGCGTAAGCCTCGGAAGCGAACACCACACAGAACCGTGCTGCCTTGTTGGTGAACCCAGTCGAGATGCTCGTACAGGTCTCTACCCCACAGCGTTGCTTGCTCGTAGTCATCGTAGAACGGCGTATTCCACGTTTCCGAAGAGCAGCTGCGAGCTTATGGACGTAGCTTCGTTGGTCGCCAGCGAATGACAGCGCTACGTCATATCTGAGGTCTCCGGCACGAGCGGGTTTGGTCTCCACACACAGACGTTAGCGACTAGCGCGCCCGTGCGCGGAAGAACCATCAACTACTACTCGTACGTGCTTCGGGCTGACCGTGAGCTGAGTATTTAGGACTGACGGATATCGTTGCCGCTCGACAGCGCTCACCACAACGTAAAGAGACAACGCGACCTGCGTGACTCGCAGCGCTGACGCGATTCGCTCGGCGGCCGGATGTTGCGATGGTTCCCGCGGGAACCGTAGGCAACACCTGCCGAAGGCACCGTCGGCGGCAAGAGCGGATGCCTCGAGGAGGCGCGGCGATGTCACCGTTAAGATCTTCCTACTGGAGTAGGAACGACCATGGTAGGATCGCTGTGTGAAGGTCGACAAGCTAAGTATCTCCTTTGAGCCCGAGCTGGGTGATGCCGTCAGGTCTGCGGCGGCACAGGCAGGCAAGCCGGTGTCGTCCTGGCTGGCTGAGGCCGCGGCGAGCAAGCTGCGGGCCGAGGCCCTCGCCGAGTTCCTGGCCGCCTGGCAAGCCGAGCACGGGGCGCTGACGGCAGAGGAAATCGGCCGGGCTGAGCGTGAGCTCGGGCAAGCTGCAGGCGACACCGCGGCATGAGTGCACTGGTCCTGGACGCCGGTGCGCTGCTGGCCGTCGACCGCGGCGACCGGGCGATGATCGCGCGGCTGCAGGTAGCGCAGCGCGCAGGACTGGAGTTGCGCAGTAACGCCATGGTCGTGGCTCAGGTGTGGCGCGACCGGCGGGGGCGGCAGGTGAGCCTGGCCCGGCTATTGCTGGCCGTCGACGTCCGCGCCGTGAACCCGGGCGACGGCCGCGATGCAGGCATGCTGCTGGCCGACGCAGGAACCGCAGACGCCATCGACGCGACGGTGGTCCTGCTGGCTACACCTGGGGACAGGATCCTGACCAGCGATCCAGGTGACCTAGCCCGACTCGCCGAAGCCGCGCGAAACCGCGCAGTCATCGTGGCCTGCTAGATCACGTCCGTGCACGGTCGGCGGCAGAAGAGTGCACAACTCCGCCTACACGCTAATTTTCGCGAGGGCGGTGCTGTTTCACGGCTGTCACCCGTTGAGCTGATCCTCCCCGGGCAGTTTCACGCCTGGCGGGGGCGTGTTAGTCCAGGGGAATCTGGGCGGGACTGACCAGTCGTGAGCATTGCTGAAGTCGACGGTGCCGCCGGAGAACAGAGCGTCGGCGAAGTCGACGGTGCCGCCGGAAAACCGCGCGGTTCTGAAGTAGACCTCCCCGCCGGAGAATTGGGCGCCAGCGAAGCTGACTGTGCCGCCGGAGAATTGGGCGGCACCGAAGCTGACTGTGCCGCCGGAGAAATGGGCGTCGGCGAAGTCGACTTCACCGCCGGAGAACTTAGAGTCGGAGAAGAAGACGCTGCCACCGGAGAAATCAGCTGCACCGAAGTACACCCTGCCGCCGGCGAACTCGGCGTCGGTGAAGTGGACCATGCCGCCCGGGAACTGAGCACCGGTGAAGTAGACCTCTCCGCCGGAGAACCGGGTGTTGCTGAAGTCGCCGTCGTCGAAGACAACGCCGGTGAAGTCGAGGCTGAAGCCCTGCCAGGATGTCTTAACGTTCTTCTTGAGGTGCGCGGCAATGACGCGGATGACAGTGTGGCGGACTTCCTGGATGGCCTGGAAGGCGCGTCGCTCCGCCTCGGGAGCGTCCTGGCCAGGGTCTGGCTCATCTTGCAGCCGTAAGTACGCGCACAGCACGTCGATGCAGGTCTGCCTGCTTTCGGCCCAGTCATCTGCCAGGCCCGCCATCGCGTATGCCCCCGCCAGCCGGACGGCTGGCTCGTGGCTGCCCAGTTGCTCGGCCGCCATGGCGAAACGGTCGTTCAGCGTTCTCGTGCGCTGCTCGGCGAGGGTACGGTCCAACTGCTCGCTCTGTGCGCTGGCTGTCTTCTCGGCATCCCTGCTGGTTGCGCGGTAGCCGAGGTACTGCGCAACCAGAGTGCCCACCAGGGTCAGCGCGCTGACGCTTGCCGCGATCCACGCAGCGACGACTGTAGGGTCCATACGCGGAACTTAGCCCATGACGGGACCAGGGGGCCGAGGCAGTACAGAGGCGGCCAGCATTACCCGCGGCAACGACAGGGAACGGGCCCTCCGCGGCAGACGGAATCGGTCGGCGCATGCGCGCCGAGCCGCAGCAGCACGTGCCAGGCTAAGTGAAGCCCTTGCCGGTCGGCCACTAAACGTTCGCTCATCGGCAGTTGCGCGGAGGGTTATGCAGCGTGCGGGGCGATCTCGACGATGAGGTCGGCGTCCAGCGCTGCGGAGATCCGGTCGAGGAGCGGGATGGTGGGGATTACGCCGCCGGCTTCGAGGCGGGACAGCGCGGGCTGGGTCATGTCGGCTCGGGCGGCGAGTTCGATTTGGGACAGGCCGAGCGCGAGGCGACGGTCGCGGACGGCCTTGCCGATGAGGTAGGCGCGCTGGGCCTCGGCGTGACCCTGGCGGTACTCGTCGCTGTCGCGGTGCTGGCTGGCCAGTTCCTCGTAGGAAGTGTGGCTGCTGGTCATGTCAGGATGCCTCCCGGTCGAAGGTGTCGTGCGCGGGCCCGTGCTCGGCTTCGCAGGTCTTCTGAGCTGTTAACGCGCGGGCTACCTCGGCCACCTCGGCATTTCTGGTCTTGCGGAACACCGTCAGCAGGATGATCCGCCGGCCGGGCGCGAGCCAGTAGGTGATGCGCGGCTGCTGGGCCAGCAGGTGAAACCGCAGTTCGCGGACTTTCCCGCCGAGGTGACGGGTATAGGGCTCGCCCAGGGTGTCGGCCTGCTCGGCGAGCAGGCCGACGAGGAAGTCGGCCCGGCCGAAGTCCCGGTCGCTGAGCTGCTCGAGCCAGGACCGCACCTCGGGCTCGACCTCGACCGCGTACAGCACCGCCATGCATCCTATGGTATATGCATCGGATGCTATAGGCAATGCCGGCCCGCTCCTCCGGGCGCCATAGCCGGTCAGGTGCCGGAGGCCATGTAGGCGGCCAGGATGTAGTTCGGGTGCCGGTCGAGGTTGTTGCGTGCCCGGTCATAGCGCATTGTCGTCCGTGGGTCGGCGTGCCGAGCAGCTATCTGGACATCGCGCAGGTCCACTCCGGCGTCCAGCATCGTGGTCACGAAGGTGTGGCGCAGCATGTGCGGGTGCGTCCTGCCGATCCGCACGCCTGCGGCGCTGGCCAGGTTCCTCAGCCTCCGCGTCGCGGCGTGCCGGTCCATCCTGGCTCCGCGGCTGTTGAGCAGGATCGGTCCTGATACCCGGCCGCTGACGGCACGGTCGATCGCCCGCCCGACGGCGGGCGGCAGCGGGACGAGCACGACCTTGGTGCCCTTACCGCAGACTCTCAGTACCCGGTGGCCGTGCTCCTCGCCGAGGTCGGCGACCCCTGCCGGACCGCGACGTCGACGTGCGCCGCGGTGTCGCCGGCAGGCTGTGAATCAGGAGCGCCCAGAATCCCACGGCCCGCCAGCGACGGCCCGGGCGCGTGCGGCGAGGTTGCCTGCTGCGCATAGCCGCGGACCACTACGCCAAGGAGTTGCCCGGAAGTGAAATAACCGCGCTGCCGGGAATCGTAACTGACCGCCGCGTTGTCGCCTAGCAGGACATAATGCCCGTCGGGCACCCGGTCGGCCGGGTCGGAAGTGTCCGGCAGGCAGGCGGGCCGCGGGTCGCCGGGCACCGCAGCGACCCGTTTGATCACCCACTCCCGCGAGGCATCGGCAGACCGGCCGTTCTCGGCGGCCACCGCGAGCTGACCGCGGCGCAGCCTCCCGACCTGCGTCCGCCGCACCAGCACTCGGTCACCTGCCTTCAGCGTGGGCAACATGCTCAGGCCACGGACGGTGACCATGACGAACCGTCGGCGGACCAATACCACGGCGACCACTACCAGAACGGCCACGGCACAGGTGACCAGGCCGGCCTCATATGGCGGAGTCACCATGACCGCTGCCCAGGAGCGGGCGGGCGGGCCGACATGAATAGGCCAGCGATGTCGTCCAAGCGGACGACGAGCAGCGCGCCCACCGCCCCGGCCAGCGCGGCGAGCACGGCGCCGGACGCTGACGGCGCGCTACTGAGCAGGCAGCAGGCGAGCCCGCAGGCCTGAATTGCGAGCAGGCCGAGAATCCGGATCAGGTGCACGCGGCCGATCGGACTGCCGGAGCCCGCGCCGAAACAGGCGCAGCGCGCCTGCGTGCCGCGGTGCATGACCACCGCGATGCCGACAGCGAGCGTAGTGGTGAGCGCGGCGGCCGCGGCCAGGGCCGACCCACCGAACATGATCCTTCCGGGCGACGCGGTCGCAGTCAGCGCGCACGCGGCGATCAGGCCGAGGGCGACCACCGCCTCCGCCGCGCCCAGCGCCGCGGCGGTGGCGGGCAGCAGGCGAGCGGGTACCAGCCCGGTGTCCCGCAGCCCGGCGAGAAACGCAAGATACGCCGAGCGTCCGCGCAGCTTCGCCGTCGCCGACGCTGCGAATACGCACCCAGTCAGGCAGAGTACGGCGACAGACAGCTCATCCATCCACAGCCACCACTCCCGCAGTAGCGAACCCCTTGGCCTGGAGTCCGAACAGCCGCGCGTATGTCCCGCCAGCCGACATCAGAAGTTCGTGGTCGCCTCGCTCGGCGACCGCACCGTCGACAAGGACCACGATGTGATCTGCGTCGCGCACGGCGTTCAGCCGGTGCGAGATCAGCACCGTCGTCCGGTCACCGCGATGGTCACGCAGCCGGTGGTGGATCTCGTACTCGGCCTCCGCGTCGAGGCCTGAGCTCGGCTCGTCCAGGATCATCAGATCGCGGCCGCCGCGCAGCAGCGCCCTGGCCAGCGCTACCCGCTGCCACTGCCCACCGGACAGCAGCACCCCGGTCCGCGGGTCCTCCTTGTCCGCCAGGTCAACGTAACTGCGGGTCAGCAGGGTGTCATATCCGTTAGGCAGCGCACGCAGCTTGTCGTGAATGCCGGCGCGCGCAGCGGCCTCGGCCACGGCATCGCCGGGATCAACTTCGCCAGCCGGGCCCAGGCTCAGGTCGCCGACGGCGATGTTCTCCCGCGCGCTGAGCTCATAGCTCATGTAGTCCTGGAATACGGTGCTGATCCGGTTCCGAAGCGCCGACGGGTCCATGTCGCGCAGGTCCACTCCGTCCCACAAGATCCGGCCCCGCTCCGGGTCGTAGAACCGGCACAGGAGCTTGACCAGCGTGCTCTTGCCCGCGCCGTTGCGGCCGACCAGGGCGAGGGCCTGGCCGGCCGGAATGGCGAAGCTAAGCCCGCGTAGCGCCCACGGCTGGTCAGGCGCGTACCTGAACCACACGTCGTGAAGCTCGATGCCCTGCCGCAGCGGCTGCGCCGGCACCGGCTTTGCGGGCACAGGAAGGTCCTGGCTGCCAGTCACGATGTCCTGGTAGGCGTCGAACATGAGCGCTGCCTGGTACATGAGCGCGGCGCTACCGACGACCCCGGCGAGCGAGCTTCCCACGGCCGCGAGAGCGGCGATGAAGACCGACACGTCACCGACCGTCAAGCTGCCCCGCGCCGCGGCCGAGATCGCCCACCACATGCCGAACCCAGCCACCAGCGCGCTGAGCGCCTGCAATAGCGTGCAGGCCGCGAACTGCCGCCGGTCGACGCGCTGGTTCTCCTGCTGGATGACGCCGAGCTCGCTGAGCATCCGCCGCCTGAAGAACGCGCCGAGTCCGAACAGCCGGATCTCCTTGGCTGCCGCCGCCGTCGTCAGCAGGCCCGCGTAGAAGTACTGTCGTCGCTGGGCTTGGCTCAGCCCGTTCATCAGTTTCGCCCGCTGGCGCGCGATGCCGAACTGGGCGGCGATGCCTGGGAGCGCGGCGACCACGACAACAGTCCCCAGTACCGGGCTGAGCACGAGCAGCGTGATCAGGAAGCCAGCCAGGGTAACTGCCGACTGGACCGTGCCGGTCAGGGTCACGAGGATCTGCGCTGGCCCGGACATGCCCGCGTGCTGCGCCACGTTGAGCCGGTCCAGGTAGCCGGGGTCCTCGAGCTTCCGCAAACCGGTCAGGCGGCCGACGGCGGTGAATAGCTCGGATGTCGCGTGCCGCTCGACGGCACGGCTGGACTGCGCGGTCAGGTACTGGCTGAGGTTGGGCAGCATTCCAGCGAGCCCTCCGGTCGCGGCGAGTGCCAGCACCAGGATGAGCAGGCCTGAACGCGGCCCGCTGCCAGTCAGCCCATCGAAAACCTCCCGCAGCAGCCAGGCGGCGAGTACCGGCGCCAGGCCGGTCTGCACCGCGACTAGCAGCTGCCCGAGGAACGTCCCGCGCCCGGCTCGCCACGGCAGTACGAGGGCCGAGCCGAGCGCCCTGACGGCGCGGGGCATCCGCCTAGCGCGCACCGGCGGGCTGCGCGGCCGGGGTAGCCGAGGCGACGACGGACAGGACCGACGGGTCTTCGCTGCTCGCCAGGAGGATGCCATGGCCGTTGAACACGCAGAAGGCCGGGTAGGCGTGCACCTGGAAGGCTTCGCCGACCGGGCCTCCATTCGATTCGACATGCACCTGGCAGACGTCGGCCAGCTGGTCAAGGAACGCTGGCAGCGGGCCGCTGTCGTGCTGGACCACGGCCAGCATGGCGTCGCGGCTGATGCCGTAGCTGGTGACCTTGTCAGCGAACGCCGGTACCCTTTCCGCGCATGCCGGGCAGGACGAGGAGAAGAAGGCGGCTATCCGCAGCGGGCTCGTCTCGGTCACCAGCGCGCCGGTGGTGGTTGTCGCTGAGAACGCCGCGGGCGAGTCGCCTCCGGCGAGGCCGGTCACCGGCGGCATCTGGTCGCCGAGACCGCTGATCCGCGACAGCATGCCGCTGTGCTCGCGTAGTCGGCGGATCACTCCGAACATCAGCAGCAGGTCAAGCAGGCACAGGGCACCGACGACGGCGACAGCGGCGCTGAGGATGGGCATGTTCACTCCTAAGGGTCCAGTGCGAACCGATTGCCGCGGCCCGGGTCCGCTGACTCCGGGCCGCGGCAATCGGGATCAGTCGGTCAGCTGCACAGCTTGCTGGTGGCGTAGCAGGCGCCGCAGTGCTCGGTCTGGCACTCGCAGCCCGAGTAGCTGCACTGCTTGTACCACTTGACGAGATTGTTTCCGTGCGAGCTGCACTCGCAATACACCTGGATGGTGGGGCAGGCAATGCACGCACTCGCGGTCGCGTGCGGGACGACCATGCTCAGCACGCGATCCGCGGCCATCTCCAGAAGTCGCATGTCGATTCACCTTTTCCTTGGTTTCGTGGCTCTTGGTTTGGTGGCAAGGCCTGGGGTGCCAGGCCAGGGGTTGCTAGCGGGGATGGCCGGTCTCGAAGCAACTGCCGCGGTCACTGCCTCAATGCCAGGCCTCCTGTCCCGCTTCGTCGCAAGCCTCCCCGGCTAGCCAGGAAGCAATACCGGCGCCTATCACACGCACCTGGTAGCAGCATGCTGGGTGCCCGAGGCCATCGGCCACGAAGATCGGCTGGAGGTTTGACCGGCAGAACCACGGCCAATTCCTCCGGTCCATGCGGACCAGCCGTGGCTTTCGGTCCACAATGCAGCCATGGGCGCGAATTGGCACGAACTCGGCGGGCCCGACGGACTGCTGCGAGTGCACCGCCTGAAAGCAGAGTTAACCCAAGAAGAGGTCGCGGAGCTATCCGGCCTGAGCGTACGGACGATCAGCGACATCGAGTGCGGCCGGACCAGTCACCCGCGCAGGAGCTCAGTAGCGCTCCTCGAAGCCGCGCTCGGAGTAGCCGGCCTGGCCCCGGCTCTCGAGCGGGCGAACTGGTCCTGGGCGGGCCAGGCCGATCACGTTCCACCGTCCCCCGTGCCGCGCCAGCTGCCACGGGCAGTATCCGGCTTCGTCGGCCGGAACCATGAGCTGACAGCAATGACCGAGCTCCTCCTGGCGCCTGATGCCGAGCATTCCAGAGCCACGGTGTGCGCGATAGCGGGAACGGCAGGGGTGGGCAAAACGGCGCTGGCAGTGCGGTGGGCACACCTGGTAGCGGACCGGTTCCCTGACGGGCAGTTGTATCTGAACCTGCGCGGCTACGACCGGGATCAGCCGGTGGCACCGGTGGATGCGCTGGCCGTTTTTCTGCGGACGCTGGGCGTGCCGGGCCAGGTGATTCCCGACGCGATGGAGGAACGGGCCCTGCTGTACCGCAGCCAGCTTGCCGACCGCCGGATGCTGGTGCTGCTTGACAACGCCCGCGACGGTGACCAGGTTCGGCCGCTGCTGCCCGGCCATCCGGGCTGCGTAGCGGTGGTGACCAGCCGGGACACGCTGGCCGGGCTGGTTGCCACGGACGGTGCCAGAAGGTTGGAGCTGGACCTGCTTCCGCTGGCTGATGCGGTCGCCCTGCTGCGGTCGCTGGTCGGTCCGCGGGCCGATCAGGACCAAGAGGTGACGACGGCGCTGGCCGGGCTGTGCACGCGACTTCCGCTGGCCCTGCGGGTCGCCGCGGAGATGGCCGCCGTCCGCCCCGCAGCGACGCTGCGGGATGTGGTCGATGAGCTGGCAGAGAGTCGGCTGGACTGTCTGGAGGCGGGAGAGGACTGTGCCGATGTCCGGGCGGTATTTTCCTGGTCCTATGGGCAGCTCGACAAGAGCGTGGCCGAGGCTTTCGCGCTGTTCGGCCTGCACCCGGGCGCGGATCTTGACCTGCATGCTGCGGCGGCGCTGACCGGGACCACGGCCGGCCAGGCCCGGCGGATACTGGGGCGGCTGCACCGGGCGAGCCTGGTCCAGGCCAGCGGTCCTGGCCGGTACGGGATGCACGACCTGCTGCGCTCCTACGCCTACGAGCGGGCCGCCGCCTGCGACACCTACGGCCATTGTCGTGATGCCCTGACCCGCCTGTTCGACTACTACCTGGCCGCGGCCGCGGCCGCCATGGACATTTTGTTCCCCGCTGAGGCCCACCTGCGGCCGCGCCCGGCGCCGGCCGCTGCTGTGCCGGCCATGCCCGGCCAGCCGGAAGCGCGGGCGTGGCTGGACGCCGAGCGCGCGAACCTGGTCGCAGCGGTAGTGCACTGCGCTCGCAACGGCTGGCCCCGGCACGCCACCGGACTGGCCGGCACGCTGTTTCGCTACCTGATGAACGGCGGCCACCTCCCGGAGGCGCACGCCATCTGCCTGCACGCCCTTCAGACCGCCCGCCAAACGGGTGATGCGGCCGCGGAAGCCGAGGCGCTGTGCGGTCTCGGCAGCATCGGCGCCATACTGAAGGGCCGGTTCCGCGACGCGGCCGACAATTTCCAGGCCGCGCTCGAGTGCTACCGCAAGTGCGGCGACCGGGCCGGCCAGGCGCGGGTTCTGCAGAATCTCGGCGTCACCGAGTACCGGCTGCACGACCTCCGGTCAGCGGCGGGCTACTACGGCGCAGCCATTGCCGCCTTCGAAGACGCGGGGGACAGCCTCGGCGTAGCGCGCGCACTGGCTGACCTCGCCGACGCCGAAACCGAGCTGGGCTGCTACGACCAGGCATCGGCACATCTGCGGCGCGCCCTGCCGATGCTCCGCGACTCGAAGGACCAGGTCGGCGAGGCGCGGGCGCTGCAGCGGACCGCAGAACTGAGCCTCCGCCGCGGTCAGCTGGCCGAGGCTGCCGCCCTCTTCGAACAGGCCGTGACGAGCGGCCGCCGCATCGACAATCCCGTCGGGGTGGCCGTCGGACTACGAGGCATGGCCGACGTGAGCTTGCAGCGCGGCGAACATAGGCAGGCCATCAGTTGCCTCCGGCAGGCACTCGCCCTGTTCCGACAGGCTGGCGACCGGTATGGCGAGATCGGGGCGCTCAGCAGCCTGGCCGAGACCCTACACAGGTCCGGTCGGCCCGCTGCCGCCCGCTCCCTGCTAGCGACCGCGCTCCGGCTGGCCGCCGAGACCGGCCACGCCTACCAGCAGGCAAGCGCGCACCGCGACCTCGCCGACAGCCTCCACGCCGCAGGCGAGGAGGAGCAGGCCCGCTGCCACTGGCAGCAGGCACTCGCCCTGTACACCCACCTCGGCGCGCCTGAGGCAGACCAGGTCCGGTCCCGGCTCAGCGCCTCCCGTCCGCGCGCAGGGCGGTCACCCGGCCCGGCAGAGAGCGCAGCCGCGACTGCTGCCACCGACCTGGCCCTGGCGAGCCAATCGGCCCATCGCCCTCTGAACGCCCGCAGCAGGACCGCCGGGCGAGACGTGCGGCTGGAGGCGTGGCGGTGGGCCCAGGCCAACCGGGCCCAAGACGGCTCGCTGCCCCCCGGCCGGGAGATCGCCCGGCAGTACGGTCGTCACGAGCGGTGGGGGCGGCTGGTCAAGCGTTCCGGCCTGGCCGGGGAGCTGAGCATGTAGAACTCGTGCCACGGCTCCCGACCCTACGGACGCAGGGGGTATGTCATCGCGGCAGAAGCGTGCATCTGTCCTGAGCTTAGGTGCTCGTCGTTGGCCAGGACCCCACTGCTTGCTCACGACCACGCCGCGGAATTCTGGACCCGCACCTGGCGCGGAACGCACCAATATTCATCGGCCCGTATTAAGCCCTGACTGAGAATCAACTGACATACAGGAACCTTGCTACGGCTGGTTGCCCGGATAGTTTTGAGGACCTGATTCATCGACAGCCGCTGCAGCTGCGGATTCTAGGGCAGCCTCGGCTTCGCTGCTTAGGGTTGATGCAAGATCGGTGTAGACAGCTGTCGCTTCTACCAGATACCGGTGGTCGGCCTCGACTACTTCACGTACAATTGCGGTCGCAAAGCCTTGCGTGCAGTCATCTGCCCCAGGGCCGCTCAGCGGACACCAAATTCCAAAGTTCCAATTTCCACCGCGAGGGAAGCTCGAGTACACATAGTCCGCCGTCTCGGCGGTATCGAATGGCATGACCTGAACAGACACAAGAACGTCATTCGAACTGGTTACCGCAGGACTATTTTCTACATAGTCACCAGTCATAACGGCTGCGCAAGTGTTATTAAGGAGCGTTGACTGGACATTGCTAGAGATATATCCGCTCCCGCCACATGCCTGCTCTGCAGCAGCGACCCGTTTATATTGAACGTTGTCTGAAGCGGTAAAGCTCCAGGGAAGCAGAGCCTCGACCGTAAACGGAGTATCGTCTGTGGCACTGTTGTTGAGCTTTCCAGGATCAAACGTGGAAGGATCCGGGCTTGGCGAGTATATAGCTTGACTGTGGAGTATAGTGGGCGAAGGAGTTGGAGTGCGGCTGGCAGAGTGGGTCGGCGTGGGGCTGGGCCGTGGACCGAATACTTCATGGAACAACTTCCCGGCCGTCGTGAATCCAAGAAAAGCAAGCACTGTCACGACGGAAGCCGCAATGCCAATTACCTGGGGCCATGACATGCCGCTGGACGACGTTCCGTTGGGTTCCGGCGTATGGTTACTGTCTGTCACTGCCACCAATGTCACCGCTACCGTGGGTAATGGTCATTAGCTGGTGGTGCATTCGAGCTATCCACTGGATTACAAGGAGTTCAGGTACTTACAAGATGTTCTCAGAGCCTAGCCTTCTGGTGGGCTCGCAGCGCCGGTGATTGGCAGATGCGGCACTCCAGCACCTGGGCAGGAATGGTTTGCCGTCGACTTCGCCGTATCGGCCGTGCCAGCCTCTGAGCCCTTTAGCTGCGCAGGCGGCCTTGTACGACCTCCGCTGTGGCGAGCGTTAATGCCCGCTGGGAGTGCCGCGTCAGACACGCTGCAGGGAACGCACTCAACTCGGCACGAGCGCGCGACTAAGCGCGGCGACGAAGATCTCCTACCTCGTTCGGCATGACTTATCCGAGCCCCACGACAGCATGCGTCACGCCGCAGGCAGTGCACTCGCAAGTGCCTTCCTGATGTAGATCGGCCAGTCAGCATCCAGCCGCGCCTCGAGAGCTGTCCTGACCTTTTCGCGTTCGTCGGTCGTGAACTCGGCTAGCTTGCCCGAGGTGTAGTGGACGGTAAGGTTGGGGGCCGTGGCGCACAGAATGGTGTAGTCCGTTCGCGACACCGTCACTATCAGGGCTGGTGACTGCCGCTCAAGCTCGTGCTGCGCCATCGCGAAGTCAATGCCGATGTTCTGCCAGTTCCGGCCGGTGTCGGTCAGCCAGCGGGTGAGGTCGGACACGAACAGCACTCTCCTACCGAGCGCCACCGCGCACTGGGAACCGGTGTCGAGCATTAGGCTCGTCTTCAGTATTAATGGCTGTATGCAAGCGGAGGTGGCCGGCTACGTCGCCGGGTGGAAGCCGGCCAAGGGCACGCCGGCGGCCGCGGCGGCGTTCGCCCGCCAGGTGGTCACCGCGGTGGCGCCGGCCAGGCGGGACCGGGCCAAGTGCCTGCTGTGGGCGGCGGGCAAGCTGGCGGGCTGGGCGATCCCGCTCGGCCTCGACCCCGTCCCGCTGGTATTACTGCACCCGTCAGTAATCGAACGCTTCGCGACCTGCGCGCCGGGCCTGTCCGGCGCGGCGCGGCGGATGCTGCGCACCAGCCTGCGGTTCATCGCCCGCACCCTCGTGCCGCACCTGGACCCGCGTGATGCGCCGCTGCCCCGCCAGCGGGCCAAGGCGCCCTACACTCGCGCGGAGATCGCCGGTTACCTGGCGCTGGCCGCCGC
>JASHOL010000239.1 GCA_030041135.1 Streptosporangiaceae bacterium | reverse complement strand
TAGGTGCCGACGATGTTGCCGACGATGTTCCGCTCGGTGGAGATGATGTCGAGCGTCGGAATGGTCAGCGTCCCGCCGTAGCCGATGACGAAGTACGAGCCGGCCCGGCCGGTCATGGCCCAGCCGTCGTTCTCCGCGCCCTGCTCGGCCACGAAGTCGAGCACCACGTTGGCGCCGGCTCCGCCGGTCAGGTCGGCGACGGCCGCGACCTGGCCGCCGTCGGCGACCACGGTATGGTGCGCGCCAAGTTGCCCGGCCAGCCTGAGCGCGTCCGGGTTGCGGTCGACCACGATGATGGTCGTGGCGGTCAGCGCGGCCAGGCACTGGATGCCGATGTGACCGAGCCCGCCCGCGCCGATCACGACGCACGTCGTGCCCGGGTACAGCAGCGGTATCGCCTTGCGGACCGCGTGATAGGCGGTGATCCCGGCGTCGGCCAGCGCGGCCACGTCCTGCGGCCGGGTCGCGGGGTCGAGCTTCACGCAGGACCGCGCGGAGGTCAGCAGGTACTCGGCCATCCCGCCGTCGCGGGACAGGCCGGGGAAGGTGCTGTCGCTGCAGTGCATGTCGTCGCCGGCCCGGCAGGCCCGGCACACGCCGCAGGTCGTGGTGGGGTGCAGGATCACGGTGTCGCCCGGAGCGAGGTGGGTGACGGCCGAGCCGACCGCGTGCACCCAGCCCGCGTTCTCGTGGCCGAGGATGTACGGCAGGGGCGTGCCCATCGCCGCGTCCCACTGACCGTCGATGATGTGCAGGTCGGTGCGGCACACGCCGGCGCCGCCTACCTTCACGATGACATCGAGCGGCCCGCCGATGACGGGCTCGGCCACCTCGTCGATGACCGGCTGCTGGTGGAATCCGTGCAAACGGACGGCCTTCATTCCGTCAGTCCTCCTCGCCTTCTGACTCGCCCAGCCCCGCGGCCGCATACCGCTGCCGCAGCATTCCGCGGCAGATCCCTGTGTTTGCCCGCACGCTGATCGCGGTCGTCCTGGCCTTGCGCAGGTGCAGCGGGAGCGCCCCGGCCTCGACGCCCACCCCGGACACCGGCTCGATCACCAGCGGCGCGTCATCGTCGGCCCGGAGCCCCAGCTCAGCCCGGCGCTGACGCAGCCGGGCCAGCGCCTGCGTCGGCGGCGCCTCCCCGAGCGTCATGCCCGCCAGCTCATCAGGCCGCGTGCCCGCCGCGACCAGCGGCCGGCAGACCTGGTCGGTGCCCGCCATCACCGCCTTGCGCAGGAAGTCGGCTCGCAACCGGGCAAGTTCGCTGCGCGCCTCGCCCTCGAACGTGCTCATGAAGCCCGCCCTCGCGGCGACCCCGTTGCTGATCGCCTCGGCGGCGAAGTGATCCTCGAGCAGCACCCGCGTGCTGCGCACGCCGGGCACGGCCGCGACCGCGTCGTAGGCGTCGGCGACCATGAGGAAGGCGAAGTTGGGCGCGCAGAAATAGGTCGGCAGCCGCAGGCGCACCTCGGCGTCCCCGCCTGCTGAGACGGCACAGCCGGCCACGAAGCCGAGAGCCGTGATGGACTCATCAAGCTCCGGGTCGCGCACGGTGGCCAGCGCGGACAGCACGGCCTGGCCCGCGCGCCCGACCTCGAACGCCGCCAGGGCCTGGCCCGTGGCGGCCTCCGTGACGCTCAAGCCGGCTGCCCCTGCAGCTGGTACTCCGCCGGCACCTCGATCCCGTAGAGTCTCGCCGCGTTCAGCCCGAGGATCTTCTTCTTGCCGGTCGTGGTCAGCCGCGGGTAATCAGAGAATTCCTCGGAGTCCGGCATCGCCCAGTCCGCGAACCCCTCAACCTGCCACCGCGGCTCCCAGATCGCGTAGTCGCTGCCGAACAGCATCTTGTCCTCGCCGACCCAGAACAGCAGCTCGCCCATCACCTTGGCGAAGAACCTCGGCCTGGCGTGCATCAGCCCGCCGATCACGACGGCGAGGCCCGCGTACACATTCGGCTCCTGCGTCGCCATGAAGCAGAAGTCCTCGATCCGCGGTAGCCCGACGTGCTCGACGATGAAGTTCAGGTCGGGGAAGTCGGTGGCCACGTGGTCGACATCGGCGACGTCGAACGCGTCCTTGTCCAGCGGCCAGATCGTGGGGCCCTTGTGCACGTGGATGTTCTTGATCCCCAGCTCCTGGCACGCTTCCAGGTACCGGTAGGCGCCGGGATCGGTGAGCTTGTATCCGCGCGAGCCGCTGTTCCACTCGGCGGTGTAGAGCTTGCACCCCTTCGACCCGTAGCGCTCGACGTTGCGGCGCAGCGCCTCCAGGCCCGGGTCGCCGTCGCGCGGGTCCCAGCGGGTGTTGTAAATGAACTTGCCAGGGTGCTTCATGCCCATGGCGGCGTTCCGCTCGGTGGTGTTAAAGCCCTCCTTGTACCACTCGAGCAGGTAGGTCGGCTGGAACACCGCGACGTCGACATGGCCGTCCTCGAACAGATCCCGCATCAGGGTCTCCTCCGAGTACTTCTGGAACTTCTCCAGCGGCCAGTGCGTTTCCGGCGGCCCGAGGCCCATGTAGGCGTGGAAGCACTCGATCCAGCCCTTCGCGTATTGCTCTGCCCCCGGCACCCAGTTGTCCGGTGCCGCATTCCAGTAGTGCATGTGACCGTCGACCACGAAGTACTTTTCGCCGTCCTTCTCGTACACCGCGCCTCCTTACGGGCTGGGTGCTCCGCCGGTACTTCGAGACTAGGCTCGGACGCGATTCCGGTGAAGCGGCTCTTGGCGGCGTTGAGGTCGCTGGCCGCATCTGACTGCGTGAGGCGGCAATGGGCGAACTATCCGGGCGGACTTTCCTCGTCACCGGCGGCAATACCGGCATCGGGCTGGCCACTGCCAGCGGGCTGGCCGCCGGCGGCGGTCAGGTGTACCTGACGTCCAGGTCACGAGCGAATGGCGAGGCCGCGGTGACGGCCATCATCGCGGCTACGGGCAACCAGGCGGTTCGCCTGCTGCCGCTCGACCTGGCTGATCTCGGATCGGTGCGGGCGGCGGCCCAGGCCTTCCTGGCCGATCGGCAGCCGCTGCACGTACTGATCAACAACGCTGGGGTGGCGGGCCGGCAGGGCCTGACCGCTGATGGCTTCGAGTTGATGTTCGGCGTTAACCACCTCGGTCACTTCGCGCTCACCACGGCCCTGCTCGGCTGCCTGACCGACAGCGGGGCGCGCGTCGTTACCGTCTCCAGCGACGCGCACTACCAGGCCAAGGGCATCGATTTCCCGGCCCTGCGCCGCCGTGGCCACGGCATCACCGGCATGCACGAGTACGCAGTCTCCAAGCTGTGCAACGTGCTGTTCAGCCAGGAGCTCAGCCGGCGCATGGAGGGCACGGGCGTGACCAGCTACGTGCTGCATCCCGGCACGGTCGCATCCGATATCTGGCGGCGAGTGCCATGGCCGGTCCGGCCGCTGATGACCAGGCGCATGCTGACGACCGAGCAGGGTGCGCAGACCTCGCTGTACTGCGCGACCGCGCCGGAACTGGCGGGCGCCAGCGGCCGCTACTACGAGAACTGTAAGGAGCGAGCCCCGAGCCCGGTCGCGACGCCCGAGCTCGGCAAGCAACTCTGGGAGCAGAGCGAGGCGTGGGCGCAGGCCAGCGACACCGGGCGGGCGGCTGACCGGCCGCAAGGCCAGCCCTGAGAGGATGGCCCCATGCTTGATCATCTCTCTGTGCAGTGCGCCGACGTCGCTGCCAGCGCTGCGTTCTATGACGCCGCGCTCGCTCCGATCGGCGGCTCCCGCGCGATGGACTTCGGCGAGGTTGTGGGCTTCGGCGTCGACGGCCAGCCCGAGTTCTGGATCGGCCCGCAACAGACCG
>JASHOL010000238.1 GCA_030041135.1 Streptosporangiaceae bacterium | reverse complement strand
ACCTCGCGCCGGACGCAACAGCGGCGGTCGTGGCCGGCCTCGCCGCTGCGGACGTGGCCGGGCCGGAACCCGTCCCGTTCCGACCTGGCAGGTTCAGCGGCGGCGGCTCTGCAGCTGCGGATCCGTCGCTCTCCGGCCAGCTTCGCACCCTGGCCGCTAGCGACGCCCGGCCGGCTCCGCCGTCGGCCGCAGCGGCAGCCGACGCGGCGTCGGCCATTGCACTGCCGTCGGCCTGCTGCTGGGTACCGTCCGCAGTCACCGCGCCGGTCGGGTTGGCGCCGCTGGCGGCCATCGCGAGGCTGGCTGCCTGGGCGGGGTTGCGGCGCGCCCAGCGGCCGGCCCGGTAGGCGGCAAACGGCGGCACGGCCAGCGTCGCCGCGCTGACCGTTCTGGCCCTGGCCGTAGCGCCGGCCCGCTGCAGGTCCGCCGCGGCCTGGTCATGCGACCCGATGACGCCGTAGCCGACGGCCGCGAACAGATGCTGGAACGGCTTGCGGTAAATGAACGCGGCCACGGTGACCAGCGCGATCATCAGTATCTTCAGCGCCCACGGCAGGACCGCGTCACTTGCGCCCATGATCAGCGCGTAGCAGTAAAGCAGCACGCTCAGCACCACAGCGACCGCCGCCTGCTTGAGCAAGACCCCGACGAGCAGCTCGATCCAGCGGATGGCGACGACGCGCCCGAAGCCCGGATGGGTGCCGATCAGCAGGAAGAACGGCCCGGCGATGAGCAGCAGCAGGAACCCCAGCTTGAGCAGGATGAGCGTCACCGAGATCAGCAGCACTAGCACGCCGGCGACGACCGCGGCGAACAATGCGGCGAACGCGATCTCAAGCCTGGTGGTCCACTCCTTGCCCTGGAACAGCGGATAGACCACCGGATCATTGGTCTGGATGCTGCTGGCGATGCCCGCGTAGGCGGCCTGCTTGGCGGAAATGAGCGCCTGCGTGGGCTTCTCGTTCACCGCGATCGCCTGCGCCCACAGCAGCGACCGGCCGTAGGTGTTAACGGCAGTCGGCTTGCCGCCGGGTGCCGCATAGGCCGAGGTACCGAATTCCCCGTCCAGCCAAGGCTCGCACACGAGCACGGTCCACAACTCGTCCGCGTTCTGCGCGACGACGGTGCCACCCGAGGTGTAGTTGTACGTCGACGGCTGGGTCTGGGGATCGCCATTTTGGAGGGGAACGCAGCTCGTCCGGCCGGGACTTGGCAGCTTGGCGAAGGCCGCGTCGAGTGCCTGTGACATGCCGTCTGACACGCCCTTGCCCAGGCCGGTAACGTCGGCCGGCTTGCCGATCAGCAGGATGGCCGCGACGCAGGCCACCACCATCCAGATCGTGCCCTCGATCGTCCTGGTGCCCCGTTTGCGGATCAGGCCCTGCCAGGCCAGCCAGATCGCGCCGATCACGACGACGACCGCGAGGTAAGGGAAGTAGATCGCGTTGCCGAGGCTCGAGATCAGCTTGTCGGTCGCGTTCTGGAGCCAGCCGAGTATCCCCTCCCCGGCCGCTGCCTGGTACACCGTTATCGTGACCCGGTCGATCGACTTCGCTGCGTCGAAGACCATGCCCGCCACGTCATTGCCGATGAGCGAGGTCATGTCCGAGCACTGGAGGTTGGTCGCCGACCAGTAGTCGCCCGCGACTCCGTACTCGCTGTAGAGCGTGTCCGGCTGCGCTCCGGTTTCCGGTGGCGCGACCATCGCGTCGATGCCGGCGTTGGCCGGCTCGGGGTCGGGCAGCGACGGCTCGCAGATATTGTTCAGGTCTCCGATGAGTCCCGAGCTGCCGAGTGAGCAGAAGCCGAGCAGCCCGCCGATGTCGCCGATGCCGGGAACTGAGCACAAACCGCCCGATGTGCTCCCGACGGTTGACGTGGTCGCCGCATCCAGGGACACGCCGTCGGCGTTGCCGGACCTAGCTGCCGTTGCGGCCGTGTGCAGGCTGCGTTGCCCGGCGGCGCTTCCGGCCTGCCGGCCCGGTACCGCCAGCAGCGTCGCGAACAAGACCAGCGCGATGGCCGTCTTTCGCGGAAGGCGGGATCTGCACATCCGGTGGGCTCCTGAAGGGGGGGTGTCGTGGCTGCGTAACTGGCCGCGATCAGCCAGCCCCCGGCTGGGCCGGCTCGTCCCGCACGGCAGCCACCGGCGCCTCGTCCGAGCGGGCGCGCGTCGGATTGGTGTCGAGGCACTGACGGAGGTCATCGGAGATCAGGTCGACGGCGATCCGCCCGGCCCGGCCGTCAAGATCGCGGAAGATGCACTCCCCGTTGCCGAGCCCTCGCAGCGCGGCCTTGTGCTGCTCTGACTGCTCCACCCCGAGCAGCGCAAGCACGTTGGCAACCTCGGTGCGCTCGGAGGACCGGAACGCGAAGACACTCGAGATGCAGTTGGTGACTTGCTCGTTGAGCAGGTCGCCGGCGTTCTGCGACACCATGATGAGCGCGGTATTGCGAGACCGGCCCATCCTGGATACTTCCGGGATCAGCTTGGCACCCTGCGGTGTTGAGGTGATCGCCCATGCCTCGTCCAGGAAGATGGCTTTGGGCAACCGCCGGTCCATGCCGTTCAGCAGCCTGCGGGCAAACTGCGAGACCAGGTACAGCAGCGCGACCGAGAGCCGCTGCTCGTAGGAGTAGTCGTCGCGCCTGACCGCGATATCGGGCAGAGTCAGGCCCGCGAGGGTGAACACCGTCGTCCAGCCGGCGGCGTCAATCCGCTGACCGCCCGACGGAGCGAAACACAGCCGGGCCAGCCGCATCTCTGACATCGAGCGCAGCACCGCGCCGAGGTTTACCGACGCCGGGTCCTTGGACTGCTCCAGGTGCACGACGACCTTGCCGAGGCTGGGCTGATCGCCGGCGGCGACCGCGGCGACGGCCTGGATCATGGCGCTCTCCCGCTCTTCGCTCATGCGCGGCAGGAGCAGCCGTAGGGTCTCGGTCGCCATCGTGCGCCGCTCGGCCAGGTCATCGCCGAACGAGAACGGGTCAAGCAGGCCGGGCGCGGCGCCGCCCAGCGGCACGACCCTGGCCTGCCGACCGCGTTCAGACAGCCAGCCGGCCAGGGACTCCGCGTCGCCCTTGGGATCAATCACGGCCACGGTCACGCCCCGCAGCGCAAGCTGCAGGATCAGCAGCAGCGCGAGCGTGGTCTTGCCGCCGCCAGGCTCGCCGGTGATCGCTACCGCGGTCGGCCGGTTCCTTGCCGCGGCGACCAGCGGGTCGAAATGGACGACCGACCGGGCCCGGCCCTGGGTCTCGCCGATGTACGGGCCGACCCAGCCCGCCTCGGGGGTCACGCGGTCGCCGAGGTCGACAGTGGCGTTCGGCATCCCGCCCGCGACCGTGTACAGCGGCTGCCGCTGCAAGTAGGAGGTCAGCCTGACCCGGTCCCCTGGCAGCGACTCGCACAGCAGAGAGAACTGGTCACCGGTCGAGTTCACGACGTCGATGCCAGCGTCCCGGTAATGCTCGATCACGGCCTCGGCCCGTCGCACGCACATGTCCCTGGTGGGCGCGGTGACCATGAGCCGGTGCCAGCCGTACACGAAAGGCAGTCGTTCCTTGGTAATGCCGTGCTCAAGCAGCCTGGCCGCCTCGATCTGCTCGGCCAGGGCGATCGGCAGCTCTGCGCCGGCCTCCCTGATGTGCGCGTCCATGTCCCTGGCGTGGGCAAGCCTGCGGCTTACGTCCTTGCTGGCCCTGGCGGGAGCGATCAGCCTCATGCGCAGGCTCGCCTCGACCGGGAACGGGAGCGAGTCGGCGTAGTGCAGCCACGGCTCCCCGTCGGGGAAGTACATGACGTCAGGGAACCTGGCGAACGACAGGAAGGCGGCCCATGACTTTCCGGCCGGATGCTCAAGCCCGAGCAGGGTCCGGCCGTTGTGAACCTGGCCCTCGAGCAGCGACTCGATCTCGCCCGCTCCCCAGGTGCGCCGGCGCACCGCTGACGGCACCGGCTCGAACGCGGTGCCCGCGAGCACGTGCCTGAACAGCCAGGCGACCTCGTCCGAGGTCGCGTGGGCGGCCGCGAGCGCGCTCGCGCCGAGCGCCCGGCCGAGGCGCTCGGCGTGCTCGGTCCAGCGCGTTATCTCCGCGGCCGGGACCGCCTCATCACCAAGCCCGAGCAACTGCTCGCCCGCCCGGTAGGAGCTGGCCAGCTGCGCGAGCACGCCGCCGGACAGCTGGGCGCGCACTCCGCGCTGGCCGAGCCGCACGCCGAGGTAGACCTCCTTGGTCCAGAAGTCCTTGGCCCAGACGTGCCGGTACATCTCCTCCAGGTAGTCCAGCCAGCCAGGACCGCCATCGGAGGTCGCGTCGAGCTTGGTCGCCCAGTCCGCGGCCGGGTACGAGCGTTGCGCGATGCGCAGATGCGCCTCGGCGTCGGGCATCCGGATCGCGGCAAGCGCAACCGTGAGGCTGGCGGCGAGCGTCTCCCGCTCGACCGGCGTCGTGAACTCCTGCGACACCGTTGGCACGCGGTAGTAAGCCCATGCGTGGGTGTCGGTGAGCAGGATGCGGTCGTCGAAGTACCTGACCGCGAGGCGGCTGCGGCCGGCCGTGCGCGCAGTCACCTGGCCTCACTCGTGGCCGCCAGGTCGGCCAGAGCGGCCACAAGCACTCCGGCCAGGGCCGTATAGGCCCGGACCGTCGCCGTGCCGAGCGGCTGTGCTGGCTCGGGGGGGCCACCCCCCGCCTGCGCGGCTGGACCCTGCAGCCGCTCATCCCATGGCACGCGCACGACCGCGCGGCTCCTGCCGCTGGCCACCGCCGCGGCCCTGGCCGCATGCTGCGAGGTCGGCGGGCTCACGCCGTTCAGGACGACTATCGCCGCCTCGGCCAGCTGACCGTAACCGTGCGCCTCGAGCCACTCGCGCGTCATCGCGAGCGAGTTCGCCGCATCCTCGCTGGCGGGTGCGACGAGCACCAGCTGATCGGTCACCCGAAGGCTCTTCGGCACGCTGCCCGCGTCCGGGTCGACCAGGACCAGCGGATAGCGCTCGATGACCGAGTCGATGACCTGTCCCGCGTCGGATCCTGCCGCGCTAACGACCTGCAGTCCGCGTGTCGCGCTCGGTGGCTTACTGGCGGGATCGGCACCAGCCCGCGCGCTGGGCAGGAGCACGGGGATCGAGCGGGCTCGCTCGGTGAGCGAGCCCTGACCCTCACTGAGGTCGAGTACGGCCACCGCCTCGCCGCGCAGGCTGGCCAGCAACTGGCCGGTCAGCAGCGTCACGGCCGTCTGACCGGCCCCGGCCGTGCAGCCAAGCACGACAACCCTGGCCGGGCCGGCCAAGGGCATCCTGGCCCTGGCCTGGTCGCGCTGCACCTGGTCCGGCTTACCTGGCCGGTGCCCGCCTGGCACCACGACGACGGGCTCGTGCCGTTTCCAGCCACCCGGCGAACTGCGCAGGGCGCGCTCCACGGTGTTCAGCGAGCGGACCGGGCGAGCTCCCCCGGTCACCTGGACCACTCCGGGCTTGGCTGCCGGACGCTGGTCGGGCGCGGCAGGCTGGCTCGCCGCCGAGGCAGGCGCGTTCGGCCAGGTCGGCTTCG
>JASHOL010000237.1 GCA_030041135.1 Streptosporangiaceae bacterium | reverse complement strand
GGCCGGCTGAACAGCAGGTAGAGGATGGTTCCGATGAAGATGAACAGCAGCATCGGGAACAGGAACGTCCAGTAATACCCGTTCGGCGTGTTGTCCGTAATCGAACTCGCGAGGATCAGAACGCGCACTGCCGCCTCCTGCCAGGAACCGTTGTCGGGGTCATCTGATACCGGGCCTGGCCGACCAGGCATTCTTGCGTGGCACCAGCAGCCGGTCCAGGTCTGCCGAGAGCTCCGCGCCATCCTCATCGCTAAACCAGCGCATCAGCAGTGCCACGGCGACGATCATCAGCGGCGGCAGCGATCCCATCCAGATCACCGCGCCGGAGAGCTGCTGATCATCGAGCACCGTCATCACGTGGTGCGCCGAGTTAGCGTACACGGGGTACAAGACGCCTGACCCGAATACCAGCACCATCCCCAGCACCGTCATTGCCCCGACCGTCGCCACTACCAGTTCCATCCGCCGCAGCGGCCTGGCCGGAGGGCTGAACGGCGCCGACCCGATGAGCTGCAGCCACAGCACGACCCCCGCCAGGAGGATGGTCGCATGCTCGGCTGACGCGATCAGGCTGCTGCGCTGTGCGTCGTCGAACGGCACGGGAAGCTGCCAGGCCAGCCAGACCACGTTGACGACGGCAACGGCCAGGATCGGCCGGGCGAGCAGCCAAGGCGGGCGGCCGGGAAGCCTCCCTTCGAGGGGAACGAGGCGTGTCCCGGCCCGGCCGGGTTCGCCGGAGCGGGCAGGTCCGGTGGGGCGTCCCTCGGGGTCAGCACCGCCCGGCGCACCGTCAGGATCGGGCCGCCGGAACGCTGCCCGCAGCGCCAGCCACGGCGCCCCGAGCACGATCACGCCGGGGGCGACGATGGCCAGCAGCAGGAACTGCAGCCCGCGCACCCAGATGTAGACATCGGAGAAGTAGCCGGCGGGCGAGACCAGCGCCAGGAGCGCCAGCAGCAGTCCGCTGTGGAACACGACGGCCTGCTGCGTCAGCTCCCTGGACCTCGGCCCGTGACCGGCGCCGGCCAGCAGCCGCCGCAGCCCGACGAGGTGGACCACGGCGATCACGACGTAGCACCCCAGGGCGGGCCAGCTGGCAGACCAGTGCGAGAAGACTACGTGCACAGGTTCGCTACCCTCCTTGCCCTCCGAGCCAGCACGACTACTTGACCAGGTAGAACAGGATCCAGAAGAGAATCGCGATCACCGCCAGGTAGTTCCAGACCACGGTGAAGGAACTCAGCGCGGCCTGGAACCGCTGGACCGAGAACGCCTCCGCATAGGTCGGCGGCTGCTCGACGAACGAGATCTGCGGGATCGGCCGGCAGCGCATGATCAGGATCTCCAGCCACACCATCGCGCAGAGCACGATCGTCAGGAAGACCGGGTAGAAGCCGACGAACACGCTGGCGTAGCCCGACGATCCCGGCCAGAACCCGAGGTCGGTCAGCTGGTAGACCTGGAAGGCGACGGCGGCCAGGCCCAGCACCAGGGCCAGCGTCGCGCCTCGCAGCCAGATGTTCTTGTGACCGGCCTTGATCCGCTGCAGCACCCCCCACTGCACCAGGGCGCTGGCCACTATCAGGCCCATGACCAGGCTGCCGAGCCACACCTTCGCCCCCGGCACGGCCGTGTTGTACCAGAGGTGGTGCGAGTTCAGCGACTTCAGGTAGAAGAACGCGAAGAAGAAGCAGCCGAACAGGAACGACAGCCCGCCGCAGGCCAGGCGGGCGCCGGTCCAGGTCGCGTTCAGCCCGGCCTCGTGGTAGTAGGCCGCCTCTTCTTCGGCCCGGCTCAGGCCGCCGGCCGATGGCTGCGCGGTTGTCTCTGCCATGTTTAAGCCTCCGCTCCGACCGGTGCCGACCCGGTGATAGCCGCGGTGATCACGCCCGCCGGCGGATTCAGGTCGGCTACCGGCTGAGCATCCTTGACGCCGTAGTCATACGGTGCCGACAGCACCACGGGAACGTGCTCGAAGTTGCCAGGCGGCGGCGGCGACGCGATCTGCCATTCCAGCCCGCGCGACTTCCACGGGTTGCCTACCTCGCGGTCGCGCACGATGACCGTCGACCAGACGAAGTTGATCACGAATATCAGGATCGACCCGCCCAGGAAGAACGAGGAGATCGAGACCCAGTCGTTCAGCGGCTGCAGGTTCACGGCGTACTCGAACACGCGCCGCGGCTGGCCGGCCATGCCGACCGCGAACAGCGGCAGGAACGTGAAGTTGAACGCCACGAACATGAGCCAGAAGTGCCAGAGTCCGAGCCTGTTGTTCAGCTTGATCCCTGTCATCTTCGGCAGCCAGTAGTAGACGCCGCCCATGAACGCGAAGATCAGGCCGCCCATGATCGTGTAGTGGAAGTGCGCCATCACGAAGAAGCTGCCGTGCTCGGTCACGTCGGCAGGCACGTCGGACAGGAACACGCCGGAGATGCCGCCGATCAGGAAGTTGAACAGCATGCCGAGGCAGAACAGCATCGGCACCGTGAACCGGATCTTCGCTTTCCACAGCGTGCCCAGGGCCACCAGGTAGATGAATCCGGTCGGGATCGAGATCAGCTCGGTGGTCAGCATGAACAGCGGGCGCATGTCAGGGTTGATGCCGCTGTCGAACAGGTGGTGCTGCCAGACGAAGAAGCTGAGCAGCGTGACCCCGATCATGCCCGCGCAGGCCACCTTGTAGGCGAACAGCGGTTTACGGCACATGACCGGCAAGATCTCCATGACGATCCCGAAGCCGGGCAAGGCAAGGATGTACACCTCGGGATGACCGAAGAACCAGAACAGGTTCTCGTACAGGTAGCTGCTGCCGCCGAGCGAGTCCTCGAAGAACGCAGTCTGGGCGGTCCGGTCCATGAGCAGCATGTACATGCCGCCGACCAGCACGGGCGCCGCCAGCACGAACAGGAACGAGGTGGCGATCATCGACCAGACGAAGATCGGCAGCCGGCTCCAGCGCATGCCGGGGGCGCGGTAGCAGATGACCGTGGCGATGATGTTGAACCCGGCCAGGATCATGGACACGCCCATCAGCCCGAACGCCATCGCGTACGAGTCGGCCCCGATCGTGGACTGGATCGACAGCGGCGCGTACCCGGTCCAGCCGAACGGGAACCCGCCGACCAGCAGGCTGGACAGCAGGATGAGGAAGGCGCACGGGGTCAGCCAGAACGACAGCGCCTCGATCCGCGGGAACGCGACCCGCTTGGAGCCGATCATGAGCGGCACCAGGTAGTTGCCGAACGGGCCGACGATGACCGAGCTCATCAGCATCATCATCATCGTGCCGTGCTCGCCGACGAGTTCGATGTAGACCTGCGAGCTGAACACGTGGTTGACCGGCGACAGCAACTCGGTCCTGATCGCCATCGCGAACAGCCCGGCGGTGCAGAAGTAGATGATCATGCCGACCAGGTACTGGACCCCGACCACCTTGTGGTCGAGCTCGTACCTGAAGTACTTCGCCAGCCCGCCCTGGGTCTCGGCCTCCTGGGTGCTCGCACCGTTCAGCGGGCGGCCGATCATCTGCCTGAACACGTCGTTGAAGACGCCGAGCCCGGCCAGCCAGCCGACGATCGCGAACGCGTAGCCGAGCACGATCGGCCAGTCCTTGGAGTCGGACAGCACCACGTTGGGGTACAGGCCGGCGCCGGTGCCGGTCAGGTAGCTGCCGAGGAAGGAACCCGCGAGGTAGCCGACCACGGCCCCGAGGACGGCCGTGTGGATGGCAGGCCGCATCCACCACGGCCGCGGCCTGGCTCCGCCTGCCGGGGCGCCGCCGCCGGATCCTCGCGCCTGCTCGGGCTGAGTCTCGATGGCCATCAGGTCACCCCTTCATCGGTGTCGGCTCGGGGATGCTCCCCGCGGGAGGTTCGGACGCGGACTTGATCACGGCTGCACCGGATCGTTCGGCGGGTAGTAGAAGCCGTTGGCGCCGGTGAGGCCGGCCGCCATCATCGCCTTGCTCATTTGCGCGACCGTGGTCGGGTCATAGGTCGTCGCATAGGGCGGGAGCATCTTCGTGTAGGTGGCGAGCTGGGTCTCGGTCGCGGCTGCCCACGACTGGAACGCGGAGTCGCCGACCACGCTGCCGTAGTCGAACATGGCCCCGTGCCAGAGGCCGCACAACTCGGCGCACTCCACCTTGAACGTGCCGTCCTGCCGGGGCGTGGTGTAGGCGACGTTGTTGACGCCAGGGTTCGCGTCGGCCTTCACGCCCAGCTGGTAAGCCCAGAAGCTGTGGATGACGTCGATCGAGGTCACGTTGAACTGGACCGGCCGGTTGATGGGAAGTACCAGTTCGGTCGTCTCGAAGCCGCCGAACTGCGGGTACCTGAACGTGAACCGCCACTGCTGGGCGATGACCTGCACCTGCAGGTAGTTGCTGCCGTTCGGCTTCCAGATCGGGCTCGGGCCCTCGCCGCCGCCCGCGCCGGCCATGCCCGTCCCGGCCAGCTCGTAGGTGCCGAACGCGGCCAGGCACAGCACGATCACTGAGGTCACGGCGATCCAGGTGCCCTGGATCCTCGTGTGCCCGTAGATCGCGGGCCCGTCCTCCTCGTCGTCCTCACGGCGGCGCCACACGGTCACCGCGTAGGCGCCGTACACCAGGACGAAGGCCATGACCGGTGCCGCCATGACCGACATGACCTTGATGTCGAACTGCTGGCCGATCGCGGACGACGACATGTCCCCTGGCGGCATGTGGGGGCCGTAGACAAACCACAGCAGCAGGTCGGCCGCCAGCGCGATCGGCAGCCACAGCAGGAAGATGCGCAGTCCGTGATTCGGCCCGGTCCCGGCCGACTCGCCGGCGACTGGTTCTGGCGCGGTCGAAGCTGCCATCAGTTAACCACCACCATGTTGCCGGTCATGAAGCCGATCGTCTGCATCGGGCCGCCGAATCCGTCGATGAAGCCGCCCCCGCAGGGGATGCGGCACTGCCAGAAGTACTCGCCGGGTGTCTTCGGCGAATTGAAGCTGAACGTCATCACTACGTGCGGGTTGCCAGGCGTTATGGTGCAGGGCGAGGTGCCGCACAGGCCGGGCTTGGCGATCTGGGCGAGTGTTGGTGACCCCATGGGGACGTTCAGCCCGATGCCAGGCATCGAGAACGTGTGCGCGACGTTGCAGCCCGAATAGGAATTCAGCGCCGTGAACGGCTTGCCGTTTTCGTAGGCAACGTTCCCGATCGTGCCGGTGACCTCACCCCAGAAGTTGTTGCGCAGTGGCGTGCAGCCGTCGAAGCCGTAGATGGTCATGTCGATCTTGCTGCCAGCCGGGACCTGGAACAGGGTGGTGTGCACCCACTCGTGGGTCGTGGGACTGCGGACGAAATACGACACCCAGTCCGGGTGCGTGCTCACGTCGTTTTGCGGATCCTCCTGCATGATGACGTGCACCGTGGCGCCGGTGTCGGCCGCCACGGTCGTCCCGAAGGCGATCGTCGGCGGGCCGTCCCCGATGAAGAGCTTGGCGACTACCCAGACTGAGAGCGCTACGACGGCGAGGAACGCCACGATCAGAACCCCGACACGTGCCGGCAAAGACACCAGCCACCACCTCGCTATCTACGTCGCGAGCAGCACTCAAGTCCCGCGGTGCGGAGCCGCGGCCGGAAGTCAGTACTGCTGTGATCGTGTCCGATCTTGCGATCAACGCGGACGCGTCGGCAAGGACCGGGGCGCTGCATGACGAAATTGTCATGGTTGCTGGCCGTGCACGTGCGGTAGTCGGTTTGCAACACCATGGTCACGCTCCGTCCCGCTAGGCGAAGCTTCATGCAATCCATTGCATAACTCTCCTTGACCACGGCACTCTGTATGGAGTAGATCCTCTGCTGAGGAAACCGAACAGCTGTTCCGTTCACCCCCGAGTACCCCCCGCAATTCGGGCGGAAGCCCTCACACTGGTAGTTTTCGGTCAATGACTATACATAACGCAGTCGAGCATCAGGCACGGCCGCGCATCCTCGTCGTTGACGATGAGGCCGAGATCCGTGACTTCATCGTCCGCGCGCTGGCCGCGGACGGGTACGAGGTCGACGCCACATGTGACGGTGCCGACGGGCTGCGGCTCGCCGAGGCCGGCGGCTACGGCCTGATAATCCTCGACCTGGTCATGCCGGAGACCGATGGCCGGTCGCTCCTGGCCAGGCTCCGCCGCGACGGGCCGCGGCCGCCGGTCCTCGTACTCTCGTGCGTGGCCGACGTGGCCACGAAGGTCGGCTGCCTGGACATGGGCGCTCAGGACTACCTGACCAAGCCGTTCGCGCTGGCCGAACTGCTGGCCAGGGTGCGCGTCCAGTTGCGGCGCGAGGCACAGCCGCAGGGCTACCGCGACCTGGAAGGCACCGAGCGGCCCGGCGGGCGCGCGACTTTCGCCGCTGATGCGCGGGCGGTCGAGGACCGGCTAGGTGAGGCGGTTCAGCACGAGCACCAGATGCACGAGGTCGTCAGGACTGGCCGGCTGGTTCTCGACCTCGGCAGACTGCAGGCAGATTCGGGCGTGGGCCCGATCGCCCTCACGCGGCTCGAGGTGATGCTGCTGCGCGAGCTGATGGAGCATGCCGGACAGTCGGTGCCCAAGAATCAGCTGCTGGCCACCGTCTGGGGGATTGACTTTGATCCCGGCTCCAACGTCGTGGACGTCTGCGTGCGGCGACTGCGGTCCAAGCTGGGGTTCGACCTGATCGAAACGGTACGCGGTGCGGGATACCGGCTCGCCTCCTGACGGCGGCTTCACCGCGGATGCGTCCCGCTGGCGTCGCGGGCGGCTAGCTGAAGCGTGCACGCGGCTGCTGCGCGGTGGCTACCACGCCGGTCCCGCCAGCCAGCCGGCGGCGGGCGGCTCAGCTCCGCTCGGCCTGCCGGCGCGGCTGACGAAGCTGTCCGACCTGGCCGCGACGTGGCGGGACTGGCCCGGCTGGCTCGATCTGGCCTGGGTGGCGCTGTGGATCCTGGGGCTGGCCGGGATCGTGGTGTTCGAGCGCTGGGAGGCCATTCCCTTCGACCTCATCTGGGTCGGCTTCGCCCTGCTCTACAGCTTCCGCATCCGCCAGACCAAGCCGACGCTGTGGGTCCTGGGCGCGATGATCGTGACGACGTCCGCGGCGGTCCTCGTCGATGTCCTGCGCGGCGCCCAGCCAGCGGACGAGCTGACCGAGGTACCGCTGGTGGCCGCCATGTTCTGGGTGATGATCTGGCACGGTCACCGGGTGCTGGCCGCCAACGCCGAGCGCGTCCGGGTGAGCGAAGAGAACGAGCGTTTGCTCGCCAGCCAGCGACGATTCCTGCAGGACGCATCCCATCAGCTCAGAACGCCGATCACGATCGCGCTTGGGCACTCCGAGCTGCTCGCGCGCAGCCTGGCCGACCAGCAGGACAGGCGCGATATCAATGTCATCGTGGGCGAGCTGAACCGGCTCCGCCTCCTCAGCGAACGGCTGCTGCTGATAGCGGCCTCGGAGAACCCCGATTTCCTCCGGCCCGAGCCAGTCGCCCTTGATCAGCTCACGATGGAGATCATCAGGCGGTGGCGGCCGACGGCCGACCGCCGCTGGCAGCTCGGCCGGCTCGATAAGGCGGTCGTGAACGCCGACCGCGAGCGGCTGCGCCTCGCCGTGGACGCATTGCTCGAGAACGCCACCCAGCACACTGCCGCCGGCGACTTGATCCGGCTATCGGTGGCGCGGGACGTGACCTCGGAGTCCGTCCGCATGATCATCCAGGACAGCGGATCCGGGATCCCGGCCGCCGAGCTCGCGAGCATCTTCGAGCGGTTCGCCACCGGCTCGAGCACAGACCAGCGGCGCGGCACCGGCCTTGGCCTCGCGCTGGTCAGAGCCGTCACCCGCGGGCACGGCGGCGAGGTCAGGGTCCGCAGCACCGCGGGCGAGGGCAGCACGTTCGAGCTTGTCCTGCCTGCGCTCACGGCGGCGGCCGGCGGGCAGCGGGCCGTGCCGTCGGCGGATGCGAAGCCGGGCCAGGTTCGCCGGGCTGGTGACCCCTATGCGCCGACCAGTCGGCTATGACCGGAGATATCCCGTGGATGCTGACCTGCGCGGTATGCGGGCAACTGGCACTAAGCTGCCTGGACGGCTTGTGTCGGCCAGGCGACCAGGATGGAGGCTGACCCGGTAGTGGAGAACGCGCCCTCGTACGTGCCGGTGCGGTCGAGCGGCTGGCCGAAGCCCAGGCTTCCGCGCTGGACCTACCTCGTCGTCGCGGCCTTCCTGGTCGTCGCCGTCCTGGTTGCCCTGGTGCACAAGCCATCCAAGGCCGAGCAGGCGACAGACCTTCGCGGCTTTCTCAGCTACGTGACCGGCGACATCGAGTCCTGCGCCGGCGGCGTCGGCGAGTCGCTGCAGGCCCTGCACGAGGTGCAGGCCGGGGAGAACTCCGCATCAGATGTCAGCGATGGCATCAGCGTCGCCCAGCAAGGCGCACAAAACTGCGGACCTGCCACCAACATGTCGATCGATGACCTGCAGACCTACCAGGTAGAGCAGTCGCTGGACAGCTACAAGCTCGCAGGCGTGGTGACCGGCCTCATCAACTGGGCCGCCCCCGATGCCCAGAACGTGCAGACCGATGTCGCGAACGTGCTGGCGGCGCACACCGCAGCCGCGCGCAGCCTGGCGGAGGCCCGGCTGAATGCCGACCTGGTCGTACTCAACAAGCAGAGGTCACGGATCGATAACGTGATCAACGCCGCCCGCAAGGCGCTAGACGTGACCCAGGCCGGGCCTACGCTGCCGGGCTAACCGGATCGCCCCGCACCAGGATTACTAGGAGACGCAAGCACGATGTCCGGGATGAATTCCGGTCTCAGCGACGACAACGCGACGCTGGTCGCGGCCTTCCGCGCGGCCCTGCTGCACCAGGGAATCATCGTGCTCGCCGTTCTCGTCTTCCTCGCGCTGGCCTGGGTGAGCGTGCGCGAGTGGATCCCGGCGGCGAAGACCGCGATGGCCGCGCGCGCGGTCGCGCCCGAGGAGGCAGCCGGCCGGCGGCTGCTGCGCATCGGCTTCGGCCTGGTCTGGATCTTCGACGGCATCCTGCAGGCGCAGCCTGCGATGGCCGAAGGGATGCCGTCCCAGGTCCTGCAGCCCGGCGCCACGGGGTCGCCAGGCTGGGTGCAGCACCTTGTCAACTGGGCGGGCACCGGCTGGTCGTATCACCCGATCCAGGCCGGCGCGGCCGCGGTCTGGATCCAGATCGGGATCGGCGCGTGGCTGATTGCCGCACCGGCCGGCCGGCCCGCCCGCCTGGCCGGCCTGGCCAGCACCGCCTGGGGGCTCGTCGTCTGGGTTTTCGGTGAGGCGCTCGGCGGCATCTTCGCGCCCGGCCTGAGCTTCCTGTTCGGCGCCCCTGGGGCGGTCCTTTTCTACTGCGCCGCCGGGTTGCTCATCGCGATGCCTGACCGGTACTGGCAGTCTCCGCGCCTTGGCCGGCAGATGCTGTCCGGGCTCGGCGTTTTCTTCGTGGCGATGGCGATTCTGCAGGCCTGGCCGGGCAACGGCTTCTGGCAGGGCAGCTCGCACGGCCGGCTCGGCACGCTGGCCAGCATGGTCCAGTCGATGGCGACGACACCGCAGCCGCACTTCCTGGCTGCCTGGCTGACCGGGTTCCAGTCCTTTGCCGCCGCGAACGGCTTCGCGGTCAACCTGTTCGTGGTCATCGCCCTGGCCCTGATCGGCGTCGGCCTGCTCACCGGGCAGCGGCGGCTGCTCCGGCCCACGCTGGCGCTGATGGCGATCGTCTGCCTGGCCGCGTGGGTGCTGGTCCAGGACCTTGGCTTCCTCGGCGGAGTGGGAACCGACCCGAACAGCATGATCCCGATCCTGCTGCTCGCCGCGGCCGGCTACGTGGCGCTGGAGCCGCCCGCGGCCGCCCCGGCCGCCGAGCCGGTCCAGGCCCCGGCACCGACCGCGGCGGCCCAGCGGGACCAGGCCCC
>JASHOL010000236.1 GCA_030041135.1 Streptosporangiaceae bacterium | reverse complement strand
GCCGTGCCGTCGGTGCCGGCCCTGAGCACCGCGGCCGGCTGCAGGCTGGCCGGAGCCTTGCCGCCATGACCGTTGTAGCTCGGCTCAGGCGCAGGGGTCCATCCGTCCGCACTGCGCTCCGCAGCCCGGTGGAATCGATCGAAGGCCCGGATCGCGTCGTCCGCGGCCATCCCAGGGCCGGCGTCCGCCACCTCGAGCAGCACGCCGCCGGTGATGGCACCGAGCCGCACGGCTACGGGAGTGGTCACCGGGGTGTGTGCGCGGACGTTGCCAAGCAGGTTCGCGATGACCTGGCGGATTCTGGGCTCGTCCACGACCGCTACTAGCCGCGGGGGAGCCTCGGCCCGCACCGGCCGTGCTGGCTCGACGGCTATGGCGTCGGCCACAGCGTCCCTGACGATGCCCGCCAGGTCTGTCTCGGTCAGATCCAGTGACGACGTGCGATCCAGCCTCGCTAGCTCAAGTAGCTCGGCCACCAGCGTGCTCATCCGCTGCGCTTCCTGCTCGATCCGGCGCATGGCGTTCGGCAGCTGGTCGGGACCAAGGGCACCCTGCCGGTAGAGCTCGGCATAGCCGCGAATCGTGGTCAGCGGCGTCCTCAGTTCGTGCGAGGCGTCCGCCGCGAACTCACGGACCTTCTGCTCAGAATGCAGCCGCGAGCTGAAAGCCTGCTGGATCCGGTCGAGCATCGTGTTGATAGCCGAGCCCAGTCGGCCGACCTCGTCCGGGTCGTCAGCGTCCGGCATGCGGGCGGTGAGGTCACCGCGCGCGGAGATCTCGTTCGCCGTCCTCGTCATCTTGTCGAGCGGCTCTAGTCCGCGACTGGTTAGCCATTCACCGCCCAGCGCCACCAGCGCGATCAGCGCCGCTCCCGTAATCAGCTCGGCAATGATGAATCCACGCACCTCGGCCGGGCCGGAGCTGACCGGCTGGGCCACGAATAGAATGGCGTGGCGGCCAGCGACCGCCTGCCCGCTCGCTCCGATCAGCGGGACGACCCTGGCTACCTCGCCCAGCTGCTGGGTGATGTCGAATGGCTTGCAGTTAGTCCCAATGTCAGGAAATTTGCCACAGCCTCGGGCGGCCATTAGCATCCCCGCGCGGTCGAGTTCTCCTTTCAGGACGACCGACCTGATCGGCGCGAAAGCCGGCGTCTCCAGCCAGCTGTCGATTCTGTTGACGAGCTGCCCGGTCTGCCGCCCGGCGGTGATCGCGACCGCGTTGAGCTGGGGCCGGATGGGCACCTCGGCGACGAGGAACTCGCCCGGTTTGGAGCTGATCATCCCGGCGAGCTGTTTCGGGTTCAGCTTCAGGTTGTCTGCCTGCGTGATGAGGTTGGCGTTAGCCTGCGCCATCTGCGCGTCCACCCGGCGGGCGAGCAGATAGGTACTCACGGTGCCCATGACCACCAGCAAGACCGTCGTCACGCCGACCAGCAGGACAAGCATCCGGCCGTGCAGCGACAGCCTGCGGGAATTGCTCATCCGGCTGGCCCAGCCGGGTCAAGGTGACCCCGGCGCTCGGGCCGCAGGCTGTAGCCGACGCCGCGCTGGGTGTGGATGAGCGGCGGGCCGAGCGGATCGAGCTTGCGACGCAGGTAGCTGACGTAGGTCTCGACGATCTGAGACTCGCCTGAGTAGTCCCAGCCCCAGACCTTCTCCAGTAGCTGCGCCCTGGTGAGAACCCGGCCTTGATGGCGCATCAGATAGGCAAGCAGCCGAAACTCTGTGGGGGACAGCTCGACCGGCACGCCGGCGCGGTGCACTGTCCAGCGCTCCTCATCGAGTTCCAGGTCGCCGACCCGCAGCGGTCCCGCGCCGCGATTCTCCCGCTCGCCGGTAGCGGTCCGCGAGGCGCGCCGGAGTACGGCGCGAACGCGGGCGACGAGGGCCTCAACCGAAAACGGTTTGGTGACGTAGTCATCGCCGCCGATGGCGAGGCCCGTGACTGTATCAGAAGATGTGTCCCTCGCGGTGAGGAAGATAACCGGGACCTCGTTCCCGCCCGCGCGCAGCCGTCGGCAGACTTCGAAGCCGTCCATGTCCGGGAGCATGACGTCCAGGACTATGAGGTCGGGTTTATCCGCATCGGCCTGCCTGATGGCTTCCTTGCCGCTAGCGGCGGTGGCGACCGAGCAGCCGTGGAACTTTAGCGCCACCTCGACGAGTTCGCGTATGTTGGGCTCGTCATCCACGACGAGCACCTGCGGTATGCGGTCGTTCTCGGTCATGACGTCCTGGCTCACCGTTGGGCGTGGTGCTGCAGGCTTCACCCGCGGCATGCCGGGACATTCCGGCAGCATGAGGCTACCGCGAACAAGAGACCATTGGCCCTTCCGCAGCATGGTCAGCCAGGACGAAGGGACGGGCTAGCGGACCGCCCGGATGCGGATAAGGCGGGCATCGTAGGTGCCGGACACAACCTGGCCCACCACGAGGACCCGCTCGCCGTCGGCCAGGCTGCTCTGAGCTACTTTCTGGCCGTCCTCCCTGACCGCTGTCGACGCATTGATGTCCCAGGTCCAGGTCGTGCCGTCGACAGCACGGACGATGATCACCGATCCGGTCACCGAGGCCACGGTGCCGCGCTCGAACGCGAGAGTCCTGGTCCCGTCCTTGGCCTTGAAGGTGACCGAGCCGTAAATGCCGCCGACTGCGGCGATCCGGAGGAGCGGGCTGCGGCGGCATAGCGCCGTGATGCGCCGGGCCGCGGCCGGGTGGCCGTTGCGCCTCACCAGGGCTGCGATGCTGCGGCACTGAGCCGCGGCCGTCTGGTGTGCCGGGCTGCCGGAGCCAGATGTGTCCGCCGACGCCCCTCCGGTCATCGCGATCCCGATGGCCGCGCCTCCACCGAGCAAGACCACTGCCGCGGCGCCGGAGGCGGCGATCCGGCGGAACCGGCCACTTGCCTTGCGGCGCGGTGCTGAAGGTGGCGGCGGTACCGGCATGCCGTCCTGGTACAGGTTCTGGTACTCCATGAGAGCAAAGCATTGCGCAGAAGTATGGGAACTCGCGACCACGGGTCTGAGAAAACTCTGAGAATCCGTACAATTAAGTAAAATCAGTCATACAGCCACGGCACCTGGGCCCAGTCGGCCCCGCCGGGCCGCCGCGGGCTGCAGCCAGGGAGGCGCGGTCACATGCGCTCGGGCACCGGTATACCGAGCAGTCCGAGCCCGGTCGCCAGCACGCGCAGTGTCAGCGCGCACAGGGCTAGCCTGCTGACCCGCGTCTCGCCTTCGGCTGTCAGCACCGGGCACTGCTCATAGAACGTCGTAAACGCACTCGCCAGTTCGAAGAGGAAGCCTGCCAGCTTGTGCGGTTCGGCGGCGGCGGCCGTATCGGAAATGGCGCGGCCCAAGCCGAGCAGCTGAAGCGCGAGCACCCGCTCCGCGGACGTCCCAAGCTGAATCGGGCCGGTGACCTGAGCTGGATCTAGGCCAGCCCGCTGGAAGATCGACCGGATCCGGGCCGTGGCGTACTGCAGGTAAGGTCCCGTGTTGCCGGTCAGCGCGAGCAACCGGTCGAAGTCCAGCACGTAGCTGGAGTCCCTGGCGACCGAGAGGTCGCCATATTTAAGCGCCCCGATACCGACGGCCTCGGCGATCTGCCGGCGCTGCACCGGGTCCTCATACCGATCCCTGATGACCTCCTCGGCCCGCTCAACCGCCTCGTCGATCAGCGTGCTGAGCTTGACCGAGCCGCCGCTTCTGGTCCTGAACCGTTTGCGGTCCGCCCCCGCCACCATGCCGATGGTGGCGTGCTCCGCCCTGACCTTGTCGGTGAGCCAGCCTGCCTGCCTGGCTACGGCGAAGACCATGGAGAAATGCAGTGCCTGCTCCGAGCCGACCACATAGATGAGCCGGTCGGCGCCGAGCTCCCGCACTCGATACCGGATAGCCGCCATGTCCGTGGCGTCATAGCCGTAACCGCCGTCGCTCTTGCGCAGGATGATCGGCAGCGGGCTGCCGTCCCTGGCGGTGAATCCCGGCGGGAACGCGCACAGCGCGCCCTCGCTGATCACCGCGACGCCCAGCGACTCCAGTTCGTCGCAGACGTCGGCGAGCATCGAGTTGTAGAAGCTCTCAGGCACTAGGTCCGCGTCGGTCAGTTTGACGTCGAGCCGGCGGTAGATGGCGTTGTAGTAATGCTCGGTGTCCCGCACGAGGGTCTGCCAGAGCCGTACCGTCTCGGGATCACCCGACTGCAGAGCGACAACCCGGAGCCGCGCGCGCTCGGCAAACACGGGGTCGGCGTCGAACTTCTGCTTCGCGGCCTGGTAGAAGTCGTTGATCTCGCCCGCTGCGAGCTGGTCGTAGGCAACCTGCTCGCCGACATCGAGCAGGTGCTCGAGCAGCATGCCGAACTGGGTGCCCCAGTCGCCGATGTGATTGGCCCTGATGACGCGGTGCCCGAGAAATTCTAGGACCCGCACGACCGCGTCACCCACGACTGTCGTCCGCAGGTGCCCGACGTGCATCTCCTTGGCGACGTTCGGTGCGGAGTAGTCCACCACGACGCACTGTGCGGGCCCCACGATCGGCACGCCGAGCCCCGGGTCGGCGAGCTGATCGTCGGCCTGCTCCGCGAGCCAGCGGTCCCGCAACGTGATGTTGATGAACCCCGGGCCGCTGACTTCTGCCGTCTCCACGGCGCTCGCCCCGTCGAGGCCGTTGGCGATGAGCTCGGCCACCTGGCGCGGCGGCCTCCCGAGGCGCTTGGCCAGGGACATGGCAACGTTGCTCTGGTAATCGGCGAACCCGGACGGCCGGATCAGCGGGTCGGCCGTGGCGAACTCGCTGCCGAGCTGCTCCGCCAGCGCGCGCTGCACGAGCAGTCCAAGAGCTGCTTCCGGGTCGGTCATCTACCTAGCGTACCGGGCGCGAGCAGGCGGCCCGCTGTGCGGGAACGCGCGGTACCTGGCCGCCGCGGGCGCTCGCCCCGGAGATATCCGGCGGGCTAGGTCACGGGCGGCGCAGGAAGTGCCTCGCGGGGCCGAGTCGTTCTGTGATCCGCTCAGAGATCTGGCCACTCGCTAGCTCGGCCGCGAGGCGGCACGCAGCCGCCGCACCCTTCGCCCGAACGGCGCCATGGGCGATGACGACGGTAGCCTCGAGGCCGAGCAGCGCCGCCCCGCCATAGCTCTCCGAGTCCAGGCGGGCCGCGAGCTCGCGCAGTCCGCGGCGCTGCAACAGCGCCCCGATCCGAGCCGCGAGGGTTCCGCCCAGGGCCTCCCGCAGCTGGCCGGCCGCGAAGCTCGCCGTTCCCTCCAGCGTCTTGAGCGCAACGTTCCCTGTAAATCCGTCCGTGACGATGACGTCGACCCGCCCGGCCAGCAGGTCGCCTCCCTCGACGTTGCCGGTAAAGCTGATCGGCAGGCCGCCGTGCGGCGGATCTGAGTCAAGCAACTCGTGCGCGCGCCTTGCCAGCTTGTTGCCTTTGCCCGGCTCTGATCCAATCGTCAGCAGCCCGACTCGTGGTTCGCCGATCCCGAGGGCCGTCTGCGCGTAGGCGACGCCCAGCTGCGCGAACTGCACCAGCATCTCCGGCTTGGGATCGGCGATCGCGCCCGCATCGATGAGGACAGACGGGGTCGGCCGCGTGGGGAGCACGACGGCTAGGGCCGGCCGGCTGACGCCTGGCAGCGGCCGCAGCCGCATCTGGGCGGTCGAGACGATTGCGCCGGTCGACCCGGCCGACATCACCGCTCCGGCCTGACCCCGCCGGACGAGCTGGCATGCTACGGCGATGCTTGATCGCGGCCTTCTCCAGCTGGCCAGTGCTCCCTCATCCATTGCCAGCGAGTCCTCGGCCGGGACAACGTGCACGTTCGCGAGCGGCCCGTACCGCGCGAGCAGCGGGCGCAGCAAACCTGGCCGGCCAGTCAGGACGATGTGCGTGCCCAGCTCGCGGGCCGCCGCGACCGCCCCGTCCACGATCTCGGCAGGTGCATGGTCACCGCCCATGGCGTCAACGGCGATCAGCTTGTGCTGGTCAGGGACGCGTGCCGGGGCAGGCTCAGGGAGACCGGCTGCACGCGTTGATTCGCCCGGCTGCTCCTCGATGTGCTCCGGGCCGGCCGCTGGCGAAGTCCCCGGCATGTCGCCAAGCTTCTCACTGCGGGTGTCAGGCCAGACCACGGTGCCCGTTATACACGACTTCGCCCGACCTGGACGACTTCGGTAATGCCGTACATAACCCCACTCAGTGCCGTACTGTAGGCGTTAATCGGGTTTGGGGCCCGGCACTGGGGTACTTCGGGGGTTCGCGAGCACAGGCAACCCAGGGCGATCCCTGAGCGTTTCCTAATCGTGACCTCTCAAGCTGGTCTGAGGGGTAACGCCAGGGCATTCTGGCGCGTCTCAGCCGCAGGTTGGGAAATAACTAGTACTCAGGACGCCGGCAAGGCGGCCTGACGGGGAGATCGTGCGCACGCCAAGCGCTCAACGGGGCCGGAGGGAGCTGCATGACTGAACATGACGTGGTGCCGGTTATCCCCGCACAGGGTCGGGGATTCCGTGCTTATTCGGCCAAGCATCTTGATCAGCTCATCGCCAGGGCGGGGCTGAGCGAGGCCGAGCGACTGGCCGTGCGGGCAGTGGCGACCGTGCTGCCTTTCCGGACCAACGACTACGTCGTTGAGCGGCTGATCGACTGGGCGGCGGCACCCGACGACCCGATCTACCGACTGGTGTTTCCGCAGGCCGACATGCTGCCTGCGGAGGATATTAGGTCTATAGCGGACATGCTCCGGCGAGGCGCGCCTGACCAGGAGATCCAGGCAGCCGCCAGAGGCGTGCGGCTGCGCCTGAATCCGCATCCCGCGGGCCAGCTCGCGCTGAACATCCCTGAGATGGCCGACGAACCGCTCCCCGGCGTGCAGCACAAGTACCCGGAGACGGTGCTCGTCTTCCCGAAGCAGGGTCAGACTTGCCACGCCTACTGCACGTACTGCTTCCGCTGGGCGCAGTTCGTCGGCGAGCCTGATCTCAAGATGGCAACCGACGACGTGGCCAAGGTGGTCGCGTACCTGCAGTCCCACCAAGAGGTCACCAGCGTACTGATCACCGGCGGCGATCCCATGATCATGGGAGCCGGGGTGCTGCAGCAGTACATTGAGCCACTGCTCGATCCGAGGCTCGAGCACATCGAATCGGTCAGGATCGGGACCAAGTCCCTCTCCTACTGGCCGCAGCGGTTCGTCACCGACCCCGACGCGGACGAGACACTGGAGCTGTTCGAGCGGGTTCAGGCGGCAGGCAAGACGCTCGCCTTGATGGCCCACTTCTCGCATCCGCGCGAGCTCGAGCCACCGCAGGTCGCCGCCGCGATCGAGCGCATCCGCGCCACCGGCGCGATCATCCGCACCCAGGCACCGCTGATCAGGACCATCAACGACGACGCGCAGACGTGGCGCACCATGTGGCGGATGCACCTGCGGATGGGCATGGTCCCCTACTACATGTTCGTGGAGCGCGACACTGGCCCGCAGGGCTACTTCGCGGTGCCGCTGGCCCGCGCGGTCGAGATCTTCAGGGACGCCTACAGCAGCGTCTCTGGCCTGTGCCGGACGGTCCGTGGTCCTTCGATGTCGGCCACGCCCGGCAAGGTGTGCATAGACGGGGTAGCCGAGGTAGCCGGGCAGAAGGTCTTCGCACTGCACATGATCCAGGCCAGGGACCCGTCGCTGGTCGGGCGCCCGTTCTTCGCCGAGTTCGACCCGAGCGCCGTCTGGCTCAGCGACCTGAGGCCGGCTTTCGCCGACCGATTCCCGTTCGAGGCTGATCCGGCCGATGCGGCCGGACTGTGGCAGGAGGAGTTGCTGCCCGCCGGCTGAACCGGCCCGCGCAGTCAGCCGGCCGGAGCAGGCGTCGTCTCATGGCTGACAGCCTCGGTTGGTGCGGCCTCCTGGCTCCTGAGCTGCCGCCTGATCAGCAGGCACAGGGCGGCGGCGCCGAACAGGAACACGATCGGCACGGTCATGGTCGGCCGCATGCCCTGGACGAAACCGTGAGCGAAGATCTGTGCCTCTAGCGGGCTGGCATGATGTGCGGGACCGGTAACCAGCCCGCTCTTCGCAGCAGCCTCGAACTTGGCGAGAATCGCCTGCTGAGCTGCCGCAGGAAGGTTCGCGGCGCGCTGGTGAACCTGGCTCGCGAAACCGGCAATCAGCCGGTTCTCTAGCAGCGCACCTACGCCCGCGGTGCCGATGACCGTGCCGATCTGACGGGTCGTGTTGAAGACGCCAGAGGCCGCCCCCGCCATCATCGGGCTGATGTTGCGCATGGCGACCGTGGTGAGCGGCGCGAACGTGCAGCCGATACCGACGCCGGCGACAACCTGCGGGGGTATGAAGGCGTACCAGGCTGAGTTGGTCTGCGCGATGAGCACGATCGCGCCCATCCCGCCGGCGAACAGCGCTAGCCCTGTCATCAGGATGAACTTGCCGCCGATCTTGTCCGTCATGCGGCCGGCGGCTGGCGCGACGAACATCGCGACAAGCGACGCGGGCGCCAGGGTCAGCCCGGCCTTCAATGCCGAGAAGGCGAGCACGTCCTGGAGGTAGATGCTCAACGGGAGGAAGATGCCCAGCATGCCGATCGCGATGAAGCACGCCACGATGTTCATCAGCGCGTAGTTGCGGTCTCGGAACAAGGAGAACGGGACGAGCGGCTCGCCTTCCTGACGGCGCGCCTGAACCCAGATGAACGCGCCGAGCAGGATGGCGCCGACCGCGAACAGCAACGGTATCGAGATGAATCCAGTGATCGTGCCCCAGTCGTACTGCTGGCCCTCGACCAGGGCATAGCAGATTGCCAGCAGCCCGGCGCTGGCCAGCACGGTCCCGGCGATGTCGAAGCTGTGCTTGCGGCCGGTCCGCAGATCGGGGATCAGCACCAGGGTAAGGATCAGCACGATCACGCCGACCGGCAGGTTGATAAAAAAGATGTACCGCCAGTCGAACGCGGTCACGAGCAATCCGCCGAGCGTCGGGCCGGCGACCGTAGCTACGCCGGCCACGGCTCCCCACACGCCGAACGCGGCGCCCCTGCGTTCGGGCGGGAACACCATCGTGAGGATGGCCAGCGTCTGCGGCATGAGCGCGGCGGCACCGAGTCCCTGCACGGCACGGAAGGCGATCAACCATCCCGGTGATGGCGCCAGACCGCACGCGACCGAGGCGACGGTGAACAGCCCGACTCCGGCGAAGAACATCGTCCGCTGGCCGAGCAGGTCGCCAAGCCGGCCCGCCGTAATCAGGAGCACGGCGAGGACCAGGGCGTAGGCGTTGATCACCCAGAGCACGTCGTCGAGCGAGGCATGGAGCTTGTCGATCATGTTGGGAATCGCGATATTGACGATCGTCAGGTCAAGCAGGGTCATGAAGAACCCGAGCGAGACGACGATCAGAACCGCCCACGGATTACCGCGCTGCTGTCTCACTAACCTGTGCACCTTCCGTGCCTGGGCTGACCAGCAGCCCCCTCCCAGATCCCGCCCGGCCCGGCCTCGCGACCGGTGAAGAGCGGCAATCGCGGCCTCACGCCACCAGCCTGCAACGCTACGGCACGCCGGAGACATTCCGGCGTGCCGCAGCGGGAGTCGTGGCCGACTCATCCGACCGTGCTACCGACCAGGACCTCGCCGGCCCGTCCTGAGATGGCCGCCCGCGTTGCACTGGCCGCCTCGGCAGGGTCGTCGGCGCTGGAAGCCTGCGCGGCGCCGCGCCGCGGCAGGGCGAAGATGGCGGCTACGGCCGACGCCAGCGCCACCGCCGCGGCAACGCGCAGGCCCAGGCTCATCGCGTGCACGAAGGCCGCGTGGGCCGCATTGGCTAGCTCGGCCCCGGCGATTCCGCCGACCCGGCTGCCCGCCATGTCGGCGGCCGCGATCGAGCCGGTGGCCAGGTGCGTAACCTGAGCAGGCACGTGCGCGGCGCGGAGCACCGAGCCGAGCCTGGCGGAGTATGCCCCGGCCGAGATGCTGCCGATGACGGCGATGCCGAGCGCTCCGCCGACCTCGCGGACGGTGTCGTTAATCGCGCTGCCTGCGCCGGCCTGATGGCTGGGAACCGTGGCCATGATGGTGTTGCTGGCCGGCGCCATCACCAGGCCCATGCCGGCGCCCATGATCGCGACCGCCACGGCGAGCGACGGATAGCTAGAGTGCACGCTCGCCGTCGACAGGTCGAACAGCCCAAGGCCCATCAGCACCATCCCGGCCGGGATGGTCAGCCGGGTACCCATCCACTTCGCCAGCAGCGGCGACACGGGCGAGACGGCGCCCATCGCCACGGCGAAGGGAAGGGCCCGCACGCCGGCGGACAGCGGGCTGTATCCGTGCACGAGCTGCAGGTACTGAGTCAGGACGAACAGGCTGCCGAACAGCGCGAAGAAGATCACGGTGACCGCCGCGGCCGACGCGGAGAACGCGCGCCTGGCAAAGATCCGAAGGTCGATCAGCGGATCGGTGGTCCGCAGCTCCCACCAGGCGAAGCCGCCGAGCGCGGCGAGGCCGGCGACGACTTCGGCCAGCGTCAGCGGCGCGGTCCAGCCGCGGGTGGGCGCCTCGATGATCGCGTCGACCACGGCGACCAGGGAGAGTGCCACCAGGAGCGTGCCGAGCCGGTCCAGCCGGTGACCTCCAGGCTCAGCGGTTTCTGGCACGGCCGCGAACACCCCGGCGATAGCCACTGCCACCAGCGGTACGTTGATCAGGAACACGCTGCCCCACCAGAAGTGGGTGAGCAGCAGGCCGCCGAGGGTCGGCCCGACGATGATGCCGACGCCGGCCACGGCCGACCAGGCGGCGATCGCTTGCGGGCGCTCGCGCGGCGGGAACACGGCGTTCAGAATGGACAGCGTGGCCGGCATTACGAATGTGGCGCCGAGGCCCATCAGTACCCGTGCCGCGATGAGCGCTCCCGTTCCGGGCGAGAACGCAGCTGCCGTGCTGCCGAGGGCAAATACGGTCAGCCCGCCGACCAGGGAGATCCGCCGCCCGTAGCGGTCGCCGAGGGCGCCCGCGGGGATGAGCAGGGCGGCGAAGCACAGGGTGTAGGCGTCACTAATCCACTGCAGCGAACTGGTGCCGGCATGCAGCACCCTGGCCAGCGTCGGCAGCGCCGTATTGAGGATCGTGTTGTCGATCACGACTACCAGCAGGCTCAGGCACATGACCAGCAGGATCTGGCGACGCCTGGGGTGGCCGGCCGGCCACCGCGAGGTCGTCGTCCCGCCAGTCGGCTGCCGGTCATGCTGGCCTGCCGGCGGATGAGTTGGGGTCGGCAGGTGCTGCTGTCCGCCGTGACCTGCCGCCTGTGGGGTTGCGGTACGCGCGCTCATCGGTGCTCCCGGAATCTGCCTTACGGCTGTAGACTTACAGTCGTAAGTTTAAGCAGACAACCTTACGGGTGTAAAGTCAAGACGTGAAATCTTTTGCGGAGACGGCCACTAGTTCCGTCGAAACCCTCGGCCGGGCGCCGGGAGGCGGGTCGCGCCGCCAGCGCAACGCCCGGGGTCAGGGCTCGAAGCTGACCGGCGAGATCGTCGATGCCGCGCTTGCGCTCGTCGACCGCACCGGCACCGCCGAGTCGGTCACGCTGCGTGCGGTGGCCAGGGAAATCGGCATCGCGGCGCCGTCCATCTACAACCACTTCGACGACCGGGACGCGATCCTGCTGGCCGTCGTCGCCCGGTTGTTCGACGAACTAACCGTCTCGATCCAGGACGCCGTGAGCAGAGCCCCGGCCGATCCGGTCGAGCGGCTAGTCGTTGGCTGCCAGCAGTACGTCCGGTGGGGACTGCGCAATTCCGCGCGCTACTCGATTCTGTTCGAGTCGCGGTGGACTGAGACCGCCCGCGCCACCCAGTACTGCAAGCCGGTGTCTATCGGGCCCGGCTGGCCGGAGGTGCCGGAGTTCGGAGCCGCGGCCTTCGCCCAGCTCGCCGACGCGATCGCAGCCTGCGTGCAGGCGGGAGCGTCGGCCAGCACCGACGTGGTCGGCACCGGCACCGCGCTGTGGGTAGCCCTGCACGGCACCGTGACGCTGCGGACAACGCGGCCGCGCTTCCCGTGGCCCGAACCGGTCGATGAGTTCGTTCGCCAGCTCGTGCTGCCGCTGGCAGAGGTGACGACGCTCGGTTAGCCCTCGCCGCCCCGGCTCGGCTGGCCCTCGCCGCCGCGGCTCGGCTGGCCCTCGCGGCTGCGGCTCGGTTAGCCCTCGCCGCCGCGGCTCGGCCGACCGGAGGCCGCCGCTCGGCCGCCGTCAGCGCCGACGCCGAACCCCGTTCGGTGTGCCGAGATCGGGCCAAGTATGCTCCGGCCATGGAACTGAACGGAACCGCTGCAATCGTGTCCGGCGGGGCCAGCGGCCTCGGCGAGGCCACTGTCCGCGAGCTAGCCAGGGCGGGCTGCTCGGTCGTCATCGCCGATCTCAATGAGGACCGAGGCAAGGCACTGGCAGGCGAGGTAGACGGCCAGTTCGCCCGTACCGACGTGAGTGACTCCGAGTCCGTTCGCGCGGCGGTCGAGGCGGCCGCATCCACGGGCCGGCCGCTGCGCGTCGTCGTCAACTGCGCCGGGATCGGCTGGGCCCAGCGGACCGTCGGGCGCGACGGTTCGCCCCATGACCGGGCCGCGTTCGGCAAGGTCATCGAGGTCAATCTGATCGGCACCTTCAATGTCATGAGCATCGGCGCGGCCGCCATCGCGAGGACCGAGCCGGCCGATGCCGACGGCCAGCGTGGCGTGGTGATCAATACCGCCTCCATCGCCGGCCTGGAGGGTCAGACCGGCCAGCTGGCCTATTCGGCGTCCAAGGGCGGCATCATCGGCATGACCGTGCCGGCCGCTCGTGACCTGGCCGCGATCGGCGTGCGGGTCAACACGATCGCCCCCGGCATCATCGACACGCCGATCTACGGCGCCGGCCCGGCCAGCGACGAGTTCAAGGCCAAGCTCGTGGCTCCGGTTGTGTTCCCGAAAAGGATGGGAACGGCGGCCGAGTTCGCGCACCTGGTCCGCGCGCTGATCGAGAACGACTACATGAACTCCGAGGTCATCCGCTTCGACGGCGGCATCAGGTTCCAGCCGAAGTGATGGGAACCCCCCGCAGCCCGCACCGTTCGCCCGTCGTCCTGCTCATCGCGGCCAAGTGAGCGCGTTATAGATAGTCCCGCAGCTGATCCGCCGATAGCCCGGAGTCACGGAGTATCGAGCGGAGGGTGCCCTTCGGTTTGCCAGCGTGAACGGGAACAATCGTGGCCCGGCCGTCACGGTGCTTTAACCGATGGTGGCTTCCGTTAACGCGGGTCAAGACAAAACCCGCGCCCTGGAGCGCCCTAACGAGAGCGGCGCCGGTTACAGGCGGCAGGCCACGCCGCTCTGGCAACCTGCAGCTCTAGCGTGCGGGTCAGTTCCTCGGGAACGTCCTCGTCAATGACCATCTGGACGGCGTGGCGGAGGTCGGCAATTGCCTCGTCGGGGGTATCTCCGTTGCCGTTAGCTCCGCCGCTCGAGCCGAGCCAGGCGTGAGAATGACGCTCACCCTAGGCTGATGTATGGCATTACAACGCGTGCGTGTAACCACAGGTCAGCGGCTCGCAGGTCCCGCGCGCTATCGGCGTTGGCTTACTGCCGGATATCACGCATATCCGAGTGTTGTTACCAGCCGCGGAGTTTCTGCCGTTCGGGTCGGCTCAGCGGCGACCGAGTGTCCTGTGCCGGGCTCGGATCGCGCGCGGTCGGACTCGGCTGGCCACGGACGCCGAATACGTCCCGCAGGGCGGTGAGCGCCGCGAGTTCGCCGCAGCGACCGTGCACACCAGGGCCAGGCGGGGTGGCGGACGAGCAGAGGTAGGTGCCAGGCAGCGGCGTCCGGTAGGGATTCCAGCGCGGCACCGGCCGCAGGAACGTCTGTCGCAGGGACAGCAGTCCGGCGCCGATGTCGCCGCCCACGTAGTTCGGGTTCAGTGCCTGCTCGCCGGCCGCGGTACGGCTGGCCCGGGCGAGCACAAGGTCACGGAAGCCCGGTGCGAACCGCTCGATCTGGGCCTCGATCTGGCTGGTCATGTCGACGTCAGAGCCGGCCGGCACGTGGCAGTAGGCCCACAGCACGTGCTGCCCGGCGGGCGCGCGCGTACTGTCGGCCACCCCCGGCTGAACCACGAGCACATAAGGGGAGCGCGGGTGACGGCCGGCCGCCACCGCCGCCTCGCTGGCAGCGATCTCCTCGAAGCTGCCGCCGAGATGGAGGGTTCCGGCCCGCCGGCAATACTCGTTAGCCCACGGCACCGGTGCAGCGAGGGCGAAGTCGGCCTTGCATATCCCGCTGCCGTAGCGGAAACGGCGGAGCGCACGGCAGTACCTTGCAGGCAGCCGGTCGCCTGCCAGCGCCACCAGCGCGCGCGGAGTTACGTCGAGCAGGACTGCGCGGGCCGGCGGCAACTCAGCCAGCGAGCGAACCCGCCAGCCAGTCTCGATCCCGCCGCCGCCGACCCGGATGTAGTCGGCCATCGCGGCGGTGATGCAGCCGCTCCCGCCGATCACCACCGGCCAGCCGACGGCGTGTGCAAGCGTGGCTAGCAGCAGGCCAAGGCCCGCGGTTGGCGAGCGGGTGAGCGGCATATTGGCGTGGGCGGCGACGCCAGCGAACAGCCCGCGGGCCCGTTCGTCGTGAAACCGGGCGGCGAGATGACTGGCCGAGCGCAGGCCGGGCAGGGCGTAGCTGGCCACCGCTCGCGGGGCGGCAGTCGGCCGGCGCAGCGACGACAGGACGGCTCCGACGACCGCATCGGCGCGCTCGGCCAGCGGCCCGAACAACTGCCGATACGCGGTCTCGTCCGGGCCCATGCGAGCCGCGGTCTCCCGCACCGACCGAGACACCACCGCGGCCCGGCCGCCGTCGAGCGGATGGGCGAACTGGATCTCGGGCCAGCCGAAGCGCACGCCCCTGGCCATGAGGTCGAAGCGCCGGAAGAACGGCGAGGCCATCGCCAGCGGATGGGCGGCCGAGCACACGTCGTGGCGGAAGCCAGGCAGCGTGAGTTCCTCGGTCCGGCAGCCGCCGCCGGGGCTCGCTGCGCCTTCCACCACCAGGACCCGCAGGCCAGCCGCGGTCAGAGTCACGCCCGCCGCGAGGCCGTTCGGCCCGCTGCCCACGACGATGGCGTCGAAGTCCGCAGTCACCCGTTCCCCTGGTTCCTGACTCTGCCTAGCCAGCCTGGCACGCTCCGACCGCGTCCCGCACTCCGCGGGCCAGTTCCGGCCGCCGCGCTTGGCTCGGCGCGCCGATCGGGGGGCGACGCCTGAGGAACCGCGGCTCCGGCCGGCCGAGGCAACTTGGCTGCCGGTGCTGACCGCGGCTGGGCCGGCTCGATAGCCTGTGCCCACTGCAAATGTCCGCTTTAGGGGCCATGCGAGCCGCGGCCCCGCTACCCGTTAAGGACAGTCACGTCAATGCCTGAGCCAGTCCTGACTGAGGTGAGCGATGGCGTTGCCGTCATCACCATCAACCGGCCCGAAGCTCGTAACGCAATAAACGGGGAGGTAGCCCGCGGACTGGCTGCGGCGCTTGACGAACTCGACGCCAGCAATGACATTCGCGTACTGATCCTGACCGGCGCTGGCGGCACGTTCAGCGCGGGCATGGACCTGAAGGGCTTCCTGGCCGGCGACGCTCCGATCGTCCCCGGCCGAGGCTTCGCCGGCCTGGTCCAACTGCGGCCAGCCAAGCCGCTGATCGCCGCGGTCGAGGGCTACGCGCTGGCCGGCGGCTTCGAGATCGTCTTGTCGTGCGACCTCGTCGTCGCCAGCGAGGAGGCGAAGTTCGGGCTGCCAGAGGTCAGGCGCGGCCTGGTCGCGGGCGCGGGCGGCCTGATCCGGCTCCCGCAGCGGATCCCGTATCACCTCGCCATGGAGATAGCACTGACCGGCGGCCACTTCTCCGCCGCGCATCTGCGCGACGCCGGCCTGGTCAACTCCGTCACCGCGCCCGGAGAGGCACTCGCCGGGGCCAGGGAACTTGCGGCCAGGATCGCGCAGAACGCGCCGCTGGCGCTGGCCGCGACCAAGCGCGTCATCGTCGAGTCGGCCGACTGGGACAGCGCATCGGCCTTCGACCTGCAGGGCGAGATCATCATGCCGGTCATGCGCTCGGCCGACGCCATCGAGGGCGCCGCCGCGTTCGCCGAGAAGCGCGCTCCGAACTGGCGCGGCGAGTGACCTCGCCGCGTGCAAGTGGCGTCGGCGCCCGAATGGCAGTGCCGCCTGAGCGGCGTGTGAGTGGTGGCGTGTGAGTGGTGCCGCCTGAGCGGCGTGTAAGTGGCGGCGCGTGAGTAGTGCCGCCTGAGCGGCGTGTAAGTGGTGGTGCGTGAGTGGCGGCGCGTGAGTAGGCCGCGGCGCGTAAACGCGTGAGCGACCGCAGGTCGGGCCAGCGCTGGGCCGCAACCACCCGTCGGCCGGGTATTAGCCGCCGAACAGGGTTGCCTGCGCCGCCTCAGGCCGGTCCGTCAGCCCGTCGTAGCGACAGCTCAGGGCAGCTTGCTGCCGCTCTTGTGGCAGTGTGTTTGCCACCGATGTCGTTGCCAGCGCTGCGTAACGGCAGCAGACCGCCCAACGCTGCTCTTAGGGCCGCCCGTCCTTGAGCCCATCCATGGGACCACAGGATGAGCATGCCCATTTTGACTGCCACCTCGCCCGGCGGGCAGCACGATAACCGGCGCCCGCCTCGCGGTCCTGGACCGGGTCGCCCGGAACAGCGGTCGGCTGAGTCAGGTATGACAGTGTGGTGGGCGTGCAGGAACAGCAGCCGGTCGCCGACGAGTACTCCTGGTCGCAGGACGGCATCCTGACCGTGCGCGGAGCCCTTCCAGGTCGGCCCGAGCCGGCCCTCGAGGGACTACTGCGCCGCCAGGGTGCCACCGAGGTGCACGCCGTGCCCGTGCGGCCGACGCCAGACCGGTTCACGGTCGAGATACCGGCGGCGAGCATGCCCGCCTTCGGCGCCGGGCTGCCGCTGCGTGACGGCGTATGGGAGCTGAAGCTGCGCCCGACTGGTCAGCCCGGCGCGCAGCTGGTGCCGCTGACCTGGGATCGGGCCAGGCTCGGTGAGCTCAAGCAGCGCAGGACCCGCGTCGGTCGCAAGACCTTCGTGCTGACCGCGGCGAAGGACGGTGGCCTGGCGCTGACCGTGGCGCCCGCTCTGGGGCTGGCAGACGGCAGCCGGGTCAGGCGCAAGGTAGTGCGGGACGTCTATTACCCGCTCCTGCAACGGCGTCCGGTCCGCGACAGCGTGGTGTTCGTCAGCTTCAAGGGCAGGTCCTGCAGTGACAACCCGCTGGGCATCAGCCAGGAGCTGCGCCGGCGCGGCGATGACCGCGAGCACATCTGGGCGGTAAGCGACTGGTCGGTGCCGGTGCCCGACGGCGCCCGGCCGGTGCTGATGTGGACCGAGGCGTACTGGGACGCGCTGGCCAGGTCCAGCCACGTCATCTCCAACGACGAGCTTCCGGCTAGGTTCTCCAAACGCCCAGGCCAGCTTTACGTGCAAACCTGGCACGGCACCCTGCTGAAGCGGATCGGATTTGACGTCGAAGACCTGAAGATTCCCGAGGCTAAGAAGTACAACGAGGTCCTTGCGCAAGAAGTAGCGAAGTGGGACCTGGCCCTGTCGCCCAACCCGTTCAGCACGCCGCTGATGCGACGAGCTTTCCGCTACGGCGGCCAGATCTGTGAGTCGGGCTACCCGCGCATCGACGTGCTATGCGGCGGAGGTACGGCCGCCCTGGCCGACCAGGTCCGCGAGCGCCTGAGGCTGCCGCCAGGGAAGAAGGTCGTGCTGTACGCGCCGACCTGGCGCGATGACCAGTACTACTCGTCGGGGCGGTATCGCTTCGACCTGCGGCTCGACCTTCAAGATGCCCACCGCCAGCTCGGCCAGGAGTACGTCTTCCTGATCAGGGGCCATCACCAGGCCGCCGACGACGTCCCGGCGGAGCTCGAAACGGGATTCGCGGTCAACGTCACGATGTACCCCGATGTCGCCGAGCTGCTCCTGGTCGCCGACGTGCTGATCACCGACTACTCCTCGATGATGTGCGACTTCGCCGCGACCGGGAAGCCAATGGTCTTCTATACCTACGACCTTGAGGACTACCGGGACAACCTGCGCGGCTTCAACCTCGACCTGGAGGCGGAAGCGCCAGGCCCGCTGCTCGCCACGTCCGCCGAGGTGATCGCAGCAGTGGCCGACCTGGACGCGGTGACGGCGAGGTATCGGGCCAGGTACGAGGCGTTCGCGGCGAGATTCTGCTCCCTCGACGACGGGAAAGCCGGCGCGAGGGCCTGCGACGCAATCTTCGGCGCCTAGTCGGCTGGCCGCCACCGGGTGGCGGATCGGCCGCCGACTCAGCGCCCCCGTCGGAGCGCGTCTCATCCGCTCGTTCCTGCCGATGTCGCACGAGGTCGAGAGCCTGTGGTCGGCCAACCCGGCCGGGACCGTGATCGTCGGCACAATCCCGGAGCCTCACGGGAAGTCCGTCCTACTCAGCCCGCTCGAGTGGATCAGCGGCGCCGGCTAAACGGCGGTCAAGGGAGTACCCTCAGGACCCACCTTCTGGGCGGACCCGGTCTTCTAGCCTCATGACCTCCTCGCCCGCGCTACCAGCCGTAGGCCGACCGGTGGTGCTGGAACAGACCGAGCGCGGCGACCGTGTGCGCGTCGGTGACCTTGCCGTCGGCAATCAGCTGCCACACGGCTGGCTCGGAGAACCACCGGCTGCTCATCCCCACCTCGTCTGGCTCAGGCCGCGCTTTACCCGGCGTGAGTCCGGTCGCCACCATGATGTGAAAGCCGTGGTCACAGAAGCCGTAGGAGGGGAAGAGCCAGCCAAGCGGAGTGAGGGTCGCGGCGGTCAGCCCCGTCTCCTCAGCCAGCTCTGCGCGCGCCAGCTCGACCGGGTCGATATCAGGGCTGTCCTCGCTCGCACCCTGCGGAAACTCCCAGTAACGGCGCCCAACCGCGTACCGGTACTGCTCGACCAGGTGAAAGCCGCCATCGGCAAACGGCATTATCAACACGAAGTCTGCCTTGTGCACCACGCCGTATACGCCCGCCGATCCGTCCGGGCGCAGCGTCTGATCTTCGCGGACCGTTATCCACCGGTTCGAGTAGACGACCGTGCTGCTGGTCGTGACCAGCTCCGGATCCTGGCCAGGTTCTGCGGCGGGCATGCCGCAGACGCTAGCCCACACGCGCTGTGCGAGCCGGAGGGCGACCCGGCGAACCCCCGGCGCAAGCACGAAGCCCCGCGCCTGCCGGGGAGGCAGGCGCGGGGCTTCGGGGGAAGCCGGGGCGCCGCCGACACGGTGAGGGGGAGGAAATGTGCCGGCGCCGTACCGGCCGGGTAGCCGGCGGTTCGCGCACGCGATGCGCAGGCGAACCGCCTGTCCGGTGGGCCGCTGCTCAGGCGGCCGGTGCGCCCGTCGCCTAGCCGGCGGCCGCGGCCAGTTCCCGCCCCGGCGCGTACCCGGCCAGCTGCTGGCGGAGCTTGGCCCGGCCGCGGTGCAACCGGGACATGACCGTGCCGATCGGAGTCCCCATCATCTCGGCGATCTCGCGATACGGATATCCCTCGACGTCGGCGAGGTAGATCGCAATCCGGAATTCACTCGGCAGGCTCCGGAGGGCAACCAGGATGTCGGAGTCCGCGAGCCGGTCAAGCGCCTCGGCCTCGGCCGAACGAGCGGGCGGGCTCAGCGGGTCGTTGCCGGTCTGCCAGTCCTCGGAAAAGTCGGCGCTGGGGTCCTGGATCGGTTCCCTGCGCTTTTTCCTGTAGGTGTTGATGAAGGTGTTCGACAGGATCCTGTGCAGCCAGGCGCGCAGGTTCGTTCCCGGCGTGAACTGGTGAAAGCCCGCGTAAGCCTTGGCGAACGTCTCCTGCAGCAAGTCCTCGGCATCCGGCGCGTTCCTGGTCATCCTGAGCGCAGCAGGATAGAGCTGACCCATGAACGGGATCACGTCTCGCTCGAATCGCACGTCGCGGTCGGTCATCTGCTCTGCCTGTGTCACTGTCTGCTCCGCTCCCCTGGTGGACTGACATTACGTATGACGCAACTCGCGGGTAACTAGATGCGTGATCTGGGTAACAGGGCGATTACGCAGAGCATTTGCGACGCTCAGATAACGACAAATACGGACGGAACGAGGCGGGCTCCGGCCGACTCTAGATCCAGCGGTGGAACCACATCCTGGACAGCCAGGCCGAGTACGGGATCACCTCGGCCGTCAGGATCGGGTAGATGTAGGCAAGGTTCAGCAGGACAGCGACCAGGTAGCCCCCGGCCGCAACGGAACCCACCGCCCGGCGTCCTGGCCCTGCCCTGGCCGGCCCGATGATCAGGCCGAGACACAGTGTGATCGCGATCACCAGGAACGGATCGAATGCGACCGCGTAGTAGTAGAACTCGGTGCGGTGGTCGTGCCAGGCGTACCAGATCCAGGGGAACCAGCCGGCCGCGACGCCGAGCAGCACCGCGCCGGCCCGCCAGTCGCGCTTGGGCGTGCGGGCGAACGTGATGTCGCCGACGAGGCCGGTCAGCCACCATCCGAGGCAGAACAGCAGGGCCAGCGAGCCGCCCCACCAGATCAGCGGAGTGCCGATCGCCAGTACCTCGGAGGCGCAGCCGCCGGAGACCGAGCACCTCGGCTCGGCCCAGTAGAAGGAGATAGGCCGGGCCAGGATCATCCAGCCGAGCGGGTTGGACCGGTAGCTCTGGAAGGTGGAAAGGCCAAGGCCGAATTGGTACATCCAGTGGTTGTACTGGTACCAGGAGTCGATCGTCGACCAGATCGGCGTGTGGTTGCCGTGCTGCGCCGCCCAGTTCCTGTCGTACCCGCTCGAGTTCAGGAACCACCCGGTCCAGGACGCCGTGTAGACGGCCGCCGGTATGACGCCGAAGGTTAGCGGCAGCCACCTGACGTCGCGCAGGCCAGCCGGCAGCCAGCGCTCGTAGCCAGCGGCCCGGCGCGCGCCCAGGTCCCACGCGATGGCCAGCCCGGCAAACGCCACCAGGAACCACAGGCCGTTCCACTTGCTGGCGCAGGCCGCGCCGAGGCAGATGCCCGCGCCGACGCGCAGCCACCGTATGCCCAGGGGCGGTCCCGACTGGTCGTCACCCCCGGCCGCCGCGGCCGCCTCCAGCCTGGCCCTCGTCCGGTCCCTGTCGATCACCAGCAGCCCGAACGCGGCCAGCACCCAGAACATAACGAAGATGTCCAGGATCGCGGTGCGGCTCAGCACCAGCTCCAGGCCGTCGAGCGCCAGCAGCAGCCCCGCGATGCAGCCCAGCATCGTCGACCCGGTCATCCGGCGGGCGATCCTTGCCACCATCAGGATCGACAAGGTGCCGATCAGCGCGACGGAAAACCGCCAGCCGAACGGCGTGAGGCCGAAGACCCACTGCCCGACCGCCATCATCTGCTTGCCGAGCGGTGGATGAGCCACGAGCTCGCCGGTCTTGAGCAGGAAATTCGGGTTGCCGTCGACGAGCATCTGGTTGAGTTTGACGCCGCCGACGTTATTGAGTTCGACCCCGTGCCGCAGGATCGAGTTGGCATCCGGCACGTAGTAGGTCTCGTCGAAGACGACCGCGTCCGGGGTGCTCAGGTGGTCGAACCTGAGGAACCCGCCGAACAGCATGACCAGAACCGGGCCGGCCCAGCCCCAGAAGGTGCTGTGCTCGGCCAGGTGCCTGCGCGCGCGGGCCCTGACCCCCTCGCGGCCAGCCTCGGCCGCCTCGTCCGCTCCGGGATCGGTCAGGTCGGCGCCAGGCGCGGTCTGGAAAGCCTTCATCGACTGCCATGTTAGATGGGCCGCGGCGCTAGCCTGGCATGGATATGGAAGCCGCCGGTGACGAAGCAGCTGATGCGGCCAAGGGTAAGCCTGGGACGCTAACGGTTGCGGCGGTTCCGATTGGGCAGCCGGCCGACGCGTCGGCCCGCCTGAGCGCGGCGCTCAGGGCGGCGCCACTCATCGCGGCCGAGGACACCCGGCGGGTCAGGCGGCTGGCGGCTGCCCTCGGCATCCGGCTAACCGGCCGGATCGTGTCGTACTACGACGACGTCGAGGCTGAGCGGGCGGCCGCCCTGCTCGAGGACCTGCGGGCCGGCCAGGATGTCCTGCTTGTGACCGACGCCGGGATGCCCGTCGTGAGCGATCCCGGCTACCGCCTGGTCGCGGCGGCCGCGGGCGCGGGCCTGCGGGTCACCGCGCTGCCCGGTCCGTCGGCGGTGACCACGGCGCTCGCGGTGTCCGGGCTGCCCTCAGACCGGTTCGTGTTCGAGGGCTTCCCGCCCCGGCGGGCCGGCGAGCGATCGCGCCGGTTCGCCGAGCTAGCCACCGAGCGCAGGACCCTGATCTTCTTCGAGTCGCCGCGCCGGCTGGCTTCGACGCTGGCCGAGCTGGCGGCGGCCTTCGGCCCCGGCCGTCCGGCCGTCGTGTGCCGGGAGCTGACCAAGACGCACGAAGAGGTACGGCGCGGCACGCTCGACGAGCTGGCCGAGTGGGCCGGCCACGGGACCCTCGGCGAGGTCACCGTCGTAGTGGAGGGAGCGCGGGCCAAAGACGGCCCCGTTCCGATCGAAGAGGCGGTCAGGCGCGTGGCCGCCCGCGTGCAGGCCGGCGAGCCGCGCCGGGACGCAATATCCGCCGTCGCGGCTGAGCTCGGGCTGCCCAGGCGCGAGGTATACAACGCCGCGGTGGCCGGCAACGCGAATTGACAGCGGTGAATGGCAGTATGTCCGTTATGGAAGTTAGCGAGCATGTATCGGCGCTGCAGCGAGACGGAGAACTGCTGGCGACCGCGGCGCAGCAGGCCGGGCTGATGTCGGCAGTGCCTTCGTGCCCGCCATGGCAGGTCCGCGATCTGCTGCGCCACATCGGGTACGTGCACCGGTGGGCAGCCGGCTACGTCGTCGAGCAGCGGCGGGAGCGAATGCCCGACCGGCCGGGCGAGACCGAGCTGCTCGCGGGCGGACCGCAGGACGGGGGCCTGCTCGACTGGTATCGAGCCGGGCACGCGGCGCTGGTGACCGCGCTTACCGAAGCGAACCCCGACCTGGCCTGCTACTACTTCCTGGACGCGCCGTCGCCGCGGGCGTTCTGGGCCAGGCGGCAGGCGCACGAGACCGCGATCCACAGGATCGACGCCGAGCTTGCGGCCGGCGGGCAGCCGACCCCGGTCGGCGCGCAGTTCGGTGACGATGGCCTGGATGAGCTCGTCATCGGATTTTTCGGGCGGGATGCCGAGCAGCTCACCGCTGCTCAGCGGGCCGGCGGGCGGCGGACCCTGCAGGTCGTGGCCGACGACACCGGCGGCGCGTGGCATCTGGAGCTGACCGGGGACGGCGGCCTGGCGGTCGCCGTTCAGCGCGGCACTGTCCAGGGCGGCACGGGCGCGGCTGACTGCACGCTGACCGGCCCGGCCGCCGGGCTGTACCTGCTGCTGTGGAACCGGGCCGATCCGGCCGCCGCGAGCGTGGCGGTCAGCGGCGACGCCAGCGTGCTGGCCGCCTGGCAGCAGGAAATGCACGTGACCTGGGAGTGAGCAGGTAGCACGCGGCCGGGCCCGCGGCTCCCCTAGGCTTTCAGCATGACCAGCCGCCATATCCTCGCGTGCGCCGCCTGGCCCTACGCGAACGGACCTCGTCACATCGGCCACGTGTCAGGCTTCGGCCTGCCGTGCGACATGTTCGCCAGGTACCAGCGAATGTGCGGCAATCCGGTGATCATGGTCAGCGGCACCGACGAGCACGGCACTCCGATTCAGGTTCAGGCCGACGCCGAGGGCGTCACCGCGCGCGAGCTCGCCGATCGCTACAACCGGGTGATCGCCGAGGACCTGGCCGGGCTGGACATGTCATACGACCTGTTCACCCGGACGACGACCCGCAACCACTACGCGGTCGTCCAGGAGATGTTCCTCGGCCTGTACAACAACGGCTACATCTTCCCGCGCAAGTCGCTCGGCGCCGTGTCGCCGTCGACCGGGCGCACGCTGCCTGACCGCTATATCGAGGGGACGTGCCCGATCTGCGGCTTCGACGGTGCTCGCGGCGACCAGTGCGACAACTGCGGCAACCAGCTCGACCCGATCGACCTGATCAACCCGCGCTCGAAGATCAACGGTGAGACGCCGGTGTTCGTGGAGACCGAGCAGTTCTTCCTCGACCTGCCCGCGTTTGCCGATGCGCTAGGCACGTGGCTGCAGAGCAAAAGCGGCCAGTGGCGGCCGAACGTGCTCAAGTTCTCCCTGAACCTGCTGGACGACCTGCAGCCCCGTGCCATCACCAGGGACCTGGACTGGGGCGTGCCGATCCCACTCGATGGCTGGCGCGACCTGCCGGACAAGCGCATCTACGTCTGGTTCGACGCGGTCATCGGCTACCTGTCGGCGTCGATCGAGTGGGCCAGGCGGATCGGCGACCCGGACGCGTGGCGGGCGTTCTGGCAGGCGCCAGATGCCGAGGGCTACTACTTCATGGGCAAGGACAACATCGTCTTCCACGCCGAGATCTGGCCGGCCATGCTGCTCGGCTACGACGGAAAGGGCGCGCGGGGCGGCACGCCGGGCGCGCTTGACGTGCTGAACCTGCCATCCGAGGTCGTGTCGAGCGAGTTCCTGACGATGGAGGGCCGCAAGTTCTCCTCGTCGCGGCAGGTCGTCATCTACGTCCGCGACTTCCTGGCCCGCTACGACGTGGATGCGCTGCGGTACTACGTGGCCGTGGCGGGTCCGGAGAACCAGGACACCGACTTCACCTGGAGCGAGTTCGTCCGGCGCAACAACGATGAACTGGTAGCTAACTGGGGCAACCTAGTCAACCGGACGGTATCGTTCGCGGCCCGCAACATCGGCTCGATCCCCGCCGCAGGCTCGCTGACCGACGCCGACCGCGCGCTACTCGACCGCTCGCGCGCAGCGTTCGCCTCGGTGGGCGAGTCCCTTGGCCGGTGCCGGTTCAAGCTGGCCAGCACGGAGGTCATGCGCACGCTGGCTGAGGCGAACAAGTACCTGTCCGACCAGGCGCCGTGGAAGCTGCGCGAGTCCGACCCCGACCGGATGCGCACGATCTGCCACGTGGCGCTGCAGCTGGTGGACGACGGCAAGTCGCTGCTGACCCCGTTCCTCCCAAGGTCGTCGCAGAAGGTGCACGAGATGCTCGGAGGGAACGAGGTCTGGTCCGGCATGCCGCGGATCGATGAGGTCAGCGAGGACGGCGGGCCGGCGTACCCCGTCATAGCCGGCAGCTATTCCGGCGCCGCGGCCAGGTGGGAGTCCATGCCGATCGCGGCGGGCACGCCACTGGCCCCGCCCGTACCGCTGTTCGCGAAGCTGGACCCGTCGGTCGTGGACGAGGAACTGGCGAGACTGGAGGCCAGGTGACCGCGGGGGGATCCGGGGGTGCGCCCCCCCGAGCCGATAGCGAGGTTCCGATGCCGGCTGGTGACGGCCGTCCCGCGCCGCGGGCCGACTTCGGCCCCGGCCCCGGCATTGGCAAGCCGCCAGCGCCGCCCCCCGAGCCGCTACCTGGCGTCGTGTTCGACAGCCACTGCCACCTGGAAATGATCGACAAGTCAGTGAGCGAGGTGCTGCTCGAGGCCGATGCCGCCCAGGTTAAGAGGGTCATTACGGTCGGCACTGACGTGCAGTCGGCGCGGTGGGCGGCGGACTGCGCGGCCGCGTTCCCCGACGTCTACGCGGCCGTGGGGATCCATCCGAACGAGACGGCGGTCGCCGCCCGCAACCGGGACGGGCCGGGTGGGCGTGGCGGGCCGGGTGGGCGTGGCGGGGAAGAAGAGGTGCTGGCCGAGATCGCCAGGCTGGCGGCGCTGCCGAAGGTCCTGGCGGTCGGCGAGACCGGGCTTGATTACTACCGCGACAGCTCGCCGCCGGAGGTCCAGCGGGACTGGTTCCGTGCCCACATCGCCATCGCCAAGCAGGTGGGCAAGCCCTTGGTGATCCACGACCGGGAAGCGCACGAGGACGTGCTCGCGATCCTGGCCGCGGACGGCCCGCCTGAGCAGGTCATCTTCCACTGTTTCTCCGGCGACGCCGAGATGGCGGCCAGGTGCACCGCCGCCGGTTACGTGCTCAGCTTCGCCGGGACGGTCACGTTCCAGAACGCGGCCGGGCTGCGGGAAGCCGCGTCCGCCATCCCGCCCGAGTTCATGCTGGCCGAGACCGACGCGCCGTTCCTGACCCCGTCGCCGAACCGCGGCAGGTCCAATGCCCCCGCTCAGGTCGCGAACACGGTCCGCGCGCTGGCCGAAGCCCGGCAGATGGATGTGGCTGAGTTGTGCGCGGTCATCGACGCGAACGGCCAGCGTATCTTCTTTGGGGGTTCCGGGGGTCGTCCCCCGGGCCAGCACAGCGTTAAGTGGCCGGACTGACCGCCGGTCAGCTGCTTGGGCCGACCGAGATCAGGGAACTGGCGGCTCGGCTCGGCGTGCAGCCAAACCGGCGCCTTGGCCAGAACTTCGTGGTCGACGCCGGCACCGTCACGCGGATCACCGCCCTAGCTGAGGTCGGTCCGCGCGACGTGGTGCTCGAGGTCGGTCCTGGATTCGGCTCGCTGACGCTGCCGCTGCTCGACGCGGCGCACCGGGTGATCGCCGTCGAAGTGGATCCGGCCCTCGCGGCCCAGCTGCCGCAGACCGTCGCGCAGCGGGCACCGGACCTGGCCAGCCGGCTGGTCGTAGTGTCCGCCGACGCCGCCAGGATCTCCTCGCTGCCGGGCGAGGCGCCGACCGCCCTGGTGGCCAACCTCCCTTACAACGTCGCCGTTCCCGTGGTGTTGCATCTGCTGGCGACCGTGACCTCCCTGCGTCGCGCCCTGGTCATGGTGCAGGCCGAAGTGGCGGACCGGATGTGCGCGAAGCCGGGCAGCCGCGTCTACGGCGTGCCGTCGGCGAAGCTGGCGTGGTTCGGCCGAGCGCGGAAGGCCGGCTCGGTGTCCCGCGGCGTCTTCTGGCCGGTGCCCAGGGTCGACTCCGGGCTGGTATCCCTGGTCAGGGACCCGCCAGCACACTCGGGCGTCGGCCGGGAGGCGGTCTTCGCGGTGATCGACGCCGCCTTCTCGCAGCGGCGCAAGACACTGCGGTCGGCGCTCGCGCAGTGGGCCGGATCGGCGGGCGCAGCGGAGGAAGTGCTCACGGCGGCGGGCGTGAACCCGGCGCTGCGGGGTGAGGCACTGGACATCACGGCTTTCATCAGTGTCGCGGCGGCAGGGGAACGACTGCTCAGGGCCGCCGCGGCCGTTGACGAGCCGCCCTAACCTCGGCAGTCGCCGAGTCAGCGTACGATCGTGAGACCGTGAGCTCAGTTACCCAGTCGGCTGGTGCGGCCGTCACAGTCCGCGTGCCGGCGAAGGTGAATCTTCAGCTCGCTGTGGGGCCAGCGCGCGCCGACGGATACCACTCGCTGGTCACGGTGTTCCACGCGGTGTCGCTGTTCGACGAAGTCACGGTGCGCAAGGCCGAGCGCACCTCGGTAAGGGCCGCCGGCGAAGATGCGGCGTCGGTCCCGGCCGGGAAGACGAACCTGGCCTGGCAGGCGGTTGCCGCGCTCGCCGCGGCGACCGGCCGTAAGGCCCGCGACTCGGCGGTCCTGATCGAGATCCGCAAGCGGATTCCGGTCGCCGCCGGGCTCGCTGGCGGCAGCGCCGATGCGGCGGCCACGCTGGTGGCCTGCAACGAGCTCTGGCAGACCGGGCTATCCCAGCGTGAACTCGCGCAGATTGCCGCCGGCCTCGGCAGCGACGTTCCGTTCGCGCTCGTCGGCGGCACTGCGGTCGGCCGGGGCCGGGGCGAGGAACTCACCCCAGCCCTGGTGGCCGGCAGTTACCACTGGGCGCTCGCGTTCGCGCATGCCGGGCTGTCAACCGCGCAGGTGTATGCGACCTGCGACCGGATCCGGGCCACCAGGGCGCGCGCGGACGGGCTCGCGGCCGACACGCAGCCCGCACCCGGTCAGGCCGGGCCCGGTCAGGCGGGGCCGGGTCAGGCGGGGCCGGCCGTGGCCGGGCGAGCCGGGGCAGCCGACGCTGTTAGGCGCGCGGCCGCGACCGGCCATCCCAGCCTCCCAGGCCCCCAGACAGGCGTCCCCGAGCCCGAGCTGAGCCGTGAGCTGATGACCGCGCTGCGGTCAGGGGACCCGGCCAGGGTGGGTCCGCTGCTGACCAACGACCTGCAGGCCGCCGCGGTGTCGTTGCTCCCCGAGTTGCGCCGTGCGCTCGCGGCCGGGCGTGAGTACGGCGCTCTCGGTGCCATCGTGTCCGGTTCGGGGCCGACGTGCGCCTTCCTGGCCAGGGATGCCGCCCATGCCGGGGACCTCGCGGTCGCGCTTACCGGCGCTGGCGTCTGCCGGGCGGTGGCACGGGCCAGCGGGCCCGCGCCCGGCGCGGCCGTGGTCCGGCCCCAGCCGCGAGCCCGCCAGTTATGAACCTGGTCAACCTGGAGCAGGCCAGCAAGGCCTACCACGACCGGGTCTTGCTCGACCGGGTATCGCTCGGCGTCTCGGCCGGCCAGCGTGTCGGCCTGGTCGGCCGGAACGGGGCGGGGAAGACCACGCTGCTCGCGGCGCTGGCCGGCGTCGGCGACCTGGACTCGGGCCGGTCGACCAGGGCGCGCGACATCACGATCGGCTACCTGCCGCAGGCGGAGGAACTGTCGGGCACTGTCGCCAGGGTGGTGTTCGGCTCGCTCCCCGAGCATGAGTGGGCTACCGACCAGCGAAGCCGGTCGGTCATCGGCGCCCTGCTCGGCGGCCTGGACGTCGGTGCGGACGTCACGCGGCTGTCCGGCGGCGAACGACGCCGGACAGCCCTCGCGGCCCTCCTGCGTCGCAGCTATGACCTGCTCCTGCTCGATGAGCCGACCAACCACCTGGACATCGAGGCGATCACCTGGCTGGCGGGCTACCTGCACGAGTTCGCAAGCAGCTACGTCGTCGTGACCCACGACCGGTGGTTCCTGGACGCGGTCACGGAGCGGACCTGGGAAGTAGCCGACGGGCAGGTGCACTCCTACGACGGCGGCTACTCCGCGTACGTGCTGGCGCGGGCGGAGCGGGCCAGGATCGCCGCTGCGACAGACGCCAGGCGCCGAAACCTGCTGCGCAAGGAACTCGCCTGGCTCCGGCGCGGCCCGCCAGCCAGGACCAGCAAGCCGAAGTTCCGTATCGAGGCCGCGAACGCGCTGATCGCTGACGAGCCACCGCCCAGGGACGGCGTGGAGATGGCCAGACTGGCCGCCGCCAGGCTCGGCAAGACGGTCATCGAACTTGAGGACGTGAGCGTTCTGGTCGGCCCGCGCGAGCTGCTCGACCGGGTGACCTGGCAGCTCGGGCCGGGCGACCGGGTCGGCATCATCGGCGTCAACGGGACGGGCAAGACCACGCTGCTCCGCCTCCTGGCCGGCACGCTGCCGGTTCCCGCCGACGGCCAGGTGAGCACCAGCGGCAATGTCGTCACCGGGAGCACGGTGCAGCTCGGCTACCTCACCCAGGAGCCCCCGGCCGTCGATCCGGACCTGCGGGTGCTTGAGGCGGCCGAGCGGATCCGCGGCACGGCCCGCATCGGCAAGCGGGAGATGTCGGTGAGTCAGCTGCTGGACCGGCTCGGCCTGCGCGGGGAGCGGCAGTGGACCAGGGTCGGTGAGCTTTCTGGCGGGGAACGAAGACGCCTCCAGCTGATGCTCGTACTACTCGCCGAGCCGAACGTGCTGCTGCTTGACGAGCCGACCAACGACCTGGACATCGACACGCTGACCGAGCTCGAGGACCTGCTGGACGACTGGCCAGGGTCGGTGGTGGTCGTCAGCCACGACCGGTACTTCCTTGAGCGCGTGACCGATCACTCCCTGGCCCTGCTTGACGGCCATCTGGCATTCCTGCCCGGCGGGGTGGACGAGTACCTGGACATCAGGGAGCGCGCACAGCCACCCGCAGCGGCGGCAACCGAGCGCGCTGCCGGGCCGCGGTCGGCTGCGCCCGCTGCGGGTCCCGAGGTCTCGGCGGCACGGCAGCGTGCCGGGCAGAAGGAACTGGCCAGGCTCGAACGCCAGATCGCGAGACTGGCGGACGAGCAGGCCCGGCTGGAGGCCGAGCTTGCCGCCAGCGCCTCCGACTACGCGCGGCTGATCGAGCTCGGCGCCCAGCTGCGCTCGGTCCAGCAGAGCAAGGACGGCCTCGAGGAGCGCTGGCTGGAAGTGGCCGACGAGACCAGCGGCTGACGCCGCGGGCGAGCCGTGGTGGCCCGGGCGCGGACTCAGCTCGTCAGCTGGGGGTCGGCGAGCAGGAACGCCAACGCGATCACCCCGTACCCGGTGTCGTTGGCGTGCTCGTTAGGGCCGCGCGGAGATCGCGCGCACGACCAGGTCCACTCGCAGATCGTCGCGACGTTTCTCGGCAGCAGCCCGAGCCGGCCGAGCCGGACCTTATCGCTGAAGTCTGAGCTGTGGAACGCGCCGAACACGTTGGCTACCTGAGCGCCATAGTGGTGGTAGATCTTGTCCAGGAGCCGGTTGTAGGAAGCCACCAGGCGCTCGGTGAGCACGGCAACCTCCTTGCCGGTCATTCCGTCGAGCCAGCCGGCCAGCTCGGGCACGTAGTAGCTCATCGCCAGTATCTTCACGGCAGGGCCGGCGGCCGACCGCAAACCGCCCATGATCGTGCGCAGGTCGGACAGGGTCTCGTTGATGCTGTTGCCCATGCAGGCGGTGATCTTGCTGACCGGGACGTTCCCGATGATGCAAGAGTTCGGGTCGTTCGCGCCGATGTCGATGGTGACTAGCCCGACATGGCCGCGATGCGCGCGGAGGAATTGCTCCGCCTGCGCCAGCTGGGATCCGGCCGGATAGTGGCAGGTCCCGCCGTGGATCATCGTGTACGTGGTCTCGCCCGAGCAGCCAAGCTTGACCAGCCGCCAGTCGGGATCGTGGGCGTGCAGCACCGAGTAGATGCGGTCTGAGTAGCCACTGGTGGTCGGCTGGCTCGCGCCGGTCACGGTCGGCTGCACGCCGACGGCGAGCGAGTCACCGAGCGACAGGTAATACCGCAGGCCTGGCGGCAGGTCGGCCCGGGCCGCGCGGCCGCCTCCCTGCGGGGCCGGGCCCGAGCAGCCGGCCGCCACGAGCACGAGCGCGCAGCTCGCGACCATGCTGGTCAGGAGGCGGGCGCCGCGCATGCATGCCAGCATGCCTTACGGTCAGGTGTGGTCAGGACGGGTGGTCACCCAGTGTCGCCGCTCGGTTGCCTGGCTCGCTGCCTGGCCCGGCTACCCGATCTCGCCCGACTGCAGCGGGCCGGGCCCCGCCTGCCGCGTCGAACGGCGCCAGCAGCACGCGCAGCAACCCGGCCAGGTCTTCCTGCCGGGCTGTGTCAAGGCCGGTAAGCAGTTGGCGCTCACGGCTGAGCAGGTCTGACATCGCGGCGTCGACCGTGCTGCGGCCCCGGTCGGTGAGCTGCACCAGCACGCCGCGCTTGTCCTGCTGGTCGCGGTGCCGGCGAACCAGCCCCGCCCCGGCCAGCCGGTCGATCCTGTTCGTCATCGTGCCTGACGTGACGAGAGTGGCACGCAGCAGCGCGCCAGGGCTCAGCTGGTATGGAGGCCCCTGCCGGCGCAGCGCTGACAGCACGTCGAACTCCCAGGTCTCCAGGCCATGCGCGGCGAACGCCGCCCTGCGCGCCCGGTCGAGGTGCCTGGCGAGCCGCGAGATCCGGCTGAGCACGTGGAGCGGCGCGACGTCCAGGTCAGGCCGCTCGGCCTGCCAGCTGGCGACAATGTCGTCGACCTCGTCACTGACCGGCGGGTCTGCCTGGCGGCCGGCGGGACGGCTTGGGTGTGCCATGGCCCGAGCATATCTCTTGACATCGAGACTTCATCGGGAGTAAAACCTGAACTTGTTATCTTGATGTCAAGAGAAATGAGGAGGCTGCCATGTGGGATCCGGCACAGTACCTGAGCTTTGCCGACGAGCGCTCGCGCCCGTTCTTCGACCTGACCGGGCGCATCGCCGCCACGGCGCCTGGCTATGTCGTGGATCTGGGCTGCGGCCCTGGCCAGCTCACGGCCGCCCTAGCCCGGCGGTGGCCAGATGCTCAGGTTCAGGGCATCGACTCCTCGCCCGAGATGATCGCGGCCGCGAACCAGATGCTTGCCCACGCCTCCGCATCGCGGTCGGACGGAGCCGAACTCCGGGATCGGCTCACTTTTGCCGTCGGTGACGTCGCGGACTGGAAGCCAGGCCGTCCGGTGGACGTGATCGTCTCCAACGCGGTCCTGCAGTGGGTCGCCGGCCACATGGGACTGCTGCCGCGCTTGGCAGCGAACCTGGCCGACGGCGGCTGGCTCGCGTTCCAGTTGCCAGGCAACTTTGACCAGCCAAGTCACGCGGTACTGCGGGAGCTTGCCGCGGCACCCCAGTGGCACGACAAGCTCGCCGGAGCGCAACTGAACAGGCAGGCCGGCGACCCGGCGGACTACCTTGACGTCCTGGCCGGGCTTGGGCTGCGGGTCGATGCCTGGGAGACCACCTACCTGCACGTGCTCACCGGCGCCGACCCGGTGACCGAGTGGTATAAGGGCACCGGCCTGCGGCCGGTGCTTGGCGTGCTTGGCGAGAACGACGCGGCTGAGTTCCTGGCCGAGTACAGCGCGCGGATGCGGGCCGCGTACCCGGCCGCCTCCTACGGGACGGTGTTCCCGTTCCGGCGGGTCTTCGTGGTCGCCCACAAGGCGTGACCGGGTGCCGAGGGCCGCAGGCGTCCGACGTCAAGCACTCGTCCCGCGCTCGCCGATGCGGCGCGTTACTTGCCGTTTCGCAGTTCCTTCAGGGCCTCGGGCGACAGCCTCGGCTTCGGGTCGAGCTGAGACAGGCCATTCCACGCCAGGTTGACCAGGTGCGCGGCCATCTCCTCCAGCTTCGGCTTGCGCTCATCCAGCCACCACTGCCCGGCCGACGCGACCATCCCGACCAGCATCTGCGCATACACGGGCGCGAGTTTCGGGTCATATCCCCTGGTCTTGAGCACGTCGCCGAGTATGTGCTCGACCTGGCTGGCGATGTCGCTCATGAGGCTGGCAAACGTGCCAGATCCAGAGGTGGGGTTGGAGTCGCGGACGAGGATACGGAAGCCGTCCGAGTTCTCCTGGATGTACTTCAGCAGCTCAACTGCGGCGATCTCGAACTTGGCCATGGTGTCCTCCCCATCCAGGAGGGTGGTGGCCATGGTCAGGAACCGCTCGACCTCACGATCGACGACGACGGCGTAAAGCCCTTCCTTGCCGCCGAAGTGCTCGTACACGACCGGCTTTGACACGCCGGCCCTCGCCGCGATCTCCTCGATCGAGGTGCCGTCAAGGCCGCGCTCGGCGAACAGCCGCCGGCCGACGTCGAGAAGTTGTGCGCGGCGCTCCTTACCGGTCATTCTCTTGCGACCGGTAGCTGACGGCTGATTTGTCACCGCTCCATTCTGTCGGTCAGGCTTCCGGTCGGCCAACCGGCGCGAGCCCGGCTCGGCGGGTCATGGCACCGAGCTGGCGCGTGCTGGTCTGCTTGCCGCTCAGCTTGGCCTCCTCTGGCCAGCGGACGTCATAGACCCATCCGGCCCTCTCAAAGAACCAGATCAGGCGGGCCGCGGTGTCAATCTGGCCGCGCAGCGCCCCGTGCCTCGCGCAGGTGGGATCGGCGTGGTGGAGGTTGTGCCACGATTCGCCGAACGAAAGAATTGCCAGCCAGTTGACATTTCGTGACTTGTCCCTGACTTCGAACTCTTCTTTGCCGAATGTGTGGCAGATCGAGTTGATCGACCAGGTCACGTGGTGCAGGAACGCCACTCGCACGAGAGTCGCCCAGAAGAACGCAGTGAGCGCGCCCTGCCAGGACCACGACCAGAGCCCGCCGATGAGCGCGGGAGCGACCAGCGAAATCGTCGCGAGCAGTGCGAAGTGCCTGGAGATCCCGGCGATCTTGCGGTCGGCGAGCAGGTCAGGGCAGAACTTCTCCGTTGAGGTGTGGTTGCCGTCGAACATCCACCCGATGTGCGCCCAGGCAAGGCCCTTGAGGAGGGCGCGCCAGTCGTTGCCGAATCGCCATGGCGAGTGCGGATCGCCCTCCCGGTCGCTGTACTTGTGATGGCGCCGGTGATCCGCGACCCAGGTCAGGACCGGACCCTCGATCGCCATCGAACCCGCGATCGCGAGCACGAGCCGCAGGCCCTGCTTGGCCTTGAACGAGCGGTGGGTGAAGTAGCGGTGAAAGCCGACGCTGATGCCGAGGCCCGTGAAGTAGTAGAAGGCGACGGCGATGACCACATCGTGCCACCCGAGGCCCCAGCCCCACGCCAGCGGGATCGCTGCGACTAGGGCGAGCATTGGGACCGCGACGAACACGGCCACCAGCACTCTTTCTCCGGCGCCCTTCGGTTCGTCGCTAAGGTCGCTGAGCGGGGCCCTGCCGCTGGTGACTTCGGGCCTGGACTCACTGGCAGTGTCAACGACTGTGGTCATCGGATCCTCGCCTGGCACTCAGTACTGAGGTGACTGATGGGTGACGGTCCGCACGACCGTGGGCAGGGGCTCATGCAGAATACGCTTACGTAACCGTAACCTACGCGACCGTAGGTTGTACAACGGCCCGGCAAACATTTCCCGGCGACCTCGTGACGCTACGGCAAGCGGCCGGCACTGTCGTGTCCACCAGGGACTGGCCCACGGTCAGCGCTGGGTACCTACCCTGGCCACCCTGACGCATGCCTGGACTGGCCGAGCCGGCCCGCGCTCCCGGCGAATGGAGCACGTTGACGATGCTCGCGCGGAAATTGTCAGAGCCTCGCACTAAGGTTCGAGTATGACTCAGAAGCTGGCGTTCCCTGAACTACGACAGCGTGCGATCGCACTCCGGCTGGCGGGCAAGTCGCGCCGCGAGATCAAGGAAGCCCTCGGCGTCTACCGCAACGAGACGCTGGACAAGGCTCTTAGCGGCGTCCCGCCTCCGCCATGGACACGCCGGCCCAGGGCCAAGGACGAGCTGCACGCGAAGGCGCGCGAGCTCCGTGCCAAGGGCATGACGTACACCGAGATAGCGGGCCAGCTGGGCGTGTCCAAGAGTTCCGTGTCCCTCTGGGTGCGCGACATGCCACGGCCGGGTCGGCTCAGCTATGCGGAATGCCGCAAGCGGAACGCCGAAGGAGTTGCGAGCTATTGGACCAGAGAGCGGCCCGTACGCGCCGCTAGGCAACAGGCGGTCAGGGCCAAGGCCGCTGCGCAGATCGGTGAGCTGAGCGAGCGGGAAATCTTGATCGCCGGAGCAATCGCCTACTGGTGTGAGGGCAGCAAGAACAAGCCGTACCGCCGTCCCGCAAATAGGGTCATCTTCGTCAACAGCGACCCAGCCCTGATCGCGTTCTTCATTAGGTTCCTAGCCGTGGCAGGAATCGCCCGTGAACGCCTGATTTGCCGGGTCCACATCCATGAAAGTGCGGATGTCGCGGCTGCCCACCAGTTCTGGCTGGACCAGACCGGACTGCCTGCCGAGCAGTTCCGACCGCCTATGCTCAAGCGGCACAACCCGAAAACGGTCAGGAAGAACACCGGAGAGAGCTACCACGGCTGCTTGGTCGTCGCCATCAGCTGCAGCACGGACCTCTACCTATCCATCGAGGCCTGGGCTCTGGCAGCAATGGCGGATTAACTCGCGTCGCGCTTGTGGGCTTATATCCGCTTTGCTCCCGCGTGAGGATTTGAACCTCAATTGTCCGGACCAAAACCGGATGTCCTGCCTAGTTAGACGACGCGGGATCATCTTGTCCGCCGGACAGCCTACCCGTGGCCCGCATGCCTACGGAATCGTCATCGGCTATCGCATCGGGTACGACTTATGGCCGGAGACGGGCCGGGGTGGCTAAAGTCGAGCGGGGATCGGCCGAGGTCAGACCATGTACGGAGGACGCTCGGGCATCGCCGGCGGCTGGGTCCGCGGGAGGGCTGGGTTCCGCCACGGACGGCCGCGTGGCGGCGGGAGACTTAGCCAGGTACCCGCCTCGTTCCCATCGCATGAACGCTCTTGCCGGTGCGCGCTTCTCGGTGGCCCGGCGGGCGCGGCGGCAGCTCGATGGGTAAAAATGGAGGTACACCAGAGAACCGGGCGCCTGCGGGCATGCTTCCTGGCAGGACTGGGGTTGCTGCTGATCTTCGGGCCGACGGCGCATTACGACGCGTGCCACCATCACGGGCAAGTGCGCCGCCGGCGGTCAATGGCTGCCTAAGCCGGCCGATGATAAGTAACCGGACGGTATCCTGCGCACGTCAGGGGCGTGACATCTTGAGTACGTCCCCTGCCGCCGCAGCGACATCGAGGAGCCGAGTCGAGTGAGTTCGAGCGGTCCTGCTGCCGTCATCATCCTGGCGGCAGGCGAGGGCACCAGGATGCGCACAGCGACCCCGAAGATGCTCAACGAGGTGTGCGGGCGGGCGATGCTCGGCCACGTGTTCGCGGCCGTCCGCGAGCTGGACGCCGGCCGCGTCATCGTGGTGGTGAGCGACCTTGGCGGTCAGGTGGCGAGGTACGCGGCGCAGCATTGCCCCGAGGCGACGCTGGTCGCACAGGAGCGAAACGGCTCATGGGGAACGGGTCACGCCGTACGGACCGTGATCGAGTCGGTCGGCGCGATACCCGGAACCGTTCTAGTCCTCTTCTCCGACACGCCGCTGCTCCGCGGCCAGACGCTGGCCACGCTCGCGGCCGAGCACGAGGCCTCGCAGTCTGCGGTCACGGTGCTGACCGCGATCGCGCCCGATCCAGGCGGTTACGGCCGGATTATCCGCGATCACTCGGGCCGGGTCGTGGACATCGTCGAAGACAGGGACGCGAACCCTGATCAGCGTGCGGTCGCCGAGATCAGCTCGGGCATCTTCGCCTTCGACGGCGATCTGCTCGCGGATGCGATCAAGCGAGTCCCGGTCGCCAACGCGGCCGGGGAGGAGTACCTCACTGCCGTCCCGGCGATCCTGCGCGCCGATGGCCACCCGGTCGGCTCGGCGCGATGCGAGGACTTCGACGAGGTGCAGGGGGTCAACAACCAGGCTCAGCTGGCCAGGACCCGCCGTGTGCTCAATGAGCGGCTGGTCGGCGACTGGATGGCGGCCGGCGTGACGATCATTGATCCCAATACCACCTGGATCGATGTTGACGTGACGCTCGAGCCCGGCGCGCGGATCTGCCCGAGCACGCAGCTCGAAGGTCGCACCGTGGTCGGCGCCGGCGCGTGCATCGGCCCCGGCACCCTCCTGCGCGACACGACCGTCGGCGCGGACGCGACGGTCATCCAGTCGGTTTGCGAATCGACGGAGATTATGCCTGGTGCGACGGTCGGGCCGTTCGCGCACCTAACGGCCCAGGTCACGGCCCGGCAGGGCGAGGAGAATTGAAGTGACGGGCAAGACCGTGCCCAGCGAGCGGAAGCTGATGCTCTTTTCTGGCCGCGGTTATCCAGAGCTGGGCCAGGAGATCGCGGGCTGCCTGGGCATAGAGGTCACTCCCACCAGGGCCTACGACTTCGCGAACGGCGAGATCTTCGTGCGGTTCCTCGAGTCGGTACGCGGGTCGGACGCGTTCGTGCTGCAGAGCCACACCTCTCCGATCAACCAGTGGATCATGGAGCAACTGATCATGGTCGATGCCCTGAAGCGGGCGTCGGCCAAGCGGATCACCGTGGTCGCGCCGTTCTTCGGCTATGCCAGGCAGGACAAGAAGAGCCGTGGCCGCGAGCCGATCTCGGCCCGGCTGATGGCCGACCTCTTCCTCACCGCGGGCGCCCACCGGTTGATGGCGGTTGACCTGCACACCGCCCAGATTCAGGGGTTCTTCGACGGGCCGGTAGACCACCTGTTCGCCCTGCCGATCCTGGCCGGCTACCTGGAAGACAAGCTCGACGTCTCGCGGGTGACGGTCGTCGCGCCGGACGCGGGCCGGGTCCGCGTGTGTGAGCGGTGGACCGACCGGCTCGGTTGCCCGCTGGCGATCATCCACAAGCGGCGCGACCCTGACATCGCCAACGAGGCCAAGGTGCTCGAGGTCGTGGGCCAGGTCGAGGGGCGCACCTGCATCGTCGTGGACGACATGATCGACACCGGCCATACGATCGTGAAGGCTGCGGACACGCTGTTTGAGCAAGGCGCGGCCCGGGTCATCGTGACCGCGACGCACGCCGTGCTGTCAGGGCCCGCAGTCGATCTGCTGAAAAACTCGCGGGTCAGCGAGGTCATTGTCACGAACACGCTGCCGATCTCGAACGACAAGCGGTTCGACAAGCTGACCGTGCTGTCGATCGCGCCGCTGATAGCTCGCGCGATCAACGAGGTCTTCAGTGACGGCTCGGTTACCAGCCTGTTCGACGGCCAGAGCTGAGGCGATCTCGACTGGCCCCAGGGCGGCACGCCCCAGGCCCAGGGCGCGCTGCATGCAGGGCCTTCGGGGGTGCACGGCGGCAGAGCCCCCATTGGTTCGGCTAGACTTCGCAAGGATTTTCTGTCATCTCAAGGAGCCCCACAGTGCCCGAGGTACGTATCGACGCCACGCCGCGCACCGAGTTCGGCAAGGGCCCGTCCCGGCGGGTGCGGCGCGCCGGCAAGGTTCCTGCCGTCCTCTATGGGCACCACACCGAGCCCAGGCACCTGATCCTGCCCGGTCACGAGGTGCTCATGGCGCTCCGCACGCCAAACGTGCTGATCCGGCTCGAGGGATTGCCAGGCGGAGTCCAGCTGGCGCTGCCGAAGGCCATCCAGCGGCACGCAATCCAGGGCTGGGTCGAGCACGTCGACCTGCTGGTCGTCAGGCGCGGCGAGAAGGTCACCGTCGATGTCCCGGTGACGATCGTCGGTGAGATCGCACCCGACGGCCTGCTTGACCAGCAGCTCATCCAGATCTCGGTCGAGGCCGAGGCCACCAACATCCCGCCCGGCATCGACGTGAGCGTCGAGGGCATGCACGTCGGCGACGCCGTCCACGCGGGCGACCTCGTCCTGCCGGCTGGCGTATCGCTTGATGAGGAACCCGACGCGCTAGTGCTGCACGTCATCGCCGCGCCGACCGCCGAGCAACTCGAGGCCGAGATCGGCGAGGCTGAGGTCGAGGCCGAGGGCGCACCTGCCCCCGCAGCCGAAGGCGCGGCTCCGCCGGCCCAGGCTGCCGGTGGCGAGACCGCCGGCCAGGCTAACGGTGACACGGCCGCGGGCGCTAGCTGACCTTGCCCGCGGCTGGCTGCGGCCGCAAGCTCAGGGTTCCGGCGCGGTGCCGGCTAGGGGGACCCCGAAAACCCCCGCGGAGCCGGACATGGCCGACGATCGCTGGCTCGTAGTCGGGCTGGGTAACCCAGGTCCTGAGTATGCCGGCAACCGACACAACGTCGGCTACATGTGCGCCGACCTGCTGGCCGCGCAGATCGGTATCACGTTCAAGCGCGATCGATCCAGGGTGATGTCGGCAAATGGCCGGCTGCGCGGCGTCCCGGTGACCCTCGCGAAGCCGCTGAGCTTCATGAACCTGTCTGGCGGTGGGGTGGCCTCGTTGCGCGCCTTTTACAAGCTGCCAACCGAGCAGATCCTGGTCCTGCATGACGAGCTCGACTTGCCCTTCGGCGCCATCCGGCTCAAGCTCGGCGGCGGTGACAACGGCCACAACGGTTTGCGGTCGGTAACGGCTGCGCTCGGCACCCGCGACTATCACCGGCTCAGGATCGGGATAGGCCGGCCACCCGGCCGGATGGATCCGGCCGACTTCGTGCTGCGGAACTTCTCCGCCGCCGAGCGGAAGGAACTGCCCGATGTTCTCGCACGGTCGGCCGAAGCGGTCGAGACGCTGCTGACCCGCGGGCTGGCCGCCGCGCAAAACGAGTTCCACCCGTCTGGCCGGTGATCCCGCCCGTCGCGAGGCCGACGGCCAGACCCTGATGGCCGGGGGACGACCCCCGTGCCCTGGGGGCACGACCCCGTACCCCGCGGCTTGCACTAGCGGCGGCTGCTCTCATCCCGCAGCCAGGTCGAGTAATCCCGGCGCTTGATCGCGCGCCTGGCCCGGACCCTGGCGACTACTGCGATGCCGAGGAAGATCGCCACTCGCGGGAGCATGCGCGTGTCGGTCCTGACGATCTGCAGCAGGTCTCCCGGCTTGGTGCGCGCCGTCCCGTCCTCATGGGCACCGTCTTCGAGCTGCGC
>JASHOL010000235.1 GCA_030041135.1 Streptosporangiaceae bacterium | reverse complement strand
AGCCCGGCCTACATCGTCCAGGACGGCGTCGTCCCGCGGACGGCGCTGCCCCAGGTGCTTGACAAGATCAGCGCGCTGTCGGCCGCCACCGGCATCCGCGTCGCCAACGTGTTCCACGCCGGCGACGGCAACCTCCATCCCCTGGTCCTGTTCAACGACGGCGTGCCCGGCGAGCAGGAGGCGGCCGAGCAGGTCTCGGGGGCGATCCTTGACCTCTGCATCGAGCACGGCGGGTCGATCACCGGCGAGCACGGCGTCGGCGTGGACAAGTCTCGCTACATGCCGAAGATGTTCGGCGCCGACGACCTCGAGACCATGCAACTGGTCCGGTGCGCGTTCGATCCGGCCGGCCTGTGCAATCCCGGCAAGGTTTTCCCGACCCCGCGCCTGTGCGGCGAGGTCCCCGGCGTCCGCCGCGCACCGCATCCGCTCGTGGCCTCGGGTCAGCTGGAGCAATTCTGATGGGAACGAGGTGCCTCCTCGGCAGCCGCCATGACTGAGCTGATGCCGCCCGCGCTGCCAAAGGCGTGCGCTGAGGTTCGACTGGCCCAGCCGGACGATGCCGTCGCCGGGCAGCCGGCCAGGTTCGTCGCCGCCCCGGCCAGCACGCAGGAAGCGGCCGCGCTGCTGCGGACGGCGGCGGAACTGCACCTGACCGTCGTCCCGCGCGGCTCGGGGAGCCGTATCGAATGGGCCCCGCGCCCGCGTGCCTGCGACCTGATCATCGAGACCCGCAAGCTCGACCAGATCATCGAGCACGCCGCCGGTGACCTGGTCGTCACCGTGCAGCCCGGCGTGCACCTGGACGAACTCCAGGGCAAGCTCGCCGCCGAGGGCCAGCGCCTCGCGCTCGACCCGCCCGGCGGCGGCACGATCGGCGGCATCCTGGCCACTGGTGTTGCCGGCCCGCTCCGGTTCCGGTTCGGCGCCCCGCGCGACCTGCTGATCGGCATAACCGTGGTCATCGCGGACGGCACGGTGGCCAAGGCGGGCGGCAAGGTGGTCAAGAATGTGGCCGGCTATGACCTCGGCAAGCTCTTCGCCGGCTCGTACGGCACCCTCGGCCTGATCGCCCAGGCCACGTTCCGCCTCCACCCCGCCCCCGCTGCCTCAGCAACGGTGAGCCTCGACCGTCCGGACCCGCAGTCTGCGCAGACTGCCGCGCTGACGATAGGGCGCTCACCGCTGGCCCCCTCCGCCGTCGAGCTCGACTGGCCCAGGGCGGACGCGCCGATCAGAGTCGCCTCCTTGCTCGAGGGGGACGAGTCCAGCGTCGAGGAGCGGACCGGCCGGATGCGCGACCTGCTGAAGCGCGGAGACGTCGAGGTTGCGGTCGGCCCGTTTCGTTTGGGCCGACCGCAACTCGGCGGCTCCGCGCCAACCCTGCTGCGAGTAGCCTTCTGGCCCGGCCAACTCGCCGCGGCCCTCGGCGCGGTCAGAACGGCGGCCAGCGAGCACGGCTTGGACCCGGCCATTAGCGGGTCGGCGGCGGGGGTGCTAGACGTCTCGCTTAAGCACGGGTCGTCCGTGGACGCTGTGGCTGGTTTTGTCGCGGCGCTCCGGGCCGGTCTTAGCGAGCTGGCCAACGCTGATGCGGGGATGCCGCCGAGCGTCGCCAGCGCGGTGGTGCTCGACGCTCCGAGTGCCGTGCGCGATGTCGTGGACATGTGGGGGCCGGTGCCGTCGCTGGGCCTGATGCGCGCGGTCAAGGACCAGTTCGATCCGGACCACCGGATGGCGCCGGGCCGGTTTGCGGGAGGAATCTGATGTCGGAAGCGCAGCCTCCAGCCGCCACCGCACAGCACGACGCCGACTCGAACGCTGCGCGCATCGCGATCGATCCTGATGGCAGGCTGCGGGAGCTGGCCGGGGACTGCGTGCACTGCGGCTTCTGTCTGCCCGCGTGTCCCACCTATCAGCTGTGGGGCGAGGAGATGGACTCGCCGAGGGGGCGGATCCACCTCATTAACCAGGTACTCGAGACCGGGCAGGGCAGCGAGGCCACCGCCACCCACCTGGACCGGTGTCTCGGCTGCATGGCATGCGTGCCGGCCTGCCCGTCGGGGGTGCGCTATGACCTGCTGATCGAGGCGGCGCGCACCTGGGGCGAGACCGAGCCCGGCGACGTGCCGGCCGTGCTTCCGCCGCGGTCGCGCCGCGACCAGGCGATGCGCTCGGCCATCTTCGCCACGTTCCCTTACCCGCGTCGGTTGCGGCTGCTGCTCGGCCCGCTCTGGGCGGCCAGGCGAACCGGCCTGGACCGCCTCGCCCTGCGCAGCTCTTTGCTCGGGCGGCTGGCCCCTGAGGCCGTCGCGGCGCTCGCAGTCGCGCCGAGACAGTCAGCCGCATGGCAGGCAGCGCTGCCTGACCGCGTGCCCGCGCGCGGCCCCCGGCGGGCGGTCATCGGGATGCTCGCCGGCTGCGTCCAGCAGGTCTTCTTCCCCCAGGTCAACCACGCCACCGCCCGCGTGCTCGCGGCCGAGGGCTGTGACGTGGTGATCCCGCAGGGGCAGGGCTGCTGCGGCGCGCTGTCGCTGCACAGCGGCCGCCGGGCCGAGGCGGCGGCCTTTGCCCGCCGGGCCATCGCGACCTTCGAGCAGGCGGGCGTGGACGCGGTCATCGTGAACGCGGCGGGCTGCGGCTCGGCGATGAAGGAGTACGCCGAGCTGCTCGACGGCGACCCGGATTGGGCTGACCGGGCGGCCGCGCTCAGCGCCAACGTGCGGGACCTGACCGAGTTCCTGGTCGAGCTAGGCCAGGTCGCCCCTCGTTCCGAACTAAAGCTGAAAATCGCCTACCACGACGCCTGCCATCTCGCACACGCGCAGCGGATCACCGCCCAGCCGCGGAGCCTGCTGCGCGACATTCCGGGCGTCACGCTGGCCGAGATCGCGGACGGGGCGACCTGCTGCGGGTCGGCCGGCATCTACAACCTCGTGCAGCCCGAGGCGGCGGCCGAACTTGGCGGGCGCAAGGCGCGGGCCGTGCGGGCCGCGGAGGCCGACCTGCTGGTGACGGCCAATCCCGGCTGCGCCCTGCAGATCAGCCGCGCGCTGGCGGCCGAAGGGACGCCGCTGCCGATGGCGCACGTCGCCGAGGTCCTCGACGCCTCGATCGAGGGCAGGACGGTGCAGTCGCTGCTCGGCAGCGCGCCCTGAGGGGCAGCGACGTCGCTGCGATGCCATCGTGGCGTCAGGCTGCGGGTAGTTGACGTCAGGAGCTGACTTGACAGACGTCAGATTTGACGTCATGATGATGTCATGGATCTCAGCGAGTACGCAGAATCGCTCCGGCGGGAACTCGACGGCATCGCCCGGTTCGCCAACGACGACATTAAGAGTGCGGCACAGATGCTGACCGAGTCCCTCGACTCCTCCGTCCGGCTCGCCCTCCTGGACGTGCTGTCCGCCGCCGCCGACGAGATCACCTCGCGCCTCGACGGCGCCATCGTCGACGTCCGGCTCGCCGGGATGGAGCCCGAGTTCGTCGTCACGGTCAGCACCGATGCCGACGACGAGACGACGGCCGAGGCTACGGAAAGCGGCGCGGACGACGCGGGCCAGACCAGGCTCACGCTCCGGATGCCAGAGAGCCTGAAGGCTCGCGTGGAAGCGGCCGCGGCCGCCAGCGGCCAGTCCGTTAACGCCTGGCTCGTCCGGGCAGTCAGCCGCGCTGTGGAAGGGCCATCGGGTCGCGGACCCAGGCCGCGGGCCACAACCAGCAGACGTTACAGCGGGTTCGCCCGCAGCTAGCTCCCGAACTCTTACCGCTTCCGCTCACCCGCTCACTGAAGGGCACAGCCATGACTAACTGGGAATTCCCCTGCTCAGAACCGGCCACGATCCGGGTTGCACCGTGGCCATCAGGAAGCGTCGCGATCTCCGGCACGGAGACCGACCTGATCACCGTTCGAGTCGTCCCGGCCCGCCGCAGCGGCGAGGAACTGCTTGAGCACGTCAGCGTCAGCTTCGAGGACGGCCGGCTCATCATCACCGGCCCGCGGGTTAGCTTCGCCCGCCGCAACGACCTCGACCTGACGATCAAGGTGCCGGCCCGGTCGGAGTGTGACGTCCACACCGCGTCTGCGGACGTCTCCTGCGTCGGCGAACTTGGGGCGGTGCGGGTGAACACCGCCAGTGGTGACGTCACCGTGGCGTCAGCCGGCGGCGAGGTCTTCCTCAAGTCGGCTAGCGGCGACGTCTTCGTCGACCGGGCCGAGGATGATGCCAGGATCCACACGACTTCCGGCGACGTGCGGATGGCGTACGTGCGTGGAGACCTTGAAGTCAAGGCGATCAGCGGCGACGTCCGCGTCGGCGAACTCGGCGGGTCCCTGACAGCCAACACCGTGAGCGGTGACGTGGACATCAGGGAGATATCGTCCGGGCGGGCCGACATCGAAGCCCTCTCCGGCGACGTCAACGTCGCCGTCGCACGTGGCATCGGGGTCTACCTCGACCTGTCCACGGTCTCCGGTGATGTCCGCAACGAGCTGGATGAGGCCGAGGACGGCGCTCAGGCCGGCGAATCGGCGGAGCTAGAGATCAGGTGCCGCACGATCAGCGGCGACATCAGGGTCCGCAAGGCCAGCGCCCGCCCGGCGCCCGCGGCCGACGAGCAAGCCGACGCGTAGCCCCCAGAACGCACACGGGCCGATGGCCCGGCGCACCAGCTAACCCCAGAAGGGACTTGACAGCAATGAATACGCAGATGCTCAAGCAGGTCGCGACGCAGCACATCAGCGAGGTCCGCCAGAGCGCATCCCGGTGCAGCCGGCCGTCCGAGGCCGTCGCTGAGCAGCGGGAATCGATCAGGACCCGCGCCGGCTGGACGCTCATCAACGTGGGTCTCCGGCTCACCGACCCGCCGGCCAAGGGCCGGCAGGCCCGGCCGCACCCGGCCGGCCTGTAGCCAGCTCAGCCGATGGGCGCATCCGCGGGCGACAAGCCGGCGAGCCAGCTCGCTGCTATCTCGCCCCAGGCCACGATCTCCGCAGGGCCGGTGAGAAGGCTGGCGGTGGCGCTCGGCGTCACGGCCAGCCTTCCACCGGGAACGTTCACGATCCACGGCGATTCGCCGCCCGAGCGCCACTCGCCGCCCGAGCGCCACTCACCGGCCGTCGCGGCCGCTGCTACCGCAGCTGCGACGGCGCCCGTGCCGCACGACAGGGTCACCCCCGACCCGCGCTCGTGCACTCGCATCTCAATCTCGTGCTCGCCGGTGATCCGCAGCACCTCGACGTTCACCCCGGCCGCCGGGACGGCCACCGCGCTGCCCGCCGGGCTGGCCACCTCGCCGCCCACCGGGCGGACCGCCGGGC
>JASHOL010000234.1 GCA_030041135.1 Streptosporangiaceae bacterium | reverse complement strand
CGCACGCCGGGCTGAGTCACCCCGTTCCCATGCCTCACGCCAGCCGCCAAGCAAGTCGAGGTAGACCTGATCGCCTTCGGTGCCGGTGATCGCGTCGTGGTGGGCGCCGAACACGAGCTGACGCCAGGCCTTGTCGAGGCTGGCGGCCGGGTAGCGCGCGCCGGCCAGCCAGGCGAGCGTCGCCAGGCGCTCTCCGTCCAGGACGGCGGTCTCGGCCGCGCGCTGGCCCTGCTTGGTGTCGATGTAGGTGACGTCCTTGCCCGTGTACAGCGGGTTCATGTCCCTGGTCTGCGGCGTGATCCACGTGCCCCGCTCGGCCGCTTCGGCCCGTACCGCGGCGAAGAACTCACTGGGCACCGCGGTCACGAATCGCGGCCAGAGGTAGCGGGCATTCCAGTCGCGGTGGATCTCGGTGGCCCATCGCGCCGGGATCACGTGATCGCCGCCGACCGGCAGCAGCACGTTGCGGGTCGTGGCGACCGGGGCAAGCTCGCTGAATTGCTGGTAAGCGTCCGCCTCGGCCTTGTCCAGGGTCTTGGCGTGATGGCCGGCCAGCCACCCGGCCGAGTAGTGATTCGCCATGTAGCTGGTGAGCAGGCCGGTGCCGTCAGGAGATAGCCACTCGAATTCCGTACTGAACTGCATCAGGCGGTTGTCGCCGGCCGACCGGTTGGGGCCCCACTGGTGGAAAGGGCCGCGCGCCCAGGAGGACTCGGTCAGGCCGGCCGCGGCCATCAGGCCCGGATAGCCCGGGTCGAAGCCGAACGCGTCGAGCATCCACGCCGTGCTCGGCCCGCGGCGCCGCGCCGGCCCGCTGCCGGCGTCGTTGCTACCCGCGGCCGCACTGGCACCCGCGGCCGAACTAGCACCCGCGGCCGCACCGGCGCCTAGCACGTCGCGCTGGTAGGCGGTGCCGTAAACGGCGTTACGGATCGTGGACTCGGCGCACGTCAGGTTCGTGTTGGGCTCGTTATAGGTGCCGCCCACGAGCTCGATCCGGCCGGCCTTGATGAAGTCGAGCAGGTCGGCGCGGTCCTCAGGATGCGCGTCGAAGTGCGGCTTCAGGTAGTCGATCTCGGCGAGCACGAACTTGTAGTCAGGGTCCCGCCTGGCCGCGTCCAGATGCAGCCGGACCAGCTCGAAGGCGGTTCGCACCTCAGGTAGCTCGCCGCGCTCGTCCGGCAGCAGCAGCCGGGTCTGGAGGAACTGGCCCTGCGTGTCCCACCACACCGGGTCGTAGTGGAAATGGCTGACCATCCACATAACCCAGCCCGGCTCCGCGACCGTGAGCACGCCGGCTAGCTCGGTGGTCCCGGTCGGCCCGGACGCCGCGGCGATCACATTCCTGGTCGAGCCGGGCTGCGCCGGCGCCGCGATCTCGACTCCGACCTCGGCCGTGACGGCCGCGCCAGGCGCCAAGCCGCCGAGCACCATTGGCTCGGGCGTGCTGACCGCCGGGCCGTGGACGCTGACGGTGACCTGGTCGCGGTCTCCCGCCATGGCGGGGCCGGCATTTTCCAGCGTCACCCTGATTACCTGCAGCGGCCGTGCGGCGTTGCGCTGAAACAAGTCGGTCGAGGCGATGCTGGTGATCCGCATGGCAACATGCTCGCACGCCGGCGTTGTCAGCTCGGGTCCCGGCTCGCGGCCAGTTCCGCCAGTTCCGCCAGGGCGCGGCCGGTCAGGCGGTGCACGGTCCAGTCGCTCATCGGCTCGGCACCGAGGGAGCGATAGAAGCCCAGCGCGGGCTCGTTCCAGTCGAGCACCCACCATTCCAGTCGGCCGTAGCCGCGTTCCACGCAAAGTGCGGCCAGCGCGGCCAGCAGCTGCCGCCCATAGCCCTGCCCGCGCATATCCGGCCGGACGTACAGGTCCTCCAGGTAGATGCCGTGGGTGCAGAGCCAAGTGGAGTAGTTAAGGAACCAGAGCGCGAACCCGACGACCTTGCCGTCGTGGTCAGCGACGTGGGCGAACACCGCCGGCTCCGCGGTGTGCTGGCCCTGGGGGACGACCCCCCGCGACCCCCCGGTGTGCTGGCCCTGGGGCACGACCCCCCGCGACCCCCCGGTGGGCCGGCCCCCGCCGAACAGCGACTCGCGCAGCTGCTCCTCGGTCCCGGTCACCTCCGGCAGCGAGCGCTCGTAGGCGGCTAGGTCGCGGATGAGTCCGTGGATTGCGGGCACGTCGGCCGGGCGGGCGCGCCTGATCACGCCGGCTGGCCGGGCACGTCGAAGCGATAGCGCACTCTGAGCCGGTCCGCGGGAATGACGATGTCCGCGGTCTCGACCGGCTCGCCGCCGCTGAGGTGCAGGCGCTCGACGTGGATCACGGGGGCACCGGGCGGGAGCCCGAGCGCATCGGCCTCGGCCAGCAGGGACTGCCGGACGCCAAGCTCCTCGACCACTTGATCCACCTCGATTCCGATCGACCGCATCCGCTCGATCACGCCCCGGCCCGCCAGCGGTCCCTGTTCTGGCAGCGCGACTGCGGTGCCCTCGGTGAGCCCTGCGGGCTCGTAGCTGATCGCAAGCTGCACCGCAGCGCCGTCGGCGGTGAGCAGGTACCGGGTCGCGGTGACTAAGACTGAGGCCGCGCTCGCGGCGAGCCGCCTGGCGACGGCCGGCGGTGGCGCGATGTGCTCGGTCTGATGCTCCCAGGTCAACCGGGGCGCATGGTCGCCGGGGCGCGCGGATTCGTCGAGCCCGAACGGTGAGCCGGGGAAGTGCAGCCGGTCGTGCTCCAGGTACTCGGCGGCGGGCACCTGGCGGACGTAGGAGCCCGATCCGGCCCTGGCCTCGATCAGGCCCTCGGTCGCGAGGACCTGTAACGCGTGCTTGGCGGCCGTCTCGCCTACGCCGTACCTCGCGATTATCGCGTTGCGGGAAGGAATCCTGGCGCCGGGCGGCAGCCCGCCGTCGCGGATGCGCATCCGCAGATCCTCAAGCACCCGCAGGTAGACCGGGCTGTTCGACCTGCCCATAGCCGCTGCCCTCTCACCGGCCGAGGTGTCAGCCGTGCTTGCTGCGTGAGTCACGACCAAGTTCAGGCCATTGTCCGGCGCGAGCGGCGGGACCGCATCTTTCGCCACGCTTGCGGCCGGGTGTATCGACGCGGTGGGTTGCGGTGGGCCCGGCCGCCGGCTGGGCCGGGCGGCGGTGTGGGCGTGGCGCCCGGTCCTGGCCGCCGGCCGGTCTCGGGGCGCCCGCACTGCCCGCAGGCTGTCGACATCGTGCAAGTTGTCCGGTGCATACCATGTCAAACCGACCGCGAAGCCGAGAACTTGCACGATGTCGGAAACTCGCGCTGCGGCCGGAGCGGCGCGGCCCGTCCCTGGTGCTTGCCAGGGCCGCCGGAGGTGCCGTTCCGCCTGACCTGGGATCCCGGAAGCTGGAAGCGGATGTCCGCCCGCTGCCAGCCAAACTCGCCCGCCGGGATGCTCCTGAGCGCCTCTTCCCCTTCTGCTCGCTTGCATACACAATTCATGCATCGCCGTTAGGGAAATGGCTGAGGCAAAGGGGCAGACATGAGCGAGTCGGCTTCGGTTCCATTCACCGAGACCAAGGCGCCCGAGGCACCCGAGCGGCTGCACCGGGGCGCACTCAGCCTCATCGACATTTCCGCCTCGACGATGGCGAACATCGGACCGGCGTACAGCTTCTACTTCAGCTTCGGATTCCTGGTCGTCACCGCGGGCATCGCGGCGCCGCTGACGATCCTCGCGGCCGGCGTCGCGGTCGCACTGCTCGGCAATACCCTCGCGCAGTTCTCCCGCGCGCACCCGTCGACCGGCGGTTTCATCACGTTCGTCGGCAAGACCTTCGGTGGCACCAGCGCGGTCACGACCGCGCTGCTGTGCGGAGCCGGCTACATCATCGCGATCTCGTCGGTGCTGGCAATCTCCGGCGGGTTCGTGTCGATGACGCTGCAGTACTACTTCAGCTGGAACGTGCCCTGGATCATCTTCTCGGTGCTGCTGACCGGGGGAGCGGTCGTGATGATGTTGCGGGGCGTCGGTGTCTCGACCCGGCTGGCCGGCTTGTTCTTCGGTTTCGAGATGCTCGTCCTGGTCATCGTCTCAATCGTGGCCCTGGCAAAGAACGGCAGCCACCTCAGCCTCGCGCCGTTCGACCCGCATCACATCACCCACGGCTTCAGCGGACTGGCGGCTGGCTTCCCGCTCGCGGTTTACCTGTTCATCGGCTGGGAGAACTCCGCGGCACTGGCCGAGGAAACGAGCAACCCGCGCCGCAATGTCCCGCGTGCGGTCTACCTGTCGGTCGCGATGATGCTGGTCGGGTACCTGCTCTTCGCCTACGCGACCGTGAGCGGCTTCGCGAACAACGGGACCAAGCTGGGCGCCGCGCCGATCCCGTTCATCACCGTGGCGCATAGCTCGCTGGCCGCGCTCGCCGTGTTCGCCTACCTGGCCGGCCTCACCTCCACCATGGGTGTGCTCATCGCGGCGTGCAACTCGCAGGCCAGGCTGATCTTCAACGCCGGTCGCGAGGGCCTGCTGCCGCGCTGGATCGGCCGGGTCCAGGCGCCGAGGCAGACACCGCGCAATGCGCTCTTCCTGTTCGTCGGGGTGGCCGGCGCGATCATCGTGGTCTGGGCACTCGGGCACCTGATCGGCGGCCACAGCGGCAGCATGAACCCGCTCGACTTCTTCGACGACTCGGGCACGATGGGCACGATCCTGGTGCTGGTCGTGTACTTCCTGGCCAACCTCGCGCTGCCCTTCTACTACCGCAGGTACCGGCCATCGGAGTTCAGCGTCGTCAAGCACGCCGTGCTCCCGGTGCTCGGCATGGTCGCGGTCGGGATCCCGATGTACTACCTGGTCAAGCCGGGGCAGGCGCCGCCGGAGGACTGGTTCCCGTACGCGGCGCTGGCGATCATCGTGGCCTCGGTGCTGTACTCGCTGTGGCTGGTCAGGCGCGACCCGGGAGTCGGTGACCGGGTCGGCTCGATCGTCGCGGACGAATAGCGCAGATCAGTCGCTGCCCTCTTCGAGCAGGAGGTGGTAGCCGTTCGGGGTTCTGGCGTGCAGCACCCGGTAGTGCCAGTCCGGGCTCGGCGTCATGAGCTCTTCCCGGTACCTGACCCCGGCCTCCTCGAGCCGCTTCTTGGCAAGATCAAGATCGCTGACCCCGAACTGCCAGGTAAGGACGCGATCGGGGCCTGCCGAGGAGAAATCGGACCGCCACTCGATGCCGAACTCAAGCTTGCCGTGGCCGAGCGCGATGAAGTACGGGTACTCGGGTCCCTGATAGGTGACGTGGAATCCGAGGCCCTCATAGAACCTGCGCTCTGCCTCCAGATCTCCGACGAACAAGATCGGAATGATCCGGCTGAACAATGCCGCCATAGCGGGACATGGTACCGACCAGGCTGGCCGCAGGTGACGCTGTGCGCACAGCTTCCTTTACTGGCCGCTATTTCGTAACGCAATTGCCGGGCCCCGGCGGTGCTTGAGGCGTCGGCTCGATGGTGTCCTCGACGATTTCACCCATGCCGGGCGATAGGTCGGCGGCGGGTCACAGGGATCATGGAGGGCGTGGGGGTACACCGCAGAAACTGAGGCCGGCGCGTGGCCTTGGCGCGACCGTCCGTTGGCCGTAACGGCTAGCGGGTTTGCGGCGGGGCGACACGCCCTTTGCCGTTCGCGGACGGGCCGAGCCGGACTGGAAAGCTTTGCCGTTGAAACGGTCGGTAGTGGGTAGATTACACTTGGTACACGAGCATGGGCGCCGCCTCAGCCGATGCCCGTCACTGTCCGGTGATAGCGACTCGGGGGGAGATGTCACCATGACAATGCAGGCCGAAGAACTCCTCGGAGCTCAGGTAACGGGCGCCGACGGCAAGGTAGTAGGCACCGTCGAGCAAGTGTTCAGGGACGATGTGGACGGGACGCCGGCCTGGGCTCGCGTTCGCTCTGGCAAGACGGGCCGCTTCGTGCCGCTCGGCGGCAGCCAGGTCACCAGGGACGGCCTCAGCGTGCCGTTTGACTCGCAGAAGATCATGGGCGGCCCGAGCATCGATGCAGGCCAGCACATGTCGGCTGCCCAGGCGGAGGAACTGAGCCGCTACTACGGCCTGACCGTACCCAGCCAGGCGCCGCCGCAGGACCAGGCGCAGGGGCAGGCCCAGGCTCAGGACCAGGGGCAGGCCCAGGCTCAACGGCAGGCCCAGGCTCAGGACCAAGGGCAAGCCCAGGGGCAGACCCAGCCACAGTCACAGCAGCGCCCGATGACCGACGAGGACTGGCTCATTCGCCAGGAGGAGCGCCTCCAGTTCGGCAAGGAGATGCTCGAGACCGGCCACGTACGGCTGCACAAGTACGTCGACGTCGACCCGATCGAGCAGACCGTGCGAGTGTTCCACGACGAGTACGACGTCGAGCGCGTACCGATCTCGGCCGACGAGCGCATCAGCGGCAACATCGGCGAGGGCGAGCAGGACATCATCCTGCACGAGGAGCGCGCCACGGTGCACAAGGAGGTCGTACCGGTCGAGCGGGTGAGGCTGCTCGCCAGGCGGGTCGAGGAAGACAAGACCTACCGTGACGAGGTCAGGCGCGAGCGGATCGAGGTCGAGCCCGACCAGCAAATGTCCACCAGCGGGACCAAGTCCGGCCCCAGCAAGGGCTCGGGGTCCGGCCCGAGCAGGGGCTCGGGGCGGTAGCCGCCAGGTCGAGGTCGGCCGTCACAAAGACGGCCAGGGGCCCCCGGTCGCGAGGACTGGGGGCCCTTTCGCCGTCCGCTGCATGCATTAGCGCTTGCGCGCCAGCGTGAGCCCGTCACCGATTGATAGCAGGACCAGGTCGACGCGCTCGTCGGCGAGGGCGTGGTCATTGAACGCCCGCACCGGCACCCGCTCGTCGGGTATGGCCGGGTCGGCCACGCGGCCACTGGAGAGCGTGTTATCGGCCAGGATCAGGCCGCCCGGCCGGATCCTGGGCACGACCTCGTCCCAATAGCCGACGTATCCGGGCTTATCGGCATCGATGAAGGCGAGATCGAAGACCGCCCCCTCGGGCAGTGCCCGCAGGGTCTCGATCGCGGGCCGCAGCTGCAGGTCGATGCGGTCAGCGAGGCCGGCTCGCTGCCAGTATGTGCGGGCCACCGAGGTCCACTTCTCGCTGATGTCACAGCAGGTCAGCTGGCCGCCATCGGCGAGCCCGCGGGCGATGCAGATGGCTGAGTACCCGGTGAACGTGCCGATCTCGATAGCCAGGCGCGCACCAGCCAGGCGGGTCAGCATGGTCATGAAGGCGCCTTGCTCCGGGCCGATCTGCATGCCCGCCGCGTCCGGGAAGGCGCTGAGGGTCTCGGCGGCCAGGTCGCTGAGCACCGCGTCGGGCCTGGCGCTGTGCGCGGTCACATAATCTTCCAGCTCAGGGCTAAGCCAATCGCTTCGTCTCGTCATAATCCGGCATGCTAGCCGAGTGCAGATTCCCGCTCAGATGGCCAGATACGTCGCGGGCTGGCGCAGCGAGCTGGCCTGGGAGTCGGACCCACTCGCCAGGACCTGGCGCCTGACCGGACCAGCCGGAGGACAGCGGTACCTGAAGTCAGCGCCGGCCGATGCCGAGGTCCCCCTCCGCGGTGAGGCGGTCAGGCTGCGCTGGGCCGGTCGCAATGGGTTGCCGGTTCCCAAGGTTGTGGCGGCCTGCGCGGTCGGCCAGGCCGAGTGGCTGCTCACCGAGGCCTTACCCGGCCGCAGAGCCTCGGCGCCGGAATTGCGGGCCGATCCAGGGGCTCTCGTTCCGATCCTGGCGGAGGGCCTGCGCCGCTTCCACCAGAGCCCGGCGGGCCAGTGCCCGTTCCCCGGCGGGATCGAGGTGGCCCTCGCCCACGTCGGCCGGAGGCTGCGGGCCGGGCTGATCAGCACGGCCGATCTGCACCCCGAGCACGCGCACCTCAGCCCGGCGGCGGCCGTGGGCGAACTGGAGCGATTGCGTCCCGACGGGGAGGACCTGGTCGTCTGCCACGGCGATTACTGCCTGCCCAACGTTGGGTACGACGTCACTGCGTAAGGGACGTAACCGCTCGATCCCGACCCCGGGTAGCCCCAGATACCGAATAGTCTCTGGGGCATGGCGAAGCATGCCCACCTGCTCAGCTTCATCCCGAGCCCGTCCATCAACGGGTTCCACCTCGGGCCGTTGTACATCCACTTCTACGGCCTCATGTATGTGGTCGGGATCACGCTGGCGATCATCATTACCAGGCGGCGGTGGCGTGCTGTCGGCGGTGACCCTGACCTGGTATATGACGTCGCCATCTGGGCCGTGCCGATCGGGCTGGCCGGGGCGCGAATCTATTCCGATATCACGACCCCATCGGTGATACCGCCGCACTGGTGGGGCGTATTCGCCATCTGGTCCGGCGGCCTCGGGATCTGGGGCGGGATCGCGGCCGGGGCGGCGGCAGGGATCTGGCGAGTACGCCGGGCCGGAGCCAGCGCGGGGCTGTTCGCCAATGCCATAGCCCCCGCGCTCCTGGTGGCCCAGGCGGTCGGCCGGGTGGGCAACTACTTCAACCAGGAGCTATTCGGCAAACCGACCACCCTGCCGTGGGGCCTCGAGATCGCGGTGGCGAACCGGCCTAGTGCCTACGTGGGGTATTCCACATTCCAGCCGACGTTCCTGTACGAGCTGATCTGGGACCTGGCCCTGGCGGCGTTCCTGGTCTGGCTCGGGCATCGCGCGAGGATCCGGCCGTGGGGCCTGTTCGCCCTGTACGTCGCCGGGTATTCGGGATTCCGCATTTTCGAGGAAACCCTGAGGGTCGACACGTCTGCCCACTTCCTCGGGCTGCGCCTGAACTTCTACGTGGCCGCGGTGCTGACGCTGGCCGGGCTGGCGTGGTTCCTGCGGGCCCAGCGGTTGGCGATGCCGGCTGAGGTCAGGGCGGGCGAGCCTGGTGCGCCCGATTCTGCGGCCGCTGAGCCCGGAGCTGGCGAGCCCGGTTCGGCTGGCGAGCCCGGTTCGGCCGGCGAGCCCGGGTCGGGGGCTAGCGCTCCTGAGTCGGCTGGCGACGCCGAGCCGTCGGCTGGCGACGGCGAGCCCGAGTCGGCTGGCGA
>JASHOL010000233.1 GCA_030041135.1 Streptosporangiaceae bacterium | reverse complement strand
CCCAGCGTCCCTCGATCAAGTCGCCGAACACCGCACGTCCCCGGTCGATGGCGCCGGGCGGGACATCGGCCACCGGCGATCACCTCCAACTGCGAGCAGTTCTGGGCTGCCGTTTCAGTCATTCCCTCACTGGTGCAAGTCAACGCCGGTGCCACCGCGTGGTCAACGCAGAGACGCCCGCTAGGGATTCAGGCCCGCCCGGTGCAGGCGGGCCCGCGCTTCGTCCCGCGTGAGGATCTTCTCGGGATCGCCGCCGAGCGAAAGTATCTTGGCGTCGAACGCGCGCTGCCATAGTCCGGCGGCCCAGAATGCCGCGTAGTCCCTGGCCGCCCAGTGGCAGCCGCGGGCCTGCTCGTAGGCGTCGAGGAATGCCGCGCTGTCCTCGACGTCGGCCAGCGGTGGAGGGCTGTCGATGCCCAGGAAGCTGACCGCGGCGAATCCGGCAATCGCCGGCTCTGGCTGGCAGATGACGCTGTCCCAGTCGAGCACGGCGAGGAGATTCGAGCCCTGCCAGCGCAGGTTCTCCGGGTACCAGTCGCCGTGCCCGATCACCGGGTCACTGGCGGCGGCGCGCAGGCAGTCCCTGGCGGCTGCCGCCACCCCGGCCAGCCACTGCGGTTCGGAGTAGGCGTTCAGGTCGACGTCGCGGTCTTCCGGCCTTGGCCACAGACCTGGCTCGGTGTGATCCCAGCCGACCCAGGACGGGGACGGCGTCAGGCTCGGCACCGATCCGGGGCGCGGCGCGAGCTCGACCAGCCGGGCCAGTGCAGCCGCCGACAGAGCAGGCAACTGGCCTTCCGGCGGCTGGCCAGCGCCGGGGACAAGCACCTCAGCGGAGGCGGCATAGCCGTTCAAGGGTTGCAGGTCCACCAGCGGCTCCGGGCAGGGAAAGCCAGCCCTCCACAGGGCCCGGTGCGCGGCCGAGCATCCGGCCAGCCGCGGCGCGCTGGGCCGCACCTTGACGACGACATCCCGGCCGTCGGTCAGCCGAAGCCCCTTCACCGCGGACAGGTTGCCGGTCCCGAACAGCTCGGCCGCGGGCGCCGCGCCGAGCCAGCGCGTGCACCACTCAGCCAGCGCTTCCGTACCCACGGTTGGCGGGCGGGTCTCGGGCACCACCCCATCTTGCCGAAAACGGGCAGCGTCAGACGCGCTCTTCGAGGGGAACGAGGCGCCGTCGGGCATCAGGTCGAGCCGTTTCCCAAACTCGGCCATCGCGGCGGCCATAAGGCGCGGCTGCGTCGAAGGCCACTACGAACGGAGGTCACCCGGCGTGCCATTCGTCTACGAGGATGCTGTACAGATCTGAGTCACGCCAGCCGTCACGGATCAGCGTCGTCTCGCGCATCCGCCCCTCGTAGCGCATCCCGACGCGTTGCAAGACGGCAGCTGACGCGATATTGCGCGGGTCGCAGGTGGCGAAGATGCGGTGCCGGTCGTGCTCCTCGAATCCGAACCCGACGAGCTGGCGGGCGGCGGCTGTGGCCAGCCCCAGTCCCCAGTAGTCAGGGTGCAGCGCGTAGCTGATCTCGCCCTGAGCCAGGCCGCGGAGGTTCAGCTCGCAGTTTCCGACAACGCGTCCGTCGAGGGCGATCACGTAGACGAACCTCGTCAGGGGGAGGGAAGTCCACGCATTCGCGGCGTCCCTTACGAACTCTTGTGTCTGCTTCGTGGTGTTAGGACCCCACGCCTGGTAGCGGCAGGCCCGCTCCTGGCTGGCCCAGGCATGGACCGCCGGCCAGTCCTCCTCAGCGATGGGCCTGAGCAGCACGTTCAATGGCCCCCCACCGGTCATGTGCGTGACTATGCCATGAGCAGCGCCGCAGAGAGCGCGTTAGCGTGCCCGGCTCTTTCCTATTGTCCGTATAAACTGACTTATTGTGATGCGCCAGGAGAGTGACATGGACGACTGCCTAGCCTGCGCGCTCGCGGCTGGACGGGAACCGCTGCCCGGCGGCCTCATTTACCGCACGGACTCATGGCTGGTCGAGCACTGTGTAGGCCCACTCGGCCTAGGCACGCTCATCGTCAAGCCGCAACGACATGTCACTGCCGTTGCCGACCTGACGGCAGCCGAGACCGCCGAACTTGGCCCGCTCCTACAGCAAGCCTCGCGGGTGGTCGGTCGGCTGGTCGACGCTGACCAGGTCTACAACTGCCTGTGGTCACACGCCGGCGGTGTACCGGTTCACATCCACTACGTCATCCAGCCGGTCACCAGGCAGCTGATGGCAGAGTATGAGTGCCACGGGCCAGATTTGCAGACGGCAATGTTTAAAGCCGACGTCGTTCCTGATGCGCATGAGGTCGCATCAGTGGCTGACCAGGCACGACGGCTCTTCGCGGCTGGCTCATAGCGGACCGGCGCGCCGTCTGAAGACCCGCTTGACTCGTCGAACATAGTAGCGAATGATGGGTCGGTGCCACGAGACGCCCCGTACGCTCCGCCCATTGTCTCGATGGCCGACGGCACCATCGGCCATCTGCTTGCCTGGGAGCTAGTAGAGCTTGATGGCTCTTGGAGTGCGTGGGTGAGCTGGGTTCAGCAAGTAAACGGCCGCCCAGTTCACAAGGTCGTCACCGTCCGGGCGGCGCAGCTGCAACCACTCGAACAGCCCGAGTCCTACTCACGCGTCCCGCGGCGCGTGCGGGGCCGCGATGGAGTAATCCGGCCGTGGTCGGGGGAAATCCCCTGACCGTCTTGTCGACGCGACAACGTCGGGGGCGATCTTCCGGCTTGATCTAGAGTGCGCTCTAGCCAATACGTTGCCGGTCATGAGCGACACTCCCGCCGGGACCGCGTCGGCGTATACGCCTAATCATCTTGCCCGGTTCATCGACCTGCTCGGGGCGGCGCTCGTTCCTGGCACCGGCAGCGTGCTGTATGCCGCCACCACCCGGGACGGCGTGAGCGCGTGCCAGGACAGCGTGCTCTGGTTCGCCGACGGCAACGCCGTGCGCCTGTTCAGCGACGGCGAAGGCGCCCAGTCCAGGCCGGCCGTCTCCGGCGACGGGACTCGGGCGGCCTTTCTCCGGGCGGCTGGCGGTAGCCGGCAACTGTGCGTGCAGCCGCTGGCAGGCCGTGGCCAGGCGACCGTCCTCACCCGCTTCGGCCGGGGGACCGGTCCGGTCGGACCGCAGTGGTCTCCGGACGGGCAGTCGATCGCGGTCGATGCCTGTGACGCCCCACCCCGAGATCCCACCCTGCCCTACCGCGTCACGCAGCCGGTCTGGCGGGCGGACGGGATCGGCCTGCTCGCCGATGCCCGGACCGACATCTTCATCGTGCCCGCCGCCGGCGGCCCGCCGCGGCGGCTGACGTTTGACGACGGGATCGTGTCCTTTCACGCCTGGTCTCCCGACGGCTCCCAGATCCTCTACGGGGTATGGGCAACACCCGGCTCGCGGGACTACGAGATAAAGGTCGCCGACTGCCGGTCAGGGATGACACGTACGGTCGCCGGTGGCCCCTGCCTGGCCATGACCACCGGCCTCGCGGCCTGGCTCCCCGACGGCAGAATCATCTACAGCTCACCCTGGCAGATCAACAAGCGAATCGACCTGACCGTGCTCGACCCCGCGACCAGCGCCACCGAAAATCGGACAGCCGGCTCCGGCGGCCAGGTGTTCGGCGTGCTCCAGCCCGGCTTTAGCTTCGGGACACTCGAACGCAAGATCGTCGTGGACCCGGCCGGCCGCCACGCCTACGTCTTCATCCAGCAAGGCGGCAGCCTGGTGACTCATCGCGTCGCCCTCGACGGCGACATCGCCGTCGAGCCGATCACCGATCCGGGATCGTCGGTCATCCCGGTCGCGATCTCCGGGCGCCGCTTGCTGACCCTGCAGACATCCTTCACGGTGCCACCCGACTTGCACCTGATCGATCTCGACAGCGACCAGGACACGCAGGTCACCAGGCTCAACGCCCACTGGCTGACCGAGCCGCCGTTCGCGGTCCGCTCGCTCACCTTCACCGGCGCCGACCAGGTCGAGGTCGAAGGCTGGTACCTGGAACCCCGAACCGGCCAGCGCCCTCATCCAACCGTGCTGAGCATCCATGGCGGCCCCTTCGCCGCCCACGGCGCGGTCTTCTCGGTCGACGACCTGCTGCTGACCGCCGCCGGGTACGGCGTCCTGCACATCAACTACCGGGGCAGCTCGGGCTACGGCGATGACTTCGCCCCCATGCTGATCGAAGAGCTGAACAGCAGCGCGCCGGCAGATCTCCTGCAGGGCGTCCAAGCCGCCGCGGACCGTGGGCTGGCCGATACCAGCCGGATCGCGGCGTTCGGGCTGTCGTTCGGCGGATACCTCACCACGTGGCTGCTCACCCACAGCGACCGCTTCTGCGCGGGCATCGCCGAGTGCCTGCATTGCGACTGGGCCGGGATGCTCGGCTCGGACATTCCGGAAGTCGTCGCCACCTGGACTGGCAGCCTTCCCGGCCACGGTGCCCACTCGATGACTCCCCGCGCGCAGATGTCACCCGCCGCCTACGCCGCCGCCTGCTGCGCCCCCCTGCTGATCATCGCTCACGAAGCCGACCTGCGCTGCCCGCTCCAGGGCGACATCCTGTACAACGAGCTGCAGCTCGCGGGCAAGAACGCCGAGATGCTGCGGCTCCCCGGCGTTCCGCACGTCCCCTATGGCGCCGGCCTGCCCACCCGGATCGCGCGAGCCAGGGCCATGCTCGACTGGATGAACCGGCATGCCGCCTGAGCCGGAGCTCGAGCAAGTCATGGGCGCGCACTGGCCGCCGGCCTACGTGATGTCGGCCGGAACGCTGGAGTACGCGGCGATGATGGAGATGACAACCACAAACGCCCCGAGCAAGCCGGTGGCCGCGGCGAAAGGCAAGGGCTCAACCGCGACAGTCGCGGCAGCGCCATGATGCACATTAATGTGAAGTCCTCCGGGTCCAGCTCCGAGGCTTGCGCCGGCCAGCGCGGTCGCGGCGGTGTAGGGGAGATACGGCTCGGCGGTGGGGGACAGGGCCGCGATGATGGGCTCGACGAGGAGTGACCAGACGAGGATGCCGACGACGGCAGCGAGCTCTGACCTGATGACTGACCCCACGGCTACGCCGAGGGCGGCGAGCAGGGCCGCGCCGAGTACCGCGCCAAGGTCATAGCGAGCGAGTGTGGCTGCGCTCAGCCTAATCGGATGGCCGGTGCCAGCAGCAGAGCCAAGGCCTATCCCGGTGGCGACAACGGCTCCGGTCAGACCGAAGATCGCACCGACAACTGCCGCAGCGGCGGCCTTGGCCCCGAGAACCTGACCTCGGCGAGGACCGGCGAGATAGGTGAAGGTTGCCGTCGAGTGGCGGAACTCGCCACTGGCGGCGATCACGCCCATCACCATGGCAAACAGCATCGCCCACCCGGTGAGCGTCACCACCGAGGTGAGGGTGGCAGGCGAGGCAAGGCCGCCGCGGTCCGCCATCGAGGCTTTACCGCCCGCGAGCAGGGCAGTAAGGAGTGCTGCGGCGGCGAGCAGCCCGTAGGTCGTTCTGATAGTTCGCAGCTTCACCAGTTCGACGCGAATGAGTCGGCTCATGACACCGCCTTGGGGGTCTCGTCAGCGCTCTCGGAGGTCAGCTTGAGGAAGATGTCTTCGAGATCCGGTACCTGGGTGGTGGTCTCGAAGATCGGGATGGCTTGATCGGCTGCTACCGTTCCGATCGTCTCGGCCGGCGCCCCGCTCACCTCGACACTGTCAGCGGCGATCACCGTGGCCACCGCTCCGAGCGGGGCGAGTGCCCGGGCCAGGGCCTCAGGCCGTGATGTGCGGATGCGCACCACCGGCCTGCTCCGACGCAGCAGCGCGTCCAGCGATGACTGGGCGACGAGCTGCCCCCTGTCCACGATGAGGACGCTATCGACGGTCTGGGCGACCTCAGCCAGGATGTGACTGGAGACAAGCACCGTGCGACCTTCGGCGGCCTGGCCCCTGATGAGTTCCCTGAGCCAGCGCACGCCCTCAGGGTCGAGCCCGTTGGCTGGCTCGTCGAGGACCAGCACCTGCGGATCGCACAGCAGCGCGGTAGCGAGACCCAGGCGCTGGCGCATGCCGAGAGAGAAGGTCCCCACTCGCCGGCTGGCGACGTGCGGGAGGCCGACGAGTTCCAGGACTTCCCCGATGCGTGACCAGGGCGCGGCCCCGGCGAGAGCCTGGATGCGCAGGTGGTCTTCGGCGGTGCGTCCGGGGTGGAAGCCAGCCGAGTCGAGGATGGCCCCTACGGTGCGGAGCGGGTCCGGCAGGTCGCGGTACGGCCGGCCGTCGAAGGTAGCGGTGCCCGCGGTCGGCGCGACGAGACCGAGCAGCATTCGCAGGGTGGTGGTCTTTCCGGCACCGTTGCGGCCGAGAAAGCCGACGACCGTGCCCTGTTCGACCGTGAACGAGAGATGGTCGACGGCGACCAGGCGCCCGAAGCGTTTAGTAAGCGACTTGCACTCGATTACCGCCATGGCGCCGGACCCTCCTCTTCACCCTCTGGCCTGCGTTGCGGATGATGTGGCGGCCATTCGTCTGGTCGGTCTGGCACTTTCGTCCCGGCGCGGGTGCGCCGGCGGGCCCACGCGATCCCGGCGACGACGAGCACGAGGACGAGCACGAGGAGTACTGGCAGCCCGGGTATCTCCACGCGGGCCACCTTCGAATGAACCGCGAGCACAGGAGCCAGGGAGGCGGCCGTCAGGCGGGACGAGAGTCTCATGACGCCGTTGTACGCAACTCCGTGTTGCACGATCGCAACGGAGTAATGCTTTTGCAACACCGGACCGGGCATCCTGGGTTTGTCAGCCTGCCTCGCGGCCGGCCGGCCGGCAACCTGGCCGGGTTGGTAGAAGGAGTGGCGATGAGGGTGCTGGTGGTCGAAGACCACGCCAAGCTGGCCCTGACGCTGGCGACCGGTCTGCGCCGGGCCGGCATGGCCGTCGACGTCGCCTTCGACGGCCAGGACGCGCTGGACCACATCTCGGTCACCACATACGACGTCGTGGTGCTGGACCGGGACATCCCCGGCGTGCACGGCGACGATGTCTGTAAGACGCTCGCCGCCGACGGATCACCAAGCCGCGTGCTGATGCTGACCGCGGCCGGCGCAGTGCAGGACCGCGTCGAGGGCCTCGGCATCGGCGCTGACGACTACCTCGCGAAACCCTGCGACTTCGCCGAGCTGGTGGCGCGTATCCGTGCCCTCATGCGCCGCCCCGGCACCTCGCTGCCCCCCCGGCTCAGCCACGGCGACCTGCAGCTCGATCCGTCGCACCGGGTCGTCACCAGGGCTGGTCAGCCCGTGTCACTCAACCCCAAGGAATTCGCCGTCCTTGAGGTTCTCCTGGCCGCGCCCGGCGTCGTGGTGTCCGCCGAAGAGATCCTCGAACGCGTCTGGGACGAGGAAGCCGATCCGTTCAGCCAGGCGGTGAGGACGACTATGAGCCGCCTGCGGGCCAAGCTCGGCGACCCGCCAGTGATCGAGACCGTGGCTAAGGCCGGCTACCGGATCGCAGGCTGACCCATGGCCCTCCGTCAGCGGATCCGCGACCTCACCTTCGGTTCCCGCCTGCGCCCTAGAAGTGCGCGCGTCCGGCTGACCGCGCTCTACTGCTCTATCTTCTTCCCTTCGAGTGTCGTACTCGTCGCGATCACCTACCTCGTGATCATCGTCGTCTACCATCCCGTCGTCCAAGGGCTGGTGAACTTTCCGCACGGCGGGTCTGTCGCGTCACGCAAAGCCGTCCATAAGCCCACGGGCACGACGGTGCATATCGTTGGATGGGTCCTCGACCGCACCGAGTTCCTCGTCGGCTCGTTCATCGTCATCGTCGCCATGATCGGGGTGTCCGTACTGCTCGGCTGGCTCGTCGCCGGCCGCGTCCTGCGACCGCTTCGGGTCATGACCGCCACCACCCGTCAGATCTCCGAGCGGAACCTGCACGAGCGCCTCGCGCTTGCGGGACCAGACGATGAGCTTAAGGACCTCGGCGACACCATCGACGGCCTTCTCGGCCGCCTCGAGGCGGCGTTCGACTCCCAGCGGCGCTTCATCGCCAACGCCTCGCATGAGCTCCGCACCCCGCTCATGCTGAGTCAGACCCTCCTTCAGGTAGCCCTGGCCGATCCCGACATCAGCCTCCGATCGCTCCGATCGGCCTGCCAGGAGGCGGTCGAAGTCGGCAAGGATCAGGCGCAGCTCATCGATGCGCTCCTGACCCTGGCCCGCAGCCAGCGCGGCCTCGATCATCGAGAACACGTCGACCTTACGGCCGTCGTGCTCGACTCCCTGGACGTTCACGAGCCGTCCGCGGCGGCGAGGCACCTCCAGGTCGACGCCGCTCTCGATCAGGCCAGGGTGTCCGGGGACGCCCGCCTCATCGGCAGGCTAGTGTCGAATCTGCTCGACAACGCGATCCGGTACAACATCACCGGCGGGCGGGTCGATGTCGGGCTCGCAGCCACCGCCACGCATGCGACGCTCACCGTAAGCAATACGGGACCTCCCGTGGCACCAGATCAGGTCAGCCGCCTGCTCGAGCCCTTCCAGCGCGCTGCTCCGCGCCGGACCGCGAGCCCGAACGGCCTCGGCCTGGGACTGTCCATCGTCGCCGACATCGCCAAGGCGCACGAAGCAGGCCTTGAAGTCCGGGCCCGACCCGAAGGCGGCCTGACCGTCGCGGTGAGCTTTCCAGCGGTTCCGGTTGCAGCCGTGACGCTGGCCGGCGCTGGCCGACTGGTTGACCTGAAGTCGGCGGTACGCGGCCGTTAGGTGCGCTTGACTGTGGGTACGCGGATGAAAGCGCGGAACATGCACCTGGCGAGGAACCGCGAGCAGGTGCTGCCGGTTTGATTCCCTAGATGGAAGCCAAGTCATGCCGCCAGCCTGGCTCACCGTAGTCGCTTGGCTCTACCTGTCACTCTGTTTCTGCTGCTCAGCCGTTATTTCATACGACATCGTCGTTAGTCATCGACGCCAGCCCATGGGCGTGATGAACTTCGTGTTCCCGATCACGGCGCTGTACTTCGGCCCGGTCGCGCTCGCGTTCTACTGGCGCTGGGCTCGTGCTCCCGGTCCCACCGCACCGCCGATGGGGATGACCCGCAGAGCGTCCATGGCACCGGCGCAAGCGGCGGGCAGCGGAATGCGGCCGGGCGGGCACGCTCAGCACGACGCGACGCCGCCCGGCCCTCACGAGGCCGGACGAGGCGAGCGAGCCCGGCCTGGTTGGGTCACGATGGCCATCGAGGTCAGCCATTGCGGCGCCGGCTGCAGCCTGGGCGACGTTGTCTCCGAGTTCGCGATCTTCGCGCTGGCCCTCGCCGTGGCCGGAGCCACCCTGGGCGCCGAGTACATCGGCGACTACGTTCTGGCGCTCGCGTTCGGCATCGTCTTCCAGTACTTCGCGATCGCGCCTATGCGCGGGCTCGGGGTGAAGGACGGCGTGATCGCTGCCACCAAGGCCGACTTCATCTCGCTGACCGCGTTCGAGTTCGGCCTGTTCGGCTGGATGGCGGTCATGACGTACGTGTTGTTCCCCGCTCCCCACCTCATGCCCAGCTCAGCCGCATTCTGGCTGCTCATGCAGATCGGGATGATGATCGGCTTCGTGACCTCCTGGCCTGCCAACGTCTGGCTGGTCAGGCGTGGCATCAAGATCCCCATGTAGGCGGCCGCGCGTCGGCCCGTCACCAGCGGCAAGCGTGCTCGACCCCGGGCGATGGTGCAGCACGAGTGCCGGCCGGTGACAAGCCTCCGTGAAACCCGTTGCCCGCGTTCGCCCGCTGCTGTCATCGTGCCACCGTGGACTTCACCGAGGACGACGTGGCCGCTCTCTATGACCAGATGTATCCGTGGCGCCCGGAACCGGGCACGAGCGACGCGTTCTACGCGCAGGCCGCGCTCTCGGCCAGTTCCGTACTCGACGTGGGCTGCGGTACCGGCCAGATGCTGCATCAGCTGCGCGAGGCCGGACACACCGGCCGGCTGGCGGGCATCGATCCGGATGCCGCCGCGCTGCGGCGGGCCCGCCAGCGCGGTGACCTGGCGATCGAGTGGGTCGAGGGGCCGGCGGCCGAGATCCGCTGGGCGGGGGAGTTCGAACTGGCGACGATGGCCAGCAACGGCTTCCAGTGCCTAATCGAGGACGACGAGGTCCGCGCGTCGCTCGCTGCCATCCGCGCGGCGCTTGTCCCCGGCGGTCGTTTCCTGTTCGAGACCCGCCACCCTCAGGCCCGCGCCTGGGAGCAGTGGGCCGCGGCCGCGCCGAGCCGGGCCGACTACCAGGGGCACCCGCTCCTGCAGTCATGGCAGATCGAATCGGTGGTCGACGGGGTCGTGACGATGACCGAGACCACAAGCCAGGCCGACGGGGTGATCCTGCACGTCGGCCGGGGCAAGCTGCGATTCCTCGACCTGCCGACCCTGCTGTCGTGGCTGGCCGAGACGGGATTTCTCGTCGAGGCACAGCACGGCGACTTCAGCGGGAGCCCGATCACGCCGACCAGCCGCTCGATTGTCATCAGCGCCCGCGCGGCGTGACCGCTGCGGCGGGTCACCTCATCCGTGCCGGCTGAGCAAGGCGGCCGATCGCCCTGCTCTCGGTCGGGTCGGCGGTGTAATGGGATGCCAGGGTCTCGTCGGTCCCGGCCGGAACCTTGGCCGCGCGGAATACGAGCGTCAGGGCGACCGCGACCATCAGGTTGATGGCCAGGGCCGTGACGGCGATGTAGACGGTGTGCCCTAGCACAGGCGCGACCGAGCCTCCGAAATGCGAATTGGGCTGGCCGGCGACGGGCACGCGGTATGCCTCGAGGGTCCCGTAGATCATTGCCGTTGCCCATGCGATGACCAGCGCCCACCGGTGGAACCAGCGCGTGTACAGGCCGATGACGATGGCAGGAAACGTCTGCAAGATCCAGATCCCGCCGAGCAGCTGTAGGTTGATCGAGAAGGTCTTCGGCAGCGCGAATACGAAGGCAAGCGCGCCCGCCTTAACGACGAGCGACGCGACCTGCGCGACCCTAGCCTGTTGCGTCGGGCTGGCCTCGGGATCGACGAATTCGACGTAGACGTTGCGCGTGAACAGGTTGGCGGCCGCGATCGACATGATCGCCGCGGGCACCAGCGCGCCAATCACGATGGCCGAGTATCCGATGCCGGCGAACCAGCTCGGGAACAAGTCCTTGAACAAGAACGGCACGGCCAGCTGAGAGTTCTTGCCATTGGCCGCAACGTCGGAGGTCACGGTCGGCGATGCCAGCGCCATGTAGCCGAGCAGCGCGACCAGGCCCAGCATGAGCGAGTAAGCGGGCAGCGCGGCCATGTTGCGCCTGATCACGCTCCGCCGCTTGGCCGCGAGCACACCGGTGATCGAGTGCGGGTACATGAACAGCGCCAGGGCCGAGCCGAGGGCCAGCGTCCCGTAAGCCCACTCGCCGCTCGGCATGGTGATGAACGAGCCGAACGGCTTGCCCGTGGCGGGGTTGGTCGCCGCCATGTGCGCGGAGGCCACGCCGAAGATGTGACCCCAGCCGCCCAGCCGCGTCGGAAGATAGAAGATGGCGACGATGATCATGAGATAGATCAGCGTGTCCTTGACGAACGCGATCAGCGCGGGAGCACGTATGCCCGACACGAACGTATACGCGGCCAGGACGCCGAAGGCGACCAGCAATGGCAGGTCCCTGATGATCGCACTGGACGAACTGCCGCCGAGACCGGCGACGGTGAGCACGGCCTGAATGCCCACGAGCTGGAGCGCCACGTACGGCATGGTGGCGAGGATTCCGGTCACGGCTATGACCAGGCTCAGGCCGCGTGAGCCGTACCGGCCGCGGACGAAGTCGGCCGGCGTGACGTAGTGGTGCGCCCTGGCCACCGACCACAGGCGCGGAACGAAGGCGAACGCTATCGGGAAGACCATCGCCGTATAGGCCACCGCGAAGAACCCGAGAGCGCCGGACGCAAAGACGAGGGCTGGCACGGCAATGAAGGTGTAGGCGGTGAACAGGTCGCCCCCGAGCAGGAACCAGGTAACGAACGTACCGAAGCCGCGGCCACCAAGGCCCCACTCGTTAAGGTTCATGAGGCTTTCCGCGCGGCGCCACCGCACGGCGCCAAAGCCCATCGCGGTTACTATCGCGAAGAACCCGATCAGGATCACCAAGGAGATCGCATTGGGGTGCGTCATCTTGCGTCCTCCGGACCGGGATCCGGCATGTCATATCTATCGGGATATGGCAGGTCGCGGGACAGGGCCAGATCGCTCTGCGGCTGCTTAGGCGGCGACGGCCGCAACATCAGGTACGACAACCACGATGCGATAGCCACGACCGGGACCAGTACCAGCTGATACCAGTAGAAAAAGGGGAAGGCGCCTAGCTTGGGCTTGTCGCGCGCATAGATCGGTACCCAGAGCGCCGCGAAGATGACCAAAAGGAGAAGGATCGTGACCGCGAGCCACGTCATGGGACTCTTGTCAGGAGGCCTACGGTGTTTCATAAACTGCTCGCGAAGAATCGGTGCGCGCCCTTTGCTGGGCCTATGATGCGCCGATAACGACCTGGGCGTCGACACAATGGCAGCTTTATCACTAACCCACTAGTAACTGATTACTCACCGTCACGACAGTACTGCATACCGAAACCGCCACGCGGGCTGCGAGAACGTGCGCGCCAGTGAGCAGCAGGATTCTGCCGTCCTTTCGCCGACCCCCTAACGGCTAGAGATGCTTGCCAGAAGCTCGCGGACGTCCGCAGTCAGCGGGTCCTCTGGGGACAGGAGGCGATCGCAGCGCTCCGCCGTCTCCCGCAGCAGCACAGCAGCGTCCACGATCCAGCCGATGTCGTTGTAGGCGCGGGCCAGGTTGGCGCACCGGGCCAGGGTGTCCCGATGGTCAGCTCCGAGAATCTGCTCGCAGCCCGTCCGAGCCTGCTCAAGCATCGGCACTGCCTGTGTTGCACGCCCGGCTGCCCGCAGTGCCGCGCCCAGGTCACCGATTGCGGCGATGGTGTCGATGTGGTTCTCGCCAAGCTCGCGCTGCCGGTCGGCGACGACCTTCTTGTACTCCGATATCGCCGCCTTCACATCGCCGACGGCCAGGTAGGCGCCGGCCAGTCTCTGCCGGGCCGCGATCGCGTCCGGGCGCCGCGTCCCCTGCAGTCGAATCCGGTCGGCCAGCGCCTGCCGGTACAGGGTGATCGCGCGGGCCCGCTCCTCGGCCTGCACGCACGCCCCCGCGAGGTACTCGGTGGCGGCCACCGTCTCCAGGTGGTCGGGACCTAGCACCCGCTTGTACTCAGCCGCGGCCTGATCGAAGACGGCAACTGCCCTACCGAACTGGCCATCCGCCGCGAGGGACCGGCCTAGGTCAAGTTGGGCCGCGATCTGCGCGACGTAGTCGGCGCCAGGCCTGCGCTGGAGCTGCGTGGAGATCCATTCGTAACGCACGGCTGCCCTGGCCGGCTCGCCCGCCGCCAGGTGCAGGGCGGCAACCCTGCCCGCGATCATCAGCGCTTCGGGGTGGTCAGGCTCGAGTAGCCGCTCCGCGGCGGCGGACAGGTTCGCCCAGAATGGCAGCGCCGCACCAAGCATCCCGGCCGATATCAGGAACTGCCCGGCGCGCAGGAGCAGCTGCGGGCAGTTCCCTTCCGCCCAGAGCCAGTCGCCCGCAGCCCGCCAGAGGCTGGCCGAGCAGACGGCGAGCAAGCAGCCGAGCCAGGCGGGCGGCTCGCCGTCGGGCCACGCCTCGGTGACGCCAGCTACCGCGGCGGCCAGTGCCCGTTCGTGGTCGTCGCGCGTGAGGACCGCCCGCACGGCGTCGAGAACGGGCTGGCTGAACCGGACGATCAGCCCGTCGGGCTGCGGGTCGATGGCGGCCAGGCCGAGGTGGGCGAGCAGCCGGAGGGTCCCGGCCATTGCCGACACGTCCGGCCGGGCCTGACCGGTCACGTAGCCGGCGACCGCACTGGCGTAGAACACAGCCGACGGGATCCTCTGGCTGTCCAGCACGGCTGCGATCATCATTGTCGGCCAGGCCGCCCGATCGAGTTGATGCGCGCGCTCGACGGCTAGGGCCAGGGTAACCGTCGCCACCGGCGGAACGGCGCCAGCGGCCCGCGTCATCTGCTCCCGGCGAGTGACGAGATGGTCGACGTATTGCCTGCAGGACATCGGTGATACGGCAATAACGCCACCGGCCTGGGCGAGCGGCCCTGGCTCACCGCCGACCTCCGTCACGAGGTTGATCATTCCGGCGCGCTGGTCCCAATCCGATCTGAGTCGGCCGCGCAGATACGACATTGATTCGCGAGCACTGAAAGGACTGACAGGCAAGATCAGGGCATGCCAGGAATCGGGGATCACGCGAGCGTCGGCGGTGGTGACCACCGTCATGCATGCAGGCCCACTCGGAATCAGGCTCCGCACATCCGCCGCATCACGCAGGCCGTCGAGGACGACAAGCCAGGGCTGGGCCGACTGGTCCAAAACGGCGAGCAGGCGCCGAGCGGTAGCATCAGCTCCTTCGGCCACGTCGACGCCGAGCGCCGCCGCCGCGGTCGCATAGCTAGCCAGAACGCTCACGCGGCTGTCGGCGTCAGCCCAGATAATTGAGGTCCCTGAGCGGTAGAGCGCGTCAGCATAGGCCGCGGCGACCTGCGTCTTGCCGGTGACACTCGCCCAGTCTGCGATCAGCCCGGTGCCGCTGGTCTTGGCTGGCCCGTCTCCGGTCGATCGGCCGGACGATCGAGGATGACCTAGCGTGCCCGGCCGTTCTGGCGCCAGGACGACGATCGCGCCGGGGATCAGGGCGGGCGGAAGTCTGGGTGCGGTCTCCGTCCGCGGAAGGAATCCGTCTGCAAGGGCAGGAATAATCCCCGCGCGGACCGGGCGGCCGCGCGAATCGCCAGAAACTTCCGACGACGGCAGCACGGGCACCGCCATTTGCGGGCCCCCCCTTTATCGGTGTCCTCGCAAGTCACGCAGGCGGCTAATGGTCGGCGTCCAGGCTTACGGGCCCGGATTTAATCAACGATGATAGCGCGTCGGTGACGGCACTGTCGCAGGATGTGTACGGAAGCGGAACGAAGAGTCCCTTATATTGGTGTTAGTACGCAAACTGGTGTGGCACGAGTTCCGCCAGGACCCAAGGCCAGAACCGGCTAGAAGGCCGGGGCTAATACCGTGGGCCGTTCCCGTCCGGCGCGGTCGTCGCGCTAGGTGATTGGCGGCGTGTCGCTGGACCCGATCGTGACCCGGAACCGATCTGGTCGCAAGATCGCAACTGTCAGGGCGGCGGGGCCGCCAGCGGCTCGCTCATCAACTCTCGCCGTGATCATGATCGCCTTCTCGCCCGGAGGGAGGTGAATGAGGCCGGCGACTCCCGCCGGAGGCTGTTGCATCTCAAGCTGCACTGACCGAACGGCGCGGTGATCCGCCGCAGGGTCGTGGCCGCCGAAAGGCAGCAGCTCTGGCGGTTCTACGCCCGCCAGTTTGTCGAGCACAGACTCGAAAGCCGCGGTCACATACGTCGCCGAGAGCGCAGCCGGCTCGTCGCCGACCGCGAACTGCAGTCTGAGAACGCAGCCTGCCTCGCCGGCACTCGCGTCGAGCGCCCAGGCCACGTCGCCGCGAAGCCTCTCCCTGTGTATTGCCCTGGCCCGGCAGGTAAGGGCGCCGCTGATGGGACTGGCGGCTGTCCGCAGGCAGGCACCGGCAGCTAGCGGGATGTGGTACACAGCCGGGCTGAGCCGGCAGAAGTGCCCGCCGGGCTGGCGTCGCACCAGCCGACGGTCCGCGAGCTGGTCCACCGCGGCGGCCACCTGTTCCGCGGTCACGCCGAAGTGCCGGGCAATGACCGAGAACCTGGGCATGCGCCAGCCGGGCTCGTGATGCACGAGCGAGCCAGCGATCCGCTGGGCCAGGACTCCGAGCTCAGGCTCGGGAGCAATGCCGATCTGGGCCGATGCGGCACAGCTGGAGCCGCGTCCGCTCGAGGATGGCGCATGTTCGTCAGTGCCTTTCACCTGATCGTGGCCCAACCATGGCTGGCCGACCTGCCGTCCACTGGCAGCCGCGGGCTGGTTTGCTCGATCAGCGCTCAATGCCTGAACAGGCCCCACCTCTGATTCTGTAGCAGAAGTATTTTATTTCTATCACAGAAGTTTATGAGAGAACAATGCGATCGAGCCGAGAGTTCCCTGGCAATCGGGGTCCCGAGTCATCGCGACGGGCGCTCCGGGCGGCGAGCATGACTTAAGGCACGAGTTTCGGTCGGTATTGCAACCGGTTGCGCTCAGCGCGCATCTGTTCGGGCGACAGGATTCGCGTGGGTGAGGCAGACCGGGAACGGAGGATGCACCTCATGACGTCCGCGGAGGATGCGTTCGTCGAATTCGCCGAACTCGCCGGACCGCGACTGCGCCGGACGGCATTCCTGCTCTGCGGCGACTGGCACACCGCCGAGGATCTAGCCCAGACCGCGCTGGCAAAGGTCTTCGTGGCCTGGCGGCGCATCCGTTACCAGGACGCGGCCCAAGCCTACGCGACCCGCACGCTTGTCAACACTTATATCGCCGACCGGCGTCGCAGGCGCCCGGTTGAACTGATCACCGACCGGGTGCCTGACCATCCGGTCGAGCAGTTCCCGAGCGACTCCCGGATCGTCATCCTCGACGCGCTCGCCACGCTCCCGCCGAGGGCCAGGGCCGTGGTCGTCCTGCGGTACTGGTCGGACCAGAGCGTGGATCAGGTGGCCGGCCTCCTCGGCTGTTCGGCTGGCAACGTCAAAAGCCAGACGGCGCGGGCCCTGGACAAGCTCCGTGCGGTGCTGGAGGCGGGCGGCGCCGAGCCTGGGGACCCGCCCCCGGCGGGCCACGAGGCAAGGACAGCGACCGATGGATGAGAACGCGCTGCGCGACATGCTCGTGCGCGCCACGAGAGAGGAACCTCCCATGGGCCGGCTATCGGTGAATGCATTGCGGGAAGGAACCAGGCTTCGGCGCCGGCGCCGGGTTCAGGGCGCCACGACCGCTGCCGCCGCTGCCGCTGCGGTCGCCCTGGTCGGCATCGTGCCGGCCCTGACCACGCACGGCAAGGTCGTTAAGGTCGTCAAGGCCGTCAAGGTCACCGCCCAGGCGACCGGCTACGTGGCCGCCTTGCCAGACCGGATCGTGCCGGTGAACCTGGCCACGGATACGGCCGGGAAGCCGATCCCAGTTGCGAGCATGAGCTACCTCGGGCTCACGATGGCCGTCGCGCCGAACGGCCGCACCCTCTACGTGACCAGCGCTACCGGGCTGGTCACGCCGATAGACACCGCGACGAACGAGGCGGGCCCGCCCATCGACCTGCACCTGGGGCGGCTCAACGGTTTCACGATCACGCCGAGCGGCACGATCGCGTACGCGAGCGCGAATACAGGGGTCGACGTGGTCGACCTTGCCAGCGGGAGCGCGCAGGTCCGACCCGCACTCCCTCGGAAGGGGTTGTGGTCGCGCCGAACGGAAAGTTCGCGTACGTGGTCAGCCCGCAGGCGGTGATCCCGATCAGGGTCGCTACTAACACCGAACTAAAGCCGATTCCGGTCACCAATCTCAGCGCGATCGTCTTCTCGCCGGACGGCCGTACCGCGTACGCCCTCAGCCAGAACGACAAGCAGCGTCCCGGCGAACTCATCCCGATCAGCACCACGACGAACGCCGTTGGCACGCCGATTGACCTCGGTTTCCTGGCGGCCTACGTTGTTGGCGTTCCGCATAGCGCGCAAGCGTACGTCGAGGAGTTCCCTCAGGGCCCGATCGAGCCGATCGTGCCAGTGAACCTCATCACCAGGACGGTCGGGACGCCAATCGATGCTGACGCAGTACCCGGCCTGCCTCTCACCGCCGCGCCAGATGGTAAGGCCCTTTACCTCTTCAGCATCCACGGTGCCCACGAGGTATGGAAGCTGACGGAGATCAGTACCGCCCGCAACGCCGTCGTGAGGAACATCCCGATCAACGGGTATTGGCCCGACCTGTTTGCGATCAGCCCGGACGGAAGCACCGGCTTCGTGGGAACCTCTCCGAACGCCAACACCGCCAAGAATCCCACCTACCGACTGGTTCCGGTCCACCTCGCCGATAACAAGTTCGGCCGGCCGATCCAGTTCGGGCACCTGGAGCCGGTCGAGATGGCGTTCGCGAGGTAGTGCGCCCGGCGGGTACCGTAGCCGTGTATGCCGTTTTCCCCTTCGGCTAGCCAGCTAGCCGGCGTCATCACCACCCTGCGGAATGCCGGGTGCGTGTTCGCCGAGGACGAGGCGCGCATCCTCGCCACGGCCGCCCTGAATCCTGGTGACCTCGACGCGCTAGCCGCCAGGCGCGCGGGCGGCCTGCCGCTGGAGCAGGTGGTCGGCTGGGCCGACTTTTGCGGCCTGAGGATCGAAGTCGATGGGGGCGTCTTCGTTCCCCGCCGTCGCAGCGAGTTTCTCGTGCGCGAGGCCGCTGCGGTAGGCCGGCGGCTCTCGGGGAGGGGAAGCGCGACCGGCGGCAGGTGCGTGGTCGTCGACCTGTGCTGCGGATCGGGCGCCGTGGGGCTCGCGCTGGCGGCGGCGCTCGGCGGAGCGGAACTGCACGCCGTGGACATCGATCCGGCCGCGGTTGCGTGCGCGCGCCGGAACATCGGCGGCGACGGCCGGGTCTACGCGGGAAACCTCTACGAGCCGCTGCCGGCCGGCCTGCGCGGCCGCGCCGACCTCATCGTCGCGAACGCGCCGTATGTGCCGACGGCGCAGATTCCGCTGCTGCCCGCGGAGGCGCGGCTGCACGAGCCCCGGGCGGCGCTCGACGGCGGGCACGACGGCGTCGAGGTGCACCGGCGGGTGGCCGCGCGGGCGCCGGAGTGGCTGTCACCCGGAGGGTTCCTCCTGATCGAGACCAGCGAGCAGCAGGCTCCGCTGACGGTCGGCGCAGTTACCGCCGCCGGCCTGACGGCAACGGTGGTGACCGACGAGGAGTGGGCCGCCGCTGCGGTTATCGGCAGCCGGGGCGGCCGGCAGCCGGGGCGGCCGAGCTTGCCGGAGCGGCCGGCAGCCGGAGCGGCCGAGCTTAGCGGCTTGAGAGCGCCAACTTGAGCCCGAAGCCGATCAGGACGGTGCCGGTGATCCTGTCCATGATCTTGCGGGCCCGGTTGCTGTCGAGGAACCGCCGGGCCAGGTGGACGGCGCTGATCAGCCCCGTGAACCAGATGATGCCCTCGGCGTCATGGACCCCAGCCAGAACCAGCCCCGCGAGCAGGTGGGAGGCGTGCGCCGGGATGAACTGCGGCAGTATCGCCACGTAGAACGCGCCGATCTTCGGGTTGAGCAGGTTCGTCGTGGTGCCGCGCACCCAGGAGCGGAACGCGCTGTCGGCCGGCCGCGCGGACGCCGGCTGGCTAGCCGGGGAGTCGTGGGGCGCGGTGTCGCGGCGGCCGCGGGTGCGCCATAGCATCGTGGCGCCGAGCCAGGTTAGGTAGACGGCTCCCGCGGCGCGAACAGCGTCGTAGCCGAGGCGCGAGGCGACCAGCAGCGCGGAAACGCCTACCGCTGCGCCCGCGCCCCAGACCAGGCAGCCGGTACAGATCCCGACCGCGGCGGCGAGCCCGCGGCGTCGGCCCTGAGCCACCGTCGTCCGGACGACGAGCGCGGTGTCCATCCCTGGAATGATCGTCAGCAACCCGGCGACCACGGCGAACGATGCCAGATCGGAGAGGTCGAGCACGCCGCATTGTTACACGGAGCGCGCCTGTCCGGCGATCACGTTATTCGCCGGCGGTCTGCCGCAATCGCGCGAAAGCCGCCGCGAGGTCGGCGGCGCTCCAGTGGGCGTTGAGACCGCTCGGGTTCGGCAGGATCCACACCCGCGTGCCGCCAAGCTGTTCGGGCCTGGGGCCGACTGCGGCCTGCCGCTGCCCGAACGCCGTCCGGTAGGCGGTCACGCCGAGCACGGCCAGCCATCGCGGGCGGATCCGTTCGACCAGCCCGAGCAGGACCTGGCCGCCGTCGCGCAGTTCCGCTTCGGTGAGCTCGTCGGCCCTGGCGGTGGCGCGCGCGGCGACGTTGGTGATGCCGAGTCCGAGCGCCGGGAGCAGATACTGCTCGTCGGGCCGCAGCTGGCGGGCGGTAAAACCTGACTGATGCAGAGCTGGCCAGAACCGGTTGCCAGGGCGGGCGAAGTGGTGGCCGGTCGCGGCCGAGTACAGGCTGGGGTTGATGCCGGAAAACAGCACGCGCAGGTTCGGCCCGGTCACGTCAGGCAGCGTGCGCGCCGCCGCCGCCGTGAGGTCGGCCGGCGTCGGTCGCGACAGTTGCGTTGGCTGCCTTGGCTGCGTCGGCCGCGTCGGCTGCGTCGGCTGCGTCGGCCGGGCCGATTCGCCGCGCTGGGCTGGTTCGCCGTCCTGGGCCGACCGGGTCGCGGCGACCGTGCGCGCCGCCATATGTGAAGGCACGCGCCCAGCCTAGGCAGCGCTGGCCGACCCGTGGGCGATCCCCGCGCCGGTGTAATCCGGGCCGATCCATATAAGTCGGACAGAAGCCCGGCTAGGAGACCCTGCTATTCGCACATTTCATCGATTCGGTCCCAATTGTGTCCGTATATGTCCCGTTTCTCTGGGGTGGAGTCGATGAAATGTGCGAATGGATCGAGGCGGATATCCGTCGAAATCTCGTATATCAGGACAGTTTGGTTTGCGCTGGGCGACGTGCCCGACCCGCGGGGCCCGCCCCGCCGACCCGCGGGTCTGGCCTGGCCGCCCGGCCCGGCGCGCCGACCGGAACCAGGACTCGCACCATCGGAAGACGGAGAATGGATCGGTGATCAGCGTCGCCCCAGAGGAGTTCGAGGAGATGGTCGGCACCGCGCTCGACGGGCTGCCCGAGCAATTCGGCAAGCTGATGAAGAACATTGCGGTCGTCGTGGAACACGGTCCTGGGCCGCGCGGCCTGCTCGGCCTCTACCAGGGCATACCGCTGACGAGCCGGACCACGAACTACGCGGGCGTGCTGCCGGACAAGATCACCATCTACCAGCGCGCGATCTGCGCCATTTGCGACACGCGGGAACAGGTCGTGGAGCAGGTCAGGCGGACCGTCATTCACGAGGTGGGTCACTACTTCGGTCTCTCCGACGAGCGATTGCGGGAACTCGGCTGGTAACCGAAGCGCCCGCCAGGACGAGCGAGCCGGATCGGCGCGTCAGGGCGGCGCAACGGCTGAGCGGGAAGCTTTGCAGTCGCGATCGGGGGGAACGAGGGCTAGTCCACGCCCAGGCTGCCCTTCGCCGCTGCCTCGAACACGCGGAACGGAAGGAGCCGTTTGGCGATGATCCCTACCCGCTCGCTGGCCTTGCCGACTGAGACTCGACGTGGCGGTTTGCGCGCGTCGAGGACACGCTGCACGGTGGCGGCGACCCGGCCGGGAGGAGCCCCGTTCCGCTCATCGCGCTCCATCGCCGCAACGGCCTTTGCCATCGCGGCCGCGTAAGCCGAGTCCGGCGTCGCCGCCGCGGCTACCTTGCGGCTCGCGGTGAAGTCGGTGGCGAAATTGCCCGGCTGCACCAGCGTGACCGCGACCCCGAACGGCGCTACCTCGTAAGCGAGGGACTCAGCGAATCCCTCAAGCGCGAACTTGGTCGCGCTGTAGTGGGCCTGGAACGGGATGCCGATCACGCCGCCGATCGAACTGAGCAGCACAATCCGGCCGGCGCCGCGCTCACGCATGTCTGGCAGCACCGCGTTCACGACCCGGACGCAGCCCCAGAAATTGGTCTCGAACTGCGCCTTGGCCTCGGCGATGCTGGTGTCCTCGGCGGCTCCGGCGACGCCCCAGCCGGCTGCGGCCACAAGCGCGTCGATCCGGCCATGCTGCTCGAGCACGCCCGCTATCCCGTCCCTGACCCCGTCATCGCTGTCCACGTCCATGACCAGCCCGGCCCAGCCGGTCCCGCCGGTGCCGCGGCGGCTTGCGCCGACAACGACCCAGCCCGCCGCCGCCAGCCGGTCCGCGCACGCGCGGCCGAGACCGGCAGACGCTCCCGTGACGAGTGCGACTCGTGGTGATGAAGTCATGATGGCTCCGCCTTCATCGGCACAGCCTTTCACCGACACGCCGTCGTGTCACCGGCTCCCTGTCGGTAGGCCTGGCTACATTCCTTGACCATGAGCGGACCGGCGCCCCTCACTGGCAGGCACTGTCTTGACGGGCTCAACCCCGATCAGATGTCGGCGGTCACGCACCAGGGCGGACCGCTGCTCATTCTGGCCGGCGCGGGCACGGGGAAGACCGGGACGCTGGTCGCGCGAGCCGCCTGGCTGCGGGACCAGGGGATCCAGCCGAGCCGGATCCTCTTGCTCACGTTCACCCGGCGCGCCGCCGATGACATGCTCGCGCGGGCGCAGCCGCCGGAGGGCCAGGCAGCCGAGCGCATCTTCGGCGGCACCTTCCACGCGGTCGCCCACCGGATCATCCGCGCCCACGCCGAGTCGTTCTCGCTGCCGCCCGAGTTCAGCGTCATTGACACTACCGACGTGTCCGATGTGATGGACACGCTGCGGGATAGCCACGGGCTGACCGGCACGGGCCGCCGAGCACCACGGGCAGCGACCTGCGCGGACATCTACACGCGGTGCGTCAGCACCGGAGTCCAGCTGGCCGAGGTCGTGGCCGCGGGCTATCCGTGGTGCGTGCCGTTCACCGAGCAGCTGGCCGCGCTGTTCACCGACTACGTCGGGTACAAGCGACGGCACGGGCTAGTCGACTTCGACGATCTGCTGCTGCTCTGGCGGGCGGCGCTGGTCGATCCGGCCGCCGGTGCAGCGCTCCGCGGTCTGTTCGACGCCGTGCTGGTGGACGAATACCAGGACGTCAACGCCGTCCAGGCCGACATCGTCCGGCTGCTACGTCCCGACGGGGAAGGCCTGACGTGCGTCGGCGATGACGCCCAGGCCATCTACGCGTTCCGCGGCGCCGACCCCGAGCACCTGAGGGCGCTCGCGACAGCGTTCGCGAACCTCGCGGTGATCCGGTTGTCGCGCAACTACCGGTCGCGGCTGCAGGTGCTGCTGCTGGCGAACGAGATCCGGCCGCAATCCCGCGGGCTCGAGCTGACGCTGGCGGCCGAGCGCGGCCACGGCCAGCGGCCGCTGCTGATCCGCTGTCATGACGAGGCAACGCAGGCGCGCGAGATCTGCGCCAGGGTCTTGGCCGAGTACGAGGCGGGCGTGGTGTTCCAGGACCAGGCCGTCCTGGTCAGGGCCGCGCACCACAGCGACCTGCTGGAGATCGAGCTGGCCGGCCGCGGCATCCCGTACGTGAAGTACGGCGGGCTGCGGTTTACCGAGGCCGCGCACGTAAAGGACTTCCTCGCGGCCGCGCGCATCGTGGCGAACCCGGCCGACGAGCTGGCCTGGCTCCGGGTGATCCGGCTGCATGAGGGCATTGGTCCCGTCCTGGCCCGCCTCGTCGTCGACGCGCTCCGCCTCGGCGAGCCCGGCCAGCTTGACCGCTGGCCGCAGGCGCAGGAGGCGCTGCCACCGCGGAGCCGGCCGCCTGTGGTGGCGACGCTGCGCGGGCTGGCGCAGGCTGCGGCGCTGGAAGGGACGGCAGACCGGGCCACCGCTATTCTCGCGGTGCTGCGCGAGCCACTGCAGGCCAGGTACGCCGACGCTGCCGTCCGGATGACCGACCTGGAGCGGCTCGCCGACGCCGCCGCGGCCAGCCCGTCCCTGCATGAGGCACTGGTCGAGCTGGCCCTTGATCCGCCCGTCTCCGCCTCCGATCTGGCCGGCAGGCCGCGGCTTGACGACGACTTCCTGGTCATCTCGACCATGCACTCGGCCAAGGGGCTGGAGTGGCCGGTCGTGCACGTGCCGCAGCTGGCCGACGGGGCGGTGCCGAGCGACATGGCCCTGTCAGCCCCGGCCGGGCTGGAGGAGGAGCAGCGGCTGCTCTACGTCGCGGTGACCAGGGCCCGCGACCGGCTTTACCTGTACGCGCCGCTGCGGATGCACCACCACCGGACGGCCGCCGACGACCGGCACAGTTACGCTCAGCTCACCAGGTTCCTTGGCGCGCAGGCGCTGGCACACTGCGAGGTCACCCACGTCGCGCCGCCGCGGCCGGTCCTCAAGCCGCTGGCGCCGCTGGCCACGACAGTCGACCGCGAGCTGAAGGCGCTCTGGGACGCTGGCTAGCGGACATCCGAGCGATCGCGTGCCGTCAGATCGGGCCAGGGCCGGTGCCGACCGGATATTTCAGAGCGGCCGCCGTCAGCTTGGCGTCGGCCGCGGTGGCCAGGTCGACGTCGAGCACGTCGGCCAGCAGGACCAGGTAAAGTAGCACGTCAGAGAGTTCTTCACCGACCCGCGTCCGGAGCGGCTCGTCCTTGGCCAGCTCCCGAGCCTCATCGGCCGGCAGCCACTGGAACAACTCGGCCAGCTCGCCCACCTCGCCGACGAGTGCGAGGAGTACCGACTTGGGATCGTGGTAGCCAGTCCAATGGCGGTCAGCGGAGAACTGGCGCATGCGGTCGCGTAGCGCCTGGAGATCAGACACCGCAGCAGCATGCCACGGCGGGGATTCAGGGGCGACTCGGCCAGGAACGAACTGACACCCACGTCAGTCACAGTGGGGCGGATTGTTCGGCTTCATGGTAAAAGACCGATGTCGCCGCAGAACCTGGGCGGACCGTGGAATGCCGCTACCTGAGCCCTAGTTGGAGAATAGCTGTATGAAAAGCATTAGGCATACCGCGGCGGTACTTGGAGCCTGCGCGGTGGCGGCACTGGTGGCTGCCTGTGGCAGCAGCAGCCCGCCCTCTAGCTCTAGCACAACTCCGCCGTCGACTTCTACGTCCTCACCTGTCACCTCGCCGACGTCCTCGTCGGCCTCAGGAAGCGCCGAGGCTCAGATCAAGGCTAACTGGACGAGCTTCTTCGCCGCGTCCACGCCCGTACCGACTCGGGTAAAGCTCCTGCAAGACGGCTCGGAATTCGAGTCGATTCTCAAGTCCCAGTCCGGCCACGGCCTGGCGGCCACGGCGTCGGCCAAGGTCCTGAGCGTGGGCATGGTCTCGTCTAGTCAAGCGCTAGTAAAGTACGACATTCTTGTCGCGGGCGTCACAGCGCTCGGGGACCAGAGCGGCGCTGCCGTTCTGCAGAACGGAACCTGGAAGGTGGGCGTGCAAAGCTTCTGCGGACTGCTGCACCTAGAGGGCTTGAAGCCCCTTCCGGCCGCGTGCTCGAGCTCTGGCTAGCGTGGTCAGCCCGGTCGACATCTCCGAGGGCGAGGCGGCGCCAGTCCGGCGCGGCGGGCGCTCCATCGCCCTGGCGGTGCTGTCTGTCGTCCTGTTCCTGACGTTCCTCGACAACACGATCGTCAGCGTCGCGCTCGGCAACATCCAGACGGAGTTGCACGTCGGGGTGTCAGCGCTGCAGTGGGTAGTCGGCGCCTACGCGCTGACGTTCGCCGGCGCGATGCTCGCCTTCGGCATGGTGGGCGACGAGTTCGGCCGCAAGCGAGTCATGCTCATCGGCATCGTCATCTTCTGCGGCGGGTCGGTCTTGTCCGCGTCCGCCACCGGCAAGGATGCGATCGCGCTGCTGATCGCGGGCCGGGCCGTGATGGGGTTCGGCGCGGCGGCCAGCGAGCCGGGCACGCTGTCGATGCTGCGCCACCTGTACACCACCGAACGGACCAGGGCCCGCGCGCTTGGCGTCTGGACCGCCGTTTCCGGCCTGGCCCTCGCGCTCGGGCCGGTACTCGGCGGGGCGCTGATCGGAGCCTGGAACTGGCGGGCCATCTTCTGGTTCAACCTCATCGTCGGCGTGATCGCGCTGATCGCAGCCGCAATCGTGCTCCCGGAGAACTCCGACCCGGAGGCGTACCGGGTGGATATCCCCGGTTTCGTGTTCGGCGGCGCCGCCATCTCCGCGCTGGCATTCGCGGTGATCATGGCCGAGAGCAGCGGATTCGCCTCCCCGGTCGTGATCGCGCTGCTGTGCATCTTCGTCGCCGCGGTCTTCGCGTTCGGGTGGTGGGAGTACAAGGCCCCGCACCCGCTGCTCGACCCGCGCTTCCTGCGCGTGCCGCGGTTCCTGACCGCCAACGTGCTCGCGTTCTGCGCGTATTTCGCGACATTCGCCGTGTTCTTCTTCACTGCGCTGTACCTGGAGGAGGTTGTCAACGACTCCGGGTTCCAGATCGCGCTGATCTTCCTGCCGATGACGGTGCTGATGGTGCTCGCGTCCGTGCTGGCCGGCTTCTGGACGATCAGCGCCGGGCTGCGCTGGTCGATGTTCGCCGGCTGCCTGCTATTCGGCGTCGGGCTGCTGCTGACCGGGATGACGATCAATCCGCATCCGTCCTACCTGCCGCTCGCGGCGTCACTGTCGCTGGCGGGCATCGGCGTCGGCGCCACGGTCGTGCCGGCCACCTCGGCCGCGCTGTCGTCGATTCCGCCCGAGCGCTCGGGCATGGCGGCCTCGGCCACCAATACCAGCCGCGAGATCGGCGCGGTGACCGGCGTTGCCGTGCTCGGCGCGCTCGTCAATGCCCAGCTTCACTCGGACATCGTCGCGAGAATGACGAAGCTGGGCCTGCCCGTAGGACTGCAGAACTATGTGATCAACGAGGTCGAGACCGGCAGCGCCACCGGCCCCCTGGCGGCCAAGCAGGCCGCGGCATACGGAGCAATCGGGAAGGACGTCCTGAACGCGGCGTACAACGCGTTCGAGGCCGGACTGCACGCGGCGCTCTACCTGTCCTGCGGGCTGGTATTGGTGGCGGGGGTGTTCAGCTTCATCGTGCTCGGCCGGCGCGAGCAGCCTGGGCCGGGACTGTTCAAGCGGAACGGCGGCGACCGCTAGCGTTTGACTATGAGCACCAAGACGTGCGACGTCGCCGCGTGCGTGAGCGGCTATGCGGCCCGGCTGCATGCCGCGATCGGCGACGGCCACCACGTGGCCTCTCCGCTTGGCGCGTGGCTCGTGCTCGCCCTAGCGGGCCCGGCCAGTAGCGGAGATGACCTCGTTACCCTCGAAGAAGTCCTCGGGTGCGACGTCGGCTCGGCGGCCGATGCGGCGGCGGGGCTGCTCGCTAACCCGCACCCGCTGGTCGCGAGCGCCGCGGCGGTCTGGACAGGCGGGGGTGCGCCGCTGAGCGCCGGGTTCGAGCGCTGGCGGGACGCGCTCCCGCCCGAGGTGACCCGCGGCCCGATCCCCGACCAGGCCGGGCTGGATGCCTGGGCGCGCGAGCACACGTTCGGGCTGATCGAGAAGTTCCCGGTGCGCCGGACCTCCGACCTGTACCTGGTGCTGGCGACGGCGCTGGCCACCAAGGTCAGCTGGCAGACCCCGTTCGAGCTGGCCCCGGCGGCCGAGCTCGGGGCCGGCAGCAGCTGGTCGGGAGAGGTCAGCCACGTGCTGCGGGCGCCCAGCCTGGATCACGGGCCCGCTCCAGGTCACACGCAGTTCATCGCCGTGAGCGAGGAGGCTGGGGACGTCGCGGTTCACGCGGCATCAGCGGAGCATGGCCTGCTGGTCGTCTCCGTAGCGGCCGATCCGGCGGTGGCCGCGGGTGACGTGCTCGCCGCCGCCCACCGGGTCGGCTGCGCGCTCGCCGTCGGCGCCCAGGTCCGGCAGCGCAGGCTGGCCGACCTGCCGCTCGGCCCTGGTCCGGCGTGGGTGCTGCGAGAGCAGCGGTCGTCCGCCGTTCGCGACACGTGCACTGCGGTCTTGCCGGCCTGGCAGGCCAGGTCCTCGCACGACCTGCGGAGTCCGGTGCTCGGCTTCCAGGCGGCCAAGAACGCGCTGGCGCCCGGCGGCGATCCCTGGCAGGCGCGGCAGGCTGCCATGGCCAGCTACACCAGGTACGGCTTCGAGGCTGCCGCCGTCACGGCCATGGCCGTCAGGGCGGCGATGATTCTTCCCGCGCAGCACCGCGTTGCCGACCTGCGATTCGCGCACCCGTACGCCGTGGTGGCTGTTGCTACGGAGGGGAACGAGGCGGCGGCTCCCCCAACTGGCGTCCGGCACACGCCGTGGCACGGGCTGCCGGTGTTCTCGGCCTGGGTCAGCCAGCCGTCGGAGGCCTCGGGTGACCCGGCCGATGCTGGTGCGAGTTCCGGCCGGCCGTTGTGAGCTAGCTTGTCGGCTATGCACAGCGTCGACGCGACGACCGAGCAGATGATCAGGTCAGTGCTGGCGTACGCGGAGAACCGGCTGCGGCTCGATCCGGTGCCGCTGGACAAGGGCTCGCATGACCCGGCTGAGCTGGACTTCGCGGTTTCCGGCCTGCTGGGCGAGGACGGTCATGACCCGGACCTGGTCCTCGGCGTCTACGCCTCGGTGCTGGCCCCCGCGGTGATTTCGGCCGACAGCCCCAGGTTCCTCGGGTTCATCCCGGCGGCGCCGGCCAAGGCGGCCCTGCTATTCGACATGCTGGTCTCCTGCGCGTCGATCCAGGGCATCTCCTGGCTAGAGGCGGCCGGCGCCATCCACGCGGAGAACCAGGTCCTCCGCCTGATCGCCGACCGGGCCGGGCTGCCCGCGCAGGCGGGCGGCTGCTTCGTCTCCGGCGGCTCGGCCGCCAACCTGTCCGCCCTCGCGGTGGCGAGGGAGATGGCCAAGCGCCGCGGCGCACGGCCTGGCCAGCGGTGGCGGGCCCTGGTCGGGTCTGATGCGCATGCCTCGATTGCCAACACCCTGCGCCTGCTGGAGATGGACGCGCTGGTCGTGCCAGGTGCCGACCACCGCCTGACCGGCCCGGCGGCGCACGCGGCGATCGAGTCTGACGGCGACCCAGGATCGCTGGCGCTGATCGTGGCTACCGCGGGGACCACGAACGCCGGAATCATCGATGACCTCGCCGGGCTGGCCGCCGTGGCGCGCGAGCGCGGTCTGTGGTTTCACGTGGACGGCGCCTACGGCGGTGCCGGGCTGTTCGCCCCGAGCGTCCGCGCGGCTTATGCGGGGATCGAGCATGCCGACTCGTTCGTGGTGGACCCGCACAAGTGGCTGTTCGCCCCGTTCGACTGCGCCGCGCTGCTGTACTCCGACCCGGCACTGGCCCGCTCGGTCCATACCCAGGACGCGGCCTACCTGGACGTCATCCACGAGCGGCCGGGCGAGTGGAACCCGACCGACTACGCCTTCCACCTCACCAGGCGGGCCAGGGGCCTGCCGCTGTGGTTCTCGCTGTCAGTACACGGGGTGCGCGCGTACTCCGAGGCCATCGAGGCCGGGATCGCGCTGGCCAGGCAGGCGGCGCAGGAGATCAAGTCGCGTGACTACCTGGAGCTGATCAGGGAGCCCGAGCTCTCGGTCGTGTTGTTCCGGCGGCCAGGCTGGCAGCCGGGGGACTACAGCCGGTGGGCTAGCCGGCTCCTGGATGACCAGGTCGCGTTCCTGCCCCCGACGATCTGGGAGGGCGAGACCGTGGCCAGGTTCGCCTTCTTGCACCCGCAGACACCGCTGGAGCTCGTCCGGGAGATCCTCGACCGGATGGTCGCCGACCGGGCCTAGTGGCTCAGGCCTCAGGCTGACCCGGTGACCCGCTCTCGGGTTTATCCGGTGCCCCGCTCTCGGGTTTATCCGGTGCCGGCTGGCCGCCCGCCGGCCCGCTCGCCGCCGGCAACGGCGAGCCGGCGTCGGGCCGCCACAGGATCCCCAGCCTGCCCTGTGCTGCTTGCGCACCGGGCAGGCCGCCGCCGGGACCGCGGAGGACATAGGCCATCCCGACCGCGATCAGGGCACCGATAA
>JASHOL010000232.1 GCA_030041135.1 Streptosporangiaceae bacterium | reverse complement strand
CTGCGGTGCGGCACGTAGCCGTAGCTGCAGTCGGGCATCGCTAGGACCAGCGGATAGTTCATCCGTGAGTCCGCGATCACCAGGTGCCCGCCCGGCCGCAGCACCCGCGCGAATTCGGCCAGCACCGGGGCCAGTTCGGGCACGTGGGTGAGCGCCAGCGAGATCGTCACGAGATCGACCTGTTGGTCCGCGACCGGCAGCGCCCGCAGGTCACCCTGGCAGAAGTCCGCGCCGGGAACCTTGGCCCTGGCGATGGCGAGCATCTTCGCCGAGCCGTCCACGCCGATCACCGAGTGGCCCTTGGCGGCCAGGTAGGCCGCGTGGCGGCCGGTGCCGCAGGCAGCGTCGAGAGCCGGCCCGATTGGCAGGCGGTCGATGATCGGCCGGATGATCGGCTCCTCAAGGTCAATCAGGTCGTTCGGTTCGTCGTAGTACTCGGCCCAGACGTCGTAGCCCTCGGCCGCCGTGATCGGGCGGACCGTGGCGCCGTCGCCGAACTCGCTGGCGCAGTCAAGCATCGCGCGGATCTCGGCGATCCTGGCCTCGGTGAACTCGCGGTCGTACTCGCCGTTGTAGGCGCGAAGCAGGGCAACGCCTTGCAGGCCGAGCAGGTAAGCCAGGGGGTGCTGGTAGATCACCTGCCGATGCTAAGAGCCGCCGCAGTGGACGGGCTACCGGATATCGCCGGACCAGCGCGAGCTGCGCGTCGTGCCCGTCACGTGCCCGACCGAGCAAGCCACCACGGTCAAGGTGGGTCAGTCGCGGACAGATGAACATGGCCTGTGAGCTGCGGCGCGGCTGACCACCATCGTCCGCCCAGCTCATTGCAACAGAGTCGGTGCATCGTGGGCGGGCGTCTTCGTCGCTACCGATTGTCCAGCTCGCGGCCACCGCCTCAAGGGTGCTCCCTGCGGTCGCATCCCGCCGCTTCGCTCCGGGCAGTCCCTTGACCCGGCGACCACTCACCAGGATTTGACACCGGTCAGGAAGACGGGGGACCAGCAGGACAGGGCCGCAGCGATGGAATTCTGGCCAGCCCTCGGGCCCCAGGCGAGCAGCATCGACCTCATGCCCACCGCCACAGCCACTCGCGCCATCTTCCGCGTACCGCTTCATCCGGCATTATCGAATAGTGCCCGGTGGTTCGACCGACCAGCTACTCGTCTCCACGATCGTGGTCAGGCGAGCTTAAAAGGGCTGCGGGGGTGCCGGCCGTCATAGCGTCGGGGAAAGATTGCACCATGCTCGTCGGCGGACCCCTCCTCGGGTGCGCTGCTGGGCCGTTGCCATGACCGGAACCGAAGCTTCGACCGATCCCCCTCCCTTGCCGCGCTGGTTCGGACCTAGAGCCAGCCCGGATGACCCGGTCGTCTCGGCCCTGATCGACCGCGTCGCGCGAGGGGCCAGATGGGCAGACATGGGCGGTGGGTTCAACCTCAACGTGCGGATAGACGCTGAGCCGCCGGTTGTCCTCCGGGTTCATAGGCCCTGGGTCCGCCGCGGCCGGGTAGCGGGACTGCGGCGCCTGCGGGAGCGGCTCCAGCGGACGCAAGTCCGCGTCGCCCGGCCGATTCGGAATTCCGGCTGCGACCTCCTGAGAGTCGCTGATCGTTGGGCTGAGATTGAGGAGTTCATCGATCACGTCCAGCCACCGGCAGGCGAGGACTCCTACGTCCGCCTATTCGAGGAGCTCGGACGCCTTCACACTGCGCTCAAAGCAGTCTGGGAGCCCAGTCCGCCCGAACCCCTCGACGACCACAGAACACTCGGGCAACTGCGTTACTCGGTCGGCTTCACACGCCGCAGGCTCGGACCCCGCAGCGAGCCGGTCGTGCATCGGATGCGCCAACTGACTGGCGAGCTCTCCAAGCTCCGGAAGCAGGTCGAACTGCCATGCACTCCGATTCACGGGGACTACAAACTGGGCAACGCCGTGGAACTGTCAGACGGCTCATGGGCCACCTTCGACCTGGATTTCGCGAGGGTCAGGGAGCGGCTGTACGACATCGCCGGCAGCCTGAACCACGTCGCACAGAGCGGCGCATTCCAAGGCGGCCTGGTGGTGCTCCCCGCCGTCGACCTGCTCGAGACGCGACGACTGCTCGACGCCTACGAAAGCACGGCTCCTGAACCGCTGACTCGCGACGAGCACCGTTGGCTGCCCGGGGCTCTGGCCTTTGTGCCCCTGCACTGGGCTGCCACCGCAGGGCTCGGCGGCGACATCCGCGAGGCCGAGAGCGCAATGACCGCCGCCGAGGCCTGGTGGTCGCGCCGGGCTGAACTCTCGTCGTAGTCCGGCGGCCCGCGCTCGGGGACTGGACTTCTCGGCCGAGGCTCCGACTCCACTGAAGCGGCTGGCACGTCCCTGGCGGGACACCGCTAAGCAGCAAGGGCAAAACGTGCCCTGGGAGCGGGACGACCGCACGCACGGCGTGCCACACACGTGCGATACTCGATGGCAGCCAGCGGGTCAACCACGGTCACTCACGAGCACGACCGCCACAAGTGCGCAGTTCCTGGAATGACCGAGCCGGGCCATCAGCTCCTTGAGACTGACCTGTAGTTGCGGCCAGTGTTCCGCTCACGGCGCGCGTCGAGCTACGAGCGACGAGCCGCAAAAGCTCACGTGGCTCATTCCCGATTTCCCGATTGTCTGGCGCTGGCCTGAACCGGTCGAGGGCGCTCCGCGTCGCCTATCGGCGATGGCCTGCCGGCCACCCTCGACTGAACCCGGCCCAGAGTCGCCGGTTTGTGGCAGCTGTCGGGGATGAGGGCAGTGCGGACCGGCGCGGCCGCCTATCTTGCTCGAAACTCAGTCCATTGCGCTTCAGCGGCTTCTCGCTGCTGGTCGACGGTCGCAAGCTGATCGGGCGACGCGTCGTCTAGCGTCTCCACCAAGTCGTCAGGCCCGGCCGAACGGCCAGAACGCATCACATAGACCCGCATCCCGCCACCCATGTCCCGCGCCATGCCACTGGGGTAGGTGTCACCGCGTGAACCCTGCACCGCAATCATCAGGCCGTCTGGCTCAAGCTGGCGGCGCAGCCTGACCAGGGCCTCGAACATGTCCGGCCCGGTAGCGGTGTACGGGCAGATGTAATTTCCTTCGCGGACAGCCAACTCGATCCGGTACGTCGGCACGGGCCCGTCATAGCCAGCAAGCCATCCGCGAACCCTCGTTTGCTCGTTCTGGCCGTTCCGGATAACTATCACATCGCGATCGACCAGAAGCTGCGGGTAATCGCCTGCCATGTCGCAATCCAACCAGCCCGTCTCGGACTGGTCGACAGAATTCGTGGTCTCTCTGGGGGCCTGTGACCATGATCCGGAACACGCGCAAACAGGCCGAACCGAGTGACGGACGCCAGTGCCGAAGCGCAAGGCGGCAGCACCAGCACAGCGAGGAACAGCAGCGGCATCCGGAGCCGTGTCCCGTGGGGAGGTCACAATGAAGTCATGAGTCATGTAGAGATCTCCGTGCTCGTCGACGCCGACGCCCGAACCGTCGAGGCTCTCAGCCAGCTGCTGGCACAGGTATCGAGCAGCGCCCGGCCACTTGATGCTGGCCGTGTCCGAGAGGTCATGCAAACGCCATCCACGTCGGTTCTGGTTGCGCGGCTTGACGGCAAGATCGTGGGAATGGCCTTGCTGCTTACCCTCACGACGTTGGCCAGGACGACGGGCTACGTCGAGGAAGTCGTCGTAGATCACGCAGCCCGTGGTCAGCATGTCAGCACAGCACTAATGACCGCACTGCTGGACCTGGCCGCTAGCAAGGGGATTGAGTTTGTCGACCTGACCTCACGACCCGCCAGGACCGTGGCGAACGGCCTGTATCAGTCCCTCGGATTCAAGCTGCGGGAGACTAATTGCTACCGGCATGACCTGCGGCAGGCCGCGACTTCTCTCCACGGCGCAGACCTGAACTAACGGACTTGCCATATGTCGGCCACCTACTTATTGTGGCCAGGTGGTTACGTCGGGAACCCGATGAGAGAGCCGACCTACTTCGTCTTGGCATCCCTGTTGGACGGTCCGCTGCGCGGTTACGCCATCATCCAGCGCACGGAGCAGCTTTCGGGCCGGATCAAGCTAGCGACCGGGACGTTGTACACGGCGCTAGACCGCCTCACCGCAGACGGATACGTGGAGCTCGTGCGCGAGGAGATCGTCAACGGCCGGATACGCCGGTCTTACGGGCTGACGCCGCCTGGCGCGGGGGCGCTGCGGGCCGAGGCGGCACCGATGGCGGCGGAGACCCATCTGGTGACCGGCCGGGGCCGCCGGTTGCGGGCGGGCGGCGCTGCGCGGAAGGCCAGATGAGCGTGACCAGGCTCGAGCAGCGCTGCCGGTGGCTACTGCGCGCCTATCCCGCCTGGTATCGGCGCGAGCGGGGCGAGGAGGTGCTCGACACCCTGTTGGAGGCCAGCCCGCCCGGCCGGAAGTGGCCCTCCTTCCGCGACGCGCGGGCCCTGGTTACCGGGGGGCTGCGGGTCCGCGGCTGGACCTGGGCGCTGTCGATGCTGTGGGTGGGAGCGGGAGCGGTCATCACTGGCTACATCTTTTATGCCACCACCAACCCCTTCGAATCGGCTGACATTGATGGCACCGGGATCATCGGGTTCAGCGCAGGTCCTGCGGCCGTGCAGATCGCCGCGGTCCTAGCGCTCATCGCTTGGCTGGCTCTCCCTCCCCCGGTGCTGATTGCCGGGTTCATCATGATTCGCGGACGGCGGCGGGGCAATTGGCTGCGCGCGGCCGCCTGGGCAGGTGCGTGGATTGCGGGCGCCGGTCTCTTGGCGCTGGCCCGTGCTTGGGGATATTCCTCAGGGGTGAGCTGGGGACAGCTGCCGATCTGTGCCGCGTGGCTGGTACTCGGGGCCGTGATGACCTGCATACTGGCCGCGTCGGCCCCTGGTTCGGATGCACCCAGCACCAGCAGCCAGCGGCAAAGCTAGCCAGGTACCGGTAACTTGCGAGGCTTGGACCACCATCTCAGCGGCATCCCGCTCGAACACCTCGTCGCGCAAGTATTTTGGTGGCAAGAGGGCCGGGAATACCGGCTCAGCTAGCTCGGCCGGGTCAGTCCAGCGGTTTCATGAACGACCAGAGGTGGCCCTCGGCATCGTGTGCGCTGTAGACCCGGTAGCCATAGGGCTGATCGATGGGTTCCTGTACCACTGCCGCTCCCTCGGCGGTCGCGCGCTGGCAGTGTGCGTCGACGTCATCGACCATCACGGCTACGGCGGCAGTCGATGCGCCAACCGACTGCGGGGACTTGAGCTGGTACTCGTCATCCTGCTCGCCGTGGAGCCAGATCACGCCGTCTCCAGCCTGAAGTTCCGCATGCACAGCATTGCCATTGTCGTCGCGGTCGATCCGGCCTGCGCCCAGGCCGAAGACGCGGACCAGCCAGTCGTGAGCAGCCGCAATATCGCGGTAGACCAGCAGGGTGATGCGGGCGTGCGCGGCAGTGTCGAGCATGGTCATCTCCTCCACAGCGGTTAGCAGCTCATCAATGGGCCCGGTGTCGCCGCTTCCGATCGTCATTACCAGGCCGGCCAGGCGTGACCGGAGCCGGGCGGTCGCCTCCAGCCGTCGGTCGAGTTCGCTCAGATGCCGCTCTGTGGCGGCAGACAGACTCCAGGTCGGATCATCGAGCGCCCGGCCGATCTGCGCCAGCGGCAGGCCAACCCGCCGCAGCAGGCAGATCCGGTACAGGCGAGCCATGTCGGCCTCGTCATAGATACGCTGGCCGGCGGCGCTGCGGCTAGATGGGACCAGAAGGCCAATCTGCTCGTAGTAATGCAGCGTACGAACGGTCAGCCCGCTGGCCTGGGCCAGCTCGCCGACCCGGCGTCCTGTTCGGTCCCGCTTTTCGATCGCCATGACCTGACCGTACGACCCTAACGTCGCGTCAGGTGCAAGCGCCAGAACAGCCCTGGCTGCCTATGCGCTGGTCGGGGCTCCCTTGATTCGGCACGGGTTGCGGCTGATCACCTTGTCATCAGCTGCGGCCGCCACAAACGAATGCAGCAGCCGGTACGCCTTGGCCACCCTCGTCGCCCTCAGACGCCAGATCCGAGAGTTCACCGCAGCCGCGCTACCGTCGCATACCAGGGAGGTCGGATGACGCCACCGGAGAACATGATCGACCGCTGGGCACGCCGGCATGATCCCGCGCCCGGCGAGCGAACCCTGTATTGGCATGTGCTCATGGCCGGCTACCCGAAGTAAGCGATCTCGCCCGCCAGGCCGCCGACCGCCTGGTCCCGTTCGACGGACTTCACATGACACCGCCTGACCGTCTGCACATGACCACTCTGGTAGTCGGGCCAGCCGAGCATGTCACTGATCAGCAACTCCAGCAGATGACATAGGTCGCGGCAGAGTGCCTCGATGGGATCGGGCCAATCCCGGTCACCGTCGGCAAGATCCTTTACCACGCCTCGACCATCCTGCTTGCCGTTACGCCTGGCGCGTCGCTCGCGCCCATTCGTTCCGCAGCGGCAACTGCAACCGGGCGCGTTGGCATTACGGCCGCCGACGGATTCGGCTGGGCCCCGCACATCACCCTCTGCTACAGCACCGCCAACCAGCCCGCCCGGCCAATCATTGATGCGCTCGGCATGCAACTGCCGCAGCGGAACATCACCATCTCCAGTCTCGGCCTCGTCGTCCAGGACGGCCCCGAGCGCGACTGGAACTGGACCACCGTTGCCACCGTCCCTCTTGGCGGCGACATTGCTGCGCAGCGCGCAGGGCAGGTCATACTCAGGTCATGAGGCTTTCGGTCAGCCGCGACGGACAAGCTTCCGGGACCTTCGGCGCCGCTGATGCCCCGTAACGGAGCCACGGGGCCAGCGCCTCTCGGCCGGGATCACCATCGGGGTCTAGCCGCAGAGCGCAAAACAAGGCTCCCGGACCATACGGTCCTCGTCCTCGGCAGCGCTGGCTTGCAGAGCCGACCGGACTAGTGGCTCGCGGGTCAGCAGTGTAAGCATCCGGCTAGCAACCTCCTTGCGGATGAACGCGGAGGGGTCGTGCTCCAGCCGGTCGACCAGCGCGGGCACAGTCCGCGGATTGCTGAGCTCGGTCTCCATCACGCCCTTGGCGGCCTCCCAACGCCAGAGGGCAATGTCGCTGGTGAGATCGGCATACCCGTAATTCAGCTTTCGTCCCGGCTGGCTGCAAGTACCAGGCGTCCCGCGCAGCGTCGCTGCCGTCAGGTTGCCGTCGAGGAACTTCCGCGGCCAGTGCGGCTCCGGGTCTTGCTGGGCCAGCTCATCGAGCCTTGGCTGCATCGCCGGGACGGCGTAAAACACGGACGGCCGAGACAACCGAGTTGGCCTGGATTAGAAGGCCTTGGCCAGGTCCACTTCGCAGACCAGGATGACGACTACCTCGAGGTGGGTGTCCATGGTCCGGTCATACCCGGCTCGCGAGGAAATCCGAAGACCGCAAGCAGGCCGGGATTTCCGAACGAGGTAACCTGGCTGATCCCGCGGTCGGTCACGGTCAGCACGCAGACGCCGTAGGGCTGCAGCTGCCCGTCAGCATCCCGCGCGTACACCGCCGCGGCGGGCTGGCCGTTGGCGCCGGTGGCCAGCATCCGCCAGTCGCCAGCGGCGCCGAGGACGCGGTCGCGCAGGAACGGGATGCAGGCACGGCGACCCGAGAACCAGGACCGCAGCGGCGTCGCCTCCAGGATGACGTCCTCGACCAGCAGCCGCTCGAGGGCAGCGGCGTCTGCGTTCTCGAACGCGGCGATGTACTCATCCAGCAGCGCCCGCGCCTGCGGTATGTCCGGCTCGGTGATCTCATCAGCTGCGGGGGCCACTTCCTCCAGCCGGGCCCGGGCCCGCTGCAGCGCGCTCTTCACTGACGCCGTCGTCGTGTCGAGCATGACCGCGACCTGCGCGGCGGGAAACTCGAGCACGTCGCGCAGGACGAGCACGGCGCGCTGCCGGGGCGGCAGATACTGCAGGCTCGCGATGAGTGCCAGCCGCAGGCTCTCGCGGGCGGTGACGATGACCGCCGGATCGGCCGCCTCCGGGATCGCCAGCATGTCCGGAACCGGGTCGAGCCACGCGACGTCCGGCCCGGCGTCCTCGGGCCATACCGCAGGATCTGGCTCCGCGTCGTATAGGCCCGACGGCAGCACCCGGCGATCGGAACGGGACAGCGCCGTGAGGCACGCATTGGTAGCGATCTGGTACAGCCACGTGCGCACCGAGGACCGGCCCTCGAAGCTGTCGTACGAGCGCCACGCGCGCAGGTAGGTCTCCTGGACCAGGTCCTCGGCATCCCCGACCGAGCCGAGCATCCGATAGCAGTGCGCGAACAGCTCGCGCCGGAACGGCTCCGTATCCCGGCCGAACGCCGCGCTATCCGGCATCAGTCACACCGGTCGGCCGAGGTAGGCCGCGAGCTGGTCCGCGGGCCCGGCACCAGCCGGCGCGGGTGCGATGGGCCCGAACGGGGCCTGCCCGTCCGGCCCGCGGAAACCGTCGGTGATCGCCAGCCGTGCCGAGGCGAGCAGCTCGGTCGCCAGCTCGGGGTCCAGGTCGACCGGGTAGCCGATAGCGCGGGCCAGGTCCCAGCCGTGAGCGAATTGATCGAGAGCCGCCATGCTCCGCGCGGCAGCACCGGGGAACTCGCCGAACGGCAGCCGGATCATCCGGCCGAGTACGCCATCGGCCTCGAACGCCGCCGCCGCTATCCTGGCGCTCTCCTCGTAGGCGGCGACGAAATCACCGGCCGTGTAGTCCGCGTCGGTGGGCTCGGTGATACCGCTGACGACACCGGCCCACCAGCGGGCTGTGTCGATGAAGTGGTTGATCAGCGCGCGAACGTCCCAGGATGCGCACGGCGTGGGTGCATCCAGGTCGCCGGGCTGCACTTTCTGTAGGACTGCCAGGGTGCTGCTCAGGGCTCTATCCAGTTCGGTCACGTGCACGCTCCTGATTCTCTCGCCTGCAAAGGCCGTCAATCAGGTAGACCTGGCCGCCCGGCGAAAGGAATCGGTACCGTTCGATCAGGCCCGGTGATGATCTTGACGGGCTGGCCCATAACGGGCCGCAATGCCCAGGTAGTCCCGGTCGTCGCGCAAGATCACCAGACATTCCCCGCTCGGCGGTCGCCGCGAACAGCAGGTCAGCCGCCCGCGGATCGGTGCTGAGGAGTGCGGGCGCTACCTCCTCACCCATCATCAGGTCATACGCCTGCTGCACCCCCGTCGACGCTGACCCAGCCTGCGAGTTGCTCGACATCAGCCGCTGCACCGCTGCGCGCTGCTGACCGCCCGGTCGAGCGGAGGCCCCGCGGTGAGATCCGCAAGCTCCACCTCGACTGCCTGGACACCTACCCCGACGGCACGCCCCGGCTGCGCCTGGCCGCTGGCAAGGCGCAGCGCAAGCGCACCGTGCCGGTGCACGAAGAAGCCGCGCAAGCGATCCGGGACCTGGTCAAGCTGCGCGAGACCCAGCCAGACCACGGAATCTTCGCTCCCGACCTGGGACGGCCGGTGCGCTACCTCTTCTTGCGCAACGGCGTCCTGGCCAACGCCGACTACCTGGTCGCCAGCCCCCTCGCCCAGATCGGCGAGGACCTGGCCATCCTCAACGGCGACGCCAAGCCCGCCTCGCACGCCCACCGGTCCTGCCATACGCTGGGCACCCAGCTCGCCGAAAAGGGCGCCCGCACCCAGACGATCATGAAGATCCTGGGGCATAAGAGCGCTGGCATGTCGCTAACCTGCGCCCACATCTCCGACCCGCTCGTCCTGGCCGACTACCAGTCCGTCCTGCAGCCCGGCGCCGTCATCGCCGGGCCGCTCGCCGAGACCCTGCGCGTCGGCCAACTCGGCCCAGACGCCGTGGACTGGATCAAGACCAACTTCTACAAGACCGAACTGGAACTCGGCCACTGCCTGCGCCTGCCCACCGAAGGCCCATGCGAATGCGACCTCTACCTGACCTGCGCCAAGTTCGTCACCACCCCCAGTACGCCCGCGGCTGCGCGAACGCCTCAGCCTTGAGCGGCAGCTCGCCGAGGACGCCAGGCAGCGCAGCCGGGGATCGTGAGATCGACCCGGCACGAACGCACTGCTGGCCGTATCACCAGCTTGCCTGCTGAACTCGGCGAGGCAGACGACGAGCGCTGACATCGGATCACGCCCCCTGGGCTTTCCCGTGCCGGCTCGACGAGGCATCACTCGCAACAATGCGGCGCCTGCGGGAAAGGCGGGAAACATGGGCAGGACAAGGCCAGCCACGGCTGGTGCAGCAAGGTCCAGGACAAGCACGGTGGGGAGCGATGGAGTTCATGGAGGATGACCCGAGTCGGCACGGCCTGCGTGCGGGGTTTGACAACGCTGCGGAGGACTACCAGCGCACCAGGCCAGTCTGTCCGCCCGAGCTGTTCGATGACCTGATCGACCGGGCAGGACTGCAGGCAGGCAGCCGGGTGATCGAGATCGGCTGTGGTACAGGGCAGGCGACCGTACCGCTCGCCCAGCGCGGCCTGGCCGTCACCGCCGTCGAGCTGGGCGCCGGACTGGCGGCCGTCGCCCGCCGCCGCCTGGCCTCATTCCCGTCGGCCGAGGTAGTCACCTGCTCGTTCGAGGACTGGAAACCACACAGTGCCCCGGCCGATGCGGTGGTGGCCGTCAACTGCCTGCACTGGATCGACCCGCAACTTCGCTACTCCAAGCCCTACGAACTGCTGCGTCCAGGCGGTGCCATGGTTGACGCCGGATGCCAGTGGGCCTTTCCCCCGGACGCCGGACGCTTTTGGACCGATGTGGAGCAGGACTACCGGGCAGTGGGAAAGGGCAGCCCACCGCCGCCTCCCGAGCAGATCGGCCTGCAGCACTTCCCGCCCGAGGCGGGGAGCTTCTTTGAAGAGGTGGCTAGCCTGCGCTACCCCTTTCAGGTCGGCTACAGCGCCGATGACTACCTCACCAACCTGGCGACGCAGTCTGGCACGCACGCACTCGGCGAGGCCCGGAGCGCCGAGTTCCTCGCGCGCGTGAGGCACCGGCTGGAGTCGCTCGGCTGGCCCCGGCTGACCGCCACCTTCGTTGGCTATCTCATTGTCGGCAGACGACGTGAATCCGGCACCCGGACGGTCCAGCCACGCGACACGCCCGGGAATCCAGGCTGACGATAGTTACCGGCCGGAACTCCTCAAGATCGTCGAGACCTTGGTCGATGGCGTGGGGAACACCTTGGCTAAGGAGTCGTCTGGACGGCTGATCTCCGGCAGCGGCCTGGTCGCGGATTCGCTTAACGTGAGCGGTCAGTCGCGCCTCCACCTCATCGAGAAATCCGGATCGTTGCCGACCAGCCGTAGGTTTCCAGGAACTGGGCGAGGCGCCGGAGGCCGGCCGGCGAAGTCGGTGAAGTCGGCGAAGCCCTCGCCGGCAACCACGGAGCGTGCGTGCAGGGGCACCAGCCGCGGGCTGGGCCGCGCGCTACTCGATCACGCCGCCGACAGGGCAGCGGCCAGCAGCCAGCAGCCAGCTCGCGCTGACCTTGACAACCTTTGCGCACCTGCGTGGAACGCGCCCTACCACGCCCCGTGCGGGTTCCGGGTCCTTGACGATACTGAGATCACCCCAGGGTTGCAGGCGATCAGAGAGTGGGAAGCCGCGATGGGCGTGGACCGGTGGCCGCGGGTATGCATGCGCCGCGACCTCTAAGGGCACTCCAGCTCCGCATGATCAGCAGTCCCAGGGATGCCATCGGTTCTACAACCGCAGTGAATCTCTCGTGAGAACGGTAGCTAGCGGCGGGTCAGATCCTGGCGCGCATGGCCCATCGCCACTTGGCAATCTTCCGCACCTGGGTGAAGCCGTATCGTGCATACAACTCGCGTGCCAATGTCAGTCGTAGTGCGGGACCCGGCACGCTGCCGGGCCCCGCCCTTCAGCCGGCCTTTCAGCCGCCGTTACCAGGTCCGCCGACTGGCCAGGCCAGGCAGCACCTGCGTGTGCTCGATCCGAACGGCCTCTAGCGCCTCGGGGTTGAGTCCGAGCAGCGCCAGGATCGTCGGGGCAATCTGAATGATGTGCACTCGGACACCGACGGTCGTGCCGTGCCGCATGCCAGGCAAAATCACCAGGATCGGGATGCTGAGGTCCTGGAAATCAGCGCCGCCATGCTGAGCGATGTCGGGCGCGTCGGCATAGATCACGCCGTGCTGGACGATCCCGAAGATGACAGGGTGCCTGGGGTCACTGTTCGGCACGCCGAAGTAAGCAGCCGATGCGGCGCCGGCATACACCTTGCTCAGACCCGAGGCCGGCACCGTCACCCGCTTTCCGTGGATGTTATAGCCGACCGCGGTGTGGGTGAGCAGATAGTGCCTGACGAAATTCGCTGCGCCCTGCGAGCGGTTGCTCAGCCACCAGAGCATGACGTCGTCGTCGCTCGTGTACACCACCAGCGGGGCCGCATGCGGATGCGCCTTCTTCCACGCCGCGTCGACCCCCGCGACGATAGTCGCGTCGTTGATCCGCTTGAAGTCGTTCGGGTTAGTCGGCGACTGGCCCTGCTTGGCCGTGATGATGATGGCCGTACTGCTCGCCAGGCCCTGTGCTTTGACCTGGGCGACGATCACGCCGATCTCGGTATTGACGTAGTTGAGGGCGCGGACCAGCAGCGGCCCAGGCACCTTTCCGCCGGGCAGGTATCCGCCGGTCAGCCCGTCCGACTCGGGCAATTGCTCGGCCTGAGTGACTACCTGGAAGTTCATGCCGAACAGAGCCGGCACGCCAACGCGCCTGGTCCGGCTGTGGTTGTAGCCGTCGATCTCGTTCAGAACCGCCTGGACCTTGTAGCTGTCGTACTGAATGTTCGCGGCAAGGTCGCCGTCCCAGTCAACTCCGGCCGGATAGCCGTTGGCCTGGCTGTCGATCTCGGGCGTGAAGAAGTCGTCGACGCCGTTGCCCGACGGCCCTGCCAGTACGAGGTAAGACGGGTGCTTGTCGGACCACGCAGTCCGGAGCCCGGCGTCATGGACGACGTTGAAGATCGTGTTTACCTTGAGGTACTGGTTCGGGTAGATCGGCTTGCACGTCTTCGCGCTGACCGGCAGGGCCGCCGGGTTGATCACGCTGCGCAGGTCGGAGGTCATCTGCAAGATGCTGCCCGGCAGGCCCTTGAGGCCCTCGCCGGCATCGATCCGGTTGGTATTGACGTCGATGGTGTTGTCATAGTTGACCTGACCCCCTGGGGGAGGCCCCACGCACTTCTTCGTCCCCGCCGGGAACACGTCGTGGTTATAGGTGTCGTCGTAATAGAAGCCGGTGACGCCTGGGCTCCCGCCGGTCATCAGGCCGACCGTTGCCGGGAACGAGTCCGACGGGATCGTCGTCAGGGCATGGCTGTACTCGGTGCCGTGACGGACCAGGTCCGCCAGCGTTGAGCGGGGATAGCGGCTCACATACCAGACAAGATCCTGCTGGTGCAGCCCGTCCACGGACAGCAGCAGCACATGCCTGATCTGGCTGTGATACCGCGACTGACCCGCCCCGCTATGACTGACGACCGCAGCCGCCAGCGGTGCGGTGCCGCCGAGCAGGGC
>JASHOL010000231.1 GCA_030041135.1 Streptosporangiaceae bacterium | reverse complement strand
GCAGGCGGTCCGGGTTAGGGCTGCTGGCCGGCCACGGCGGGAAGGCCGCAGAACGGGGACATGGTGGGCAGCCAGAGTCGGGCGAACGTGACGCGACGATGACCGGCTCGGGCTCGCCTGAGTCCCGCGATCAGGCCGATCCGGGCAGCGGAGGAAGCTCGCCAGTCCGTTCGTAGTCGGCAATCATGTCGAGCCGGCGGACGTGCCGTGGTGCCTCGGAGAAGGCGGTCTGCACGAAGACCTGGGCAAAGCTCACGGCATCGGCTATGGGGTATTCGCGCGCGCCCAGGCTCAGCACGTTCGCGTTGTTGTGCTGCCGGGCCAGCTGCGCCGTCTCCGTGCTCCACGCTAGCGCCGCACGCACCCCGCGGATCTTGTTGGAAGCGATCTGCTCGCCGTTACCCGATCCGCCGATCACGATACCGAGACTGCCGGGATCGCCTACCGCCCGGCTGGCCGCGCGCATCACGTACACCGGGTAGTCGTCGTCAGGGTCGTAGGTATCCGGCCCGCAGTCGACGGGCTCGTGGCCTGCGTCGGTCAGCCACTTAACCAGGGCAGCCTTGAGCTCGAAGCCGGCGTGGTCGGATCCCAGATATACGCGCACAGGGCCAGTCTGGCACGACCGCCGCCTGCGCCCGCGCGGAGGGCAACGCGACGCTAGTCGAAGATCGGGTCGCGGGTCCGGCTCCGCTTCAACTCGAAGAAGCCGTCGGTACCGGCGACCAGAAGTACGCCATCCCACAACCGCGCGGCATCCTCGCCCCGCGGGATCGGTGAAACCACGGGCCCGAAGAACGAGACGCCGTTGACGGAGATGACGGGCGTCCCCACCTCGTAGCCCACCCGGTCCATCCCGTCATGATGCGATGCCAGGAGCGCCTCGTCGTACTCGGTGGTGTCCATGGCGTCCGCAAGCTCGGCGGGCAGGCCAGCCTCGGCCAGGGCCGCCTCGACCGTCGCCCGGTCTGGCTTGGCCCTGTCTTGGTGGAATCGCCTGCCCAGGGCCGTGTACAGGGGCAGCAACACCTCGGGGCCGAACTTCTGTTCGGCCGCGATGCAGACCCGTACCGGGCCCCAGGCCTGCTGCAGAAGCTCCTTGTACTGCTCGGGCAGGTCTTCCTTACCAGAGTTCAGGATGGCCAGGCTCATCACATGCCAGCGCGCGGTCACGGGACGGACCTTCGCGGCCTCGAGCACCCAGCGACTGGCGATCCAGGCCCATGGACATACCGGATCAAACCAGAAGTCGAGTTGGGCTGGCTCCTGCTCGGGCATGCTGTCTCCTTGCGATGTCGTCACGTCTACGCGGCAACCGGGAAATTGGGTTGCGCATTCCACGTCAGCGGCTGGAGCCTGCCGACAACGAGCGGCCGGCGGAAGGTGAGCACCAGTGGCCAGTAACCTCACGCGCGACGAGGCGCGGAACCGGGCGGATCTGCTCAGCGTCGAGTCCTACGAGGTAGAACTTGACCTGACCGGCCCGGCGGACACGTTCGGGTCGGTGACTACCGCCAAGTTCGCCTGCGCCAGGCCCGGCGAGTCTACGTTCATCGAGCTGACCGCGCCGGCCGTGACCGAAATCACGCTGAACGACGAGCCCGTGGCCCTCTCCGCATTCGACGGCGACCGCATTACCCTGGCTGGCCTCGCTGCGCGCAACGAACTGCGGGTGGTCGCGCGGTGCGCCTACTCGCGGACGGGCGAGGGACTGCACCGGTTCACTGATCCTGCCGACGGCGGGGTCTACCTCTACAGCGACCTGGAAACCTTCGATGCGCACCGCATCTACGCGTGCTTCGATCAGCCCGACCTCAAGGCAGCCTTCGAGCTGACCGTGACCGCGCCAGCCGACTGGACCGTCATCTCCAATATGGCCGCGGGCGCTGCCCCCCGGCCCGCCGGCGCGGGCACCGCATACTGGCACTTTCCCCCGACTCCGGTGCTGCCCACTTATATCACCGCGATCGCCGCTGGCCCTTATCACCGGGTAACGGCGGAGCACGACGGAATCCCGCTGGGCATCTACTGTCGTCAGTCGCTAGCGACATACCTGGACCCAGGTGAGCTCTTCGAGGTCACCAGGCAAGGCTTCGACTTCTACCAGCGCGTGTTCGGCGTGCGGTATCCGTTCGGAAAGTACGACCAGCTCTTCGTGCCCGAGTTCAAGGCCGGCGCGATGGAAAACGCCGGGTGCGTCACCTTCCTGGAGGACTACGTGTTCCGGTCCAGGGTGACCGACTCCGAGCGGCAGGAGCGGGCCGAGACGATCCTGCACGAGATGGCGCATATGTGGTTCGGCGACATGGTCACCATGAAGTGGTGGGATGACCTGTGGCTGAACGAGTCGTTCGCCACCTGGGCCAGCTTGGTCGCGATGACTGAGGCGACTAGGTGGCCGGACGCATGGACCTCGTTCGCGCAGGCGTCCAAGGCGTACGCCTACCGCCAGGACCAGCTGCCGTCCACCCACCCGATCGCGGCCGATATCCCCGATATTGAGGCCGTCGAGGTCAACTTCGACGGCATCACCTACGAGAAGGGCGCCTCGGTCCTCAAGCAACTGGTCGCCTACGTCGGCCAGGACGAGTTCCTCGCGGGCCTGCGGGACTATTTCGGCAAGTACGCCTGGGCGAACGCGACGCTGACCGACCTGCTGGCATCGCTGGAGCAGGCGACCGGGAGGCGAGCGGGGAAGCAGGGCCGCGAGCCGAGCGGGCGCGGTGGTGCCTGGACTGAGGAGCGAGGGACGAGCGACGAGGGAAGGCGCCGCCTATCGGCGACCGGGAGGCGAGCGGGGAAGCAGGGCCGCGACCTCGCCGCCTGGTCGAAGTCCTGGCTGGAGACCGCGGGGGTGAACACGCTTCGGCCCAGCTACGAGATCGACAACGACGCCAATTTCACTCGGTTCGCGGTACTGCAGGAGGCGCCGGCCAGCCACCCCGAGCTGCGACCGCACCGGATCGCCATCGGCCTGTATGACCGAGGAGCCGAAGGCCTCAGCCGCCGGCTGAGGCTCGAGGTCGACATCGACGGCGGCGTTACCGAGGTGCCGCAGCTCACCGGCCAGCTCCGGCCCGACCTCATCCTGGTCAACGACGACGACCTGACCTACGCCAAGATCCGGCTCGACCAGCACTCGCTCCGCACCGTGGTCGGCGGCATCAGCGAGATCACCGCGTCGCTGCCCGCCGCCCTCTGCTGGGCCGCGGCCTGGGATATGACCAGGGATGCGGAGATGAGCACGCAGGACTACCTCGCCGTGGTCGGCTCGGGCGCGCCGTCCATCACCGAGATCCCCGTGCTGGAGCGCGTCCTGCAGTCGACCGGCCTGGCGCTGCGCCGCTACGCAGACCCGGCCTGGCGAGCGCGGGCGCTGACGACCTACGACGAGGCACTGCGCGGCTGGCTGCTGGCCGCCGCGCCCGGCTCGGATGAGCAGCTTGCCTTCGCCCAGGCGCTTGGCGGAGTGGCTGTCTCCGCGACCAGCCTGAACCTGCTCTCCGGCCTGCTTGACGGCTCGGCCAGCATCGACGGGCTTTCGGTCGACACCGAGTTGCGCTGGCAACTGCTGCAGCGACTGGTCAGCCGCGCCATCGCCGGGCCAGGGGCCATCGAGGCCGAGCTGGCCACCGACCCGACCGACGCGGGCGAGCGGCACGCGCAGACCTGCCTGGCCGCGATCCCGACCGCGGAGGCGAAGGAGCGGGCCTGGGCCGCGATCACCGGCGGCGCGCTCCCGAACGCAACGTTCCGGGCCGCCCTGCGGGGCTTCAATGACCTGGACCAGGATGATCTGCTCGCACCCTACGCCGGGAGGTTCTTCGAGGCGCTGCCCGTGATGTGGAGCGACGGCGCGACCGACATGGCGCAGTTCTTTGTCAAGATCGGCTACCCGGCCAGCGTGATCAGCCAGGGAGCCATCGAGATGACCACCGCCTACATCGAGCGGGCCAACCCGTCGCCGGCACTGGCCCGGCTGCTCTCCGAGGGCCGTGACGACGTTGCCCGCGCGCTGCGCTGCCGGGAGCGCTCCGCCGCCGCCAGCCGGGAGCAAGGAGCGGCCAGCTGACTCGCCCACGGCCGCGACGGCAGCGCGGCCGCAATCACCGGCCCCTGGCAGCGGCAACCGTGTTGCGGAGGAGCTGGATGCCAGCCAGGTCCTCGAGCAGCACCCCGCGGCCGTCGGCGTCGCAGAGCGGGATCTGCCAGTTCGGGTACTCGGTGGACGTACCAGGGATGTTCTGCGTCCTGACGTCGCCGACCGCGTCCGCCAGCGAGACGCCGGTAAGCAGCGAGGGCGTCCGGCCCAGGTACCCGTAGAGCGCCACCGTGAACTCGGCCGGGCCGGGCGGAGCGCCGCCGGCGGGCAGGAGCCCCTCCCGCTGGAGGGCCGCGCGCCAGCCGGCCAGAGCAGCCTGGGAGTCGCCTCGTTCCCGCTCTGCCGACTGTGCCAGCAAGCCGAGGTTTGCGCGGACGGTCACCTGCTCCCCCGTGACAAAGCCGGCGACCGGGGGGACGTCGTGGGTGCCGACCGTGGCCATGCACGCGCGGCGCCAGAGGGCCGGCCGCAGAGGCTTGCCGTTGCGGTCGCGGGCGAACCATAGCATCGTCGTGCCGAGGATGTTGTGGTCGGCCAGTTCGGTGCGGATCCATGGGTCGACCGTGCCGAGGTCTTCGCCGATCGCGACTGCGTCGGCCTTGGCCGCCGCCGCGGCCAGCGCCCCGACGGTCGCGCGGTGGTCGTAGCTCACATAGGCACCCTGGTCGGGCCGACGGCCCGCCGGGATCCACCACAGCCGGGTCAGGCCCATCACGTGATCGACCCGGAGCCCGCCCGCGCGGCGCAGCGACGCGGCGAACAGATCAGCCAGCGGCCGGTAGCCCGCCGCTGCGATCCGCCGCGGATGCCAGGGCGGCTGCCCCCAGTCCTGGCCGAGCTGGTTGAAGCTGTCAGGCGGCGCGCCGACGCTCACGCCCGACACCAGGAGCTCGGGGTGAGCCCACGCGTCCGCACCGCCAGGATTCACCCCGACGGCAAGATCGTGGATGATGCCCAGTGGCATCCCCGCGTCTCGCGCGGCCCGCTGTGCCCCCGCGAGTTGCTGGTCACATTGCCACTGCAGCCACGCATGGAACTCGGCGGTCCGGCGCAGCGCCGGCTCGCTCGCGACGTCGGCCAGCCCGGCGGCCGGGGTCGCGCACACGGCCGGCCAGGTCCGCCAGTCCGAACCGTTCTGCTCGGCCAGCGCGCACCAGGCCGACCAGTTCGCCAGCTCCGCGCCCTGGTCCGCCTTGAACTTGGCGAACTCCGCCTGCCGGGCCGGGCTCAGCCGGACGTGGCTGACGAGCTCCAGGGCTTCCCGCTTGCCCCGCCAGACGGCGTCCCTGTCGATCAGGTCGGCGGTGCCGTTCCTGGCCCGCAGGGGCGCCGCGAGCTGCTCGATCCGGCCGCGGTCGGCATCGGCGAGCTGACGGTACTCAGGGACGTCCTCGACCCGGAGGTAGAGCGGGCTGGTGAACATCCTGGTCATCGGCAGGTACGGCGACGGGCTGATCGGCGGGAGGGGCTCGGCTGCGTGCAGCGGGTTCACCAGGACGAAGCCGGCGCCAAGTTCGCGCCCGCTCCATACGCTCAGGTCGGCCAGGTCACGGAGGTCGCCGTGAGCCCAGGACTCGGAGGACCTGAGCGAGTACAGCTGGACCGTGAAGCCCCAGGTCTTGTGCGCGGGCAGGTCGGGGATGCCGGTGAGGACCTGGTTGCCGGCCGGATCTCCGGCGCCGGCGCCGCCAATTGCGTCGGCTCGGTCGAGCGCGGCCAGCAGCGCCTCGAGGGTCTCGATCGGCACCTCGACGCGCTCATGCCGCCAGTTCTCGTAGGCGGGTGCGATGCCCGCCGCCTTCGCGCGACGGATGATCTGTCGATCGGGCATCCATCCATGATCGGCCCGTCGCCGCGTGCGGCGGTGGCCGGGTCAGCGTCCGGGCTGGCGCCCTGGCTGCTTGCGCCGGTGCCGGGACTTCGCCATGGCCGCGACCTCCTGGGCGACCGACCTGGCCGCCCGGTGCACGTCGCGCCCGGCCGCGACCCCGCGGCCGGCGGCGCCGACGGCGGGGATAAGGCTGACGCACGCGTCGACGAGGCCTTCGGCCAGGTGCTCGTCGTCAGGCAGCACGACGCAGGCATGCGACGTGGCGTACAGCTCGGCGTTCACGATCTGGTCGCCGCGGCTGACGGATCGCGGCAGCGGGATGAGGACGGCGGGCTTGCCCAGAGCATCGAGCTCGGCCAGCGTGGTGGCGCCAGAACGGCCGACGACGACGTCCGCCAGCCACAGCGCGTCGGCCATGTCCTCGTTCAGGTACTCGAACTGGAAATAGCCGGGCGTGCCGTGCAGGCTGGCGTCGACGTTGCCCGGTCCGCACACGTGCACGACCTGGAACTCCTTGAGCAGCGCATCGAGCCTGGCCCGGACGGCCGCATTGATACGGACCGAGCCGCTGCTGCCGCAAAAGACCATCAGCACCCGGCCGCCCGTGGTCAGGTCATGCCTGGCCCTGAACCGCTCGCCGTCGGCGGTCTGGAGGTCGTCGCGCACCGGCAGGCCGGTACGGATCGGCTTCAGCCGACGGCTCCGGAGCTGCGTCGTCTCGCTTGTGGTCAGCACCTTCGTCGCGAACCTGGACAGGATGCGGTTGGCCAGGCCGAGTGACTCGTCCGACTCGTGGATCGCGAACGGGACACGGTTCACCCAGGCGCCGATGGCGACCGGCACGGACACATACGCGCCCTTGCACAGCAACACGCTGATCCGCTCCCGGCGGACGGCCACGATCGCCGTGAGTATCCCCCACAAGACCACGAACGGCAGCGCGAGGTTCCGCCAGGAGCGGTACCGGCGCAGGCCGGCGGCCGGCAGCGCCACGAACCGCAATCCGGCCTCGGTCGCCAGGCGCTCCTCGATGCTGCCGGACCGTCCGAAGAAGACCAGGTCGTCATGACCACGCCGGCGAAACTCGGCGGCTACCGCAAGCGCCGGGACCACGTGGCCCGCACTGCCGCCGCCGGTCACGCCTACCCTGAGCGACACCGGGCGATGTTAGCACCTCGGCGGCCGGTGCGCGGTTTTGTCCGTATTACGGGACCGCCGGACGCGGGCCGAGCCGGGCCGCGGCGCCAGCGCGAAAATGGCTTGCCCAGCCGTGCCAGCGCCGGGCAGGCTCGGCCCGAGATGGCACCAGATTTCATCCATGGCATCGACCTGGCCCGGCTGCTGTACGCCGAGCAGGTCCGGCCGCTGCTAGCTGAGCACTTCCCCCGCCTGCCGCACTCGGCGGCGCTGATCGGACCTGGCTCTGAGGTGCTGGGGTTCGACTCGGCCCGGTCCACCGACCACGACTGGGGGCCCAGGGTGCAGCTGTTCCTGGCCGACGCCGAAGGCGGAACCAGCGAGCCCGCCGCGGTCAGCGAGATGCTCGGGCAACGGCTGCCCAGGCAGTTCCTTGGCTACCCGACCGTGTTCGCCGCGTCGGGGGCGGCCGCACAGACAGCCTCGCACTGGGTTACCGTGGCCGGCTTGCGGACCTGGCTCACGGGCCGGATCGGCTTCGATCCGCTGGGGCCCGTGGAGCAAATTCCGGCGCGCCGGCCCATAGAGCAAATTCCGCCGAGCGGCGCCGGGCCTGCGGAGCGGGCCCGCCGCCAACCGGTGCAACTTCTCGACTGGCTAGCCGCGCCGACTCAGGCGCTGGCCGAGGTGACCGGCGGCGCGGTGTTCCACGACGGGCTCGCGTCGGTCCCTGGCTGCGGCGGCGGGCTGTCGGCGGCGCGGGCCGCGCTGGCCTGGTATCCGCACGACGTGTGGCTGTACGTCCTGGCCTGCCAATGGCAGCGGATCGACCAGGAAGAGCCGTTCCCCGGCCGGTGCGCGGAGGCCGGTGATGACCTCGGCTCGGCGCTTATCACCGCGCGGCTGGCGCGCGACCTCATGCGGCTCGTCCTGCTGATGCAGCGCCGCTACCCGCCCTACAGCAAGTGGCTCGGCAGCGCATTCGCCCGGACTCCGGCCGCGGCCGGCCTGCAGTCGCTGCTGACCGGCGCGGTCGCGGCCACCGCCTGGCCCGATCGCGAGCAGAACCTGTGCGCCGCCTACGAGGCCGCCGCCCGGCTGCACAACCAGCTCGGGCTGACTGCCTACGTCGACCCCGCAATCCGGCCCACGTTCTACGACCGCCCGTACCGTGTGCTCGGCGCGGCCAGGTTCACGCGGGCACTGCGGGCCGCGATCAGCGACAAGCAGGTTCGCCAGCTGCCGCTCTCCGGCGCCGTCGACCAGTTCATCGACAGCACCGACGCCATCGGTGACCTGGCGCTGCTGCGGGCCGCCGTGGCCGCCGAGATGACGCCGCCGGCCCGCGCTAAGGCCGCCCGCCCGCGCTAAGGCCGCCGGCGGGCGCCGAGAGAACGCCTGGCCCAGCCGGTAGCCGACGAGCGCCTGGACAACCGCGAACAGCAAGGTCAGCGCCAAGCCAGCGGCGGAATAAGCGGGCAAGCCGAGCAGCGCGACTTCGCGCGCGACCGGCCCGTATGTCGGGCCGCCGGGGAAGGTTTGCCACAGCAGCGGTGTCGCCCAGCCCGCAATCGCCATCGCGGCGACCGCCGGCAGCGCGATTAGCGTGCGCCACCCGGCCCTCCGGTTCGCCAGCCCGGCGGCCAGCCCGGCCGCGAACGGCAGGAACCACCACCCGAGCTCGGCCCCGCCGACGATAACGAGCACGCCCAGGAACAGCGCCAGCACCCAGACGGCAGCCGGGCCGCGGCGCCGGCCCCGGGCGAACCACGGCCGGAACGGAACAGGCTGCGGCACGTCGCGGACGCCTTGGGTGCGAAGCCTGCCGAGCCGGTACGAGCCGGGCATGCCGAGGCGCTTGAACTCGGTTTTCGTCCGGCCGCGTGAAGTCATGGCCCCAGGACCCAGCTGAGCTGGCCGGCCGCTGACCCCGCCGTCTGGGCCGGATTGCCGGCCGTGGTGGCCGGCCATGACATCGCCGGATAGCTGCCGATCGCCGCGTCGTTCACCAGGTTCTCGTACCACCGCGAGCCTCGGTTCTCACCCTCGCTGCGCGGATAAATGCCGTGCCCGCAAGCCCGAGGGGAGATCTCCGGATTTGCGGCTGCCCCGGTCCTGCCCCGGTCCAGCCGCGGTCCAGCCGCGGGTCAGCCGCGCGGGTCAGCCGCGCGGGTCAGCCGCCGGACTGGCGGACGAGGTCGAGGAACTTGGCCACGATCGGCCCGTCGGTGGGACCGCCTTCCCCGCCGTTGACCGTTACCATGGCGAACGCGACATTGCCGTTAAAGCCGACGAGCCATGCGTCTTGGCGCAGCGGGTTGCCCGAGCCGTACTGCGCGGTACCGGTCTTG
>JASHOL010000230.1 GCA_030041135.1 Streptosporangiaceae bacterium | reverse complement strand
GAAGGGCGGCGGGTCGCATGGGCGGCAACCGGGCGGAACGGCGGGTTCTGCTCGGCCAGCCTCACGCACGGCGTCACCAACGGGCTGGAACGGTTCGGCGACGAGCTGCCGGTGCTGGATCGGCTCGGCCGGCGGAACCTGGACGAGATCGAGAAGACCGTGGCCAGGCACGGCATCGACTGCGATTTCAGCCGGGTCGGCGAGCTCGCCGTCGCGACCAGGCGGTGGCAGCTTGAGGGCCTGCAGGAGGCGGCGGGCTTGATGTGGGACCTCGGCGGTGAGCCGCTCCTGCTGGATGCCGCGGGCGTGCGGCAGGAGCTGGACTCGCCGACCTACCTGGGCGGTCTGTGGGATCGCCACGGGTGCGCGATCGTGGATCCGGCCCGGCTGGCCTGGGGCCTGCGGCGAGCGTGCCTGGAGGCGGGCGTGCGGATCTTCGAGCAGACGCCGGTCCGCGCGATCGCAGACGAGCCTGGGCCGGGCGGCCGGCTGGAGCTGCGCACGCCCGCGGGCAGTGTGCAGGCGCGGCAGGTTGCGCTGGGAACGGGGGCCTTCTCCCCACTGCTGCGCCGCCTGCGCTACTACCTCGTACCGGTCTACGACTATGTCCTGGTGACCGAGCCACTCACCGGCGCGCAGCTGGACAGCATTGGCTGGCGCCACCGGCAGGGCGTCGGCGACAGCGCCAACCAGTTTCATTACTACCGCCTGACCAGGGATAACCGCATCCTGTGGGGCGGCTACGACGCGGTCTACTACTACGCGAGCAAGATATCGGCGGCCCAGGATCAGCGACCGGCTACGTTCGCGAAGCTGGCCGATCACTTCTTCGAGGCATTCCCGCAGCTCGACGGGCTGTCGTTCACTCATCGCTGGGGCGGCGTGATCGACACGTGCTCCCGGTTCTGCGCGTTCTTCGGGACAGCCCGGGCGGGCCGGCTCGCCTATGCCGCCGGCTACACCGGGCTCGGCGTCGGGGCCAGCAGGTTCGGGGCCCAGGTGGTGCTCGACCTGCTCGGCGGCGAGCCGACTGAGCTCACCGAACTGGAGATGGTAAGGAACAAGGCGGTCCCGTTCCCGCCGGAGCCGGTCCGCTCGGCCGGGATCCAGCTGACCCGGTGGTCACTGGCGAGGGCAGACCGCCGCGACGGGCGGCGGAACACGTGGCTGCGCAGCCTCGACCGGTTCGGCCTGGGGTTCGACTCCTGAGCAGTCCACCAACGGAGTCATTTCGCGAACACCTTGCCCGTGCATCAGCGCGGGCCCTGCGATCAGGGACCTCTGCCGTACCGTCATCGGGTGCCGGGCTGCAAGTCCGCGCCGCTGGCCGTGTTCGGAGCGCTGGTCGGGCTTGGCTGGGAGCCGGCTGGCCGCGGGTAGCGGGTGGTCTGAGGCAACTGCACTCGCCCACACCTGAAACGACTTGATACCCGGCTGCCACGGCGCGCGAGTCGGCTCTATTTCAGCGGCCAGCAGTCGGAGCCTCCTACCCAGGCGGACTGGGCCGGAGCTCAGATGAGGCCGAGCGCCCGGACCGCCTCCTGCTCGGCCACGAGCTCCGCAACCGACGCATCAATTCTGGGCCTGGAGAAGTCGCTGACGGGCAGGCCCTGAATGATCTCCCAGCTACCGCCGGCGGCACGGCACGGGAACGAGGAAATGATGCCCTCCGGCACGCCGTAGGAGCCGTCGGAGACGACAGCGGCGGACGTCCAGTCCGTGCCCTGCACCCAGTCATGCACGTGGTCGATAGCCGCGCTGACGGCGGAGGCCGCCGAGGATGCGCCGCGCGCCTCGATGATCGCCGCACCGCGGCCGGCCACTGCCGGGATGAAGGTGCCCGTCAGCCAGGCCTCATCGACCTGCTCAGCCGCGGGACGGCCGTTGACCTCGGCCAGGTACAGGTCGGGGTACTGGGTAGCCGAGTGGTCGCCCCCAGATGGTCATGTGCCCGACCGCGGTGACGGGCACCGAGAGTCTGGCGGCGAGCTGGGTGGCCGGGCACCGCGGCAGGGCGCCTTGATGGCGGCCATTGGCAGTGCTGTGCCAGGCTAGGAGAGTGAGTGCACAGGTAAGCCGACATCGCTACGTGCGGCCCTATGTCCTGCCCGACAGCCTTGACTTGCTGACCGGTCCGACAACCGGCTTGGTCCAGCTGCCCAGGCACATGGACTGGTCGGGTCACGCGTCATACGACCTGGACGCGCCGGGCCGGCTGGTCGACTTGTACCGCATCGTTATCATCGAAGCAGCCTCGTCAAAGGATCTGCACACCTACCTCAACGCTGCGGCACTGCGGCGGCTGTGGTCCTACCTGTGGCTAGCTCCGCCGGTCCGGCGCGCCTGGCAGGAACGGTTCCCCGAGCTGGCCGCGATCGACGCTCTCGCCTCTACGGCATAGGTAGCATGATGGAAGAGCGTCACCGCGCCATCGCAGAGATCGCTTTGTCGGCGGGCGGTCCGTACAGCCTGGCGCTGGCCGGCGGGTACGCGGTAGCGGCCCACGGTATGGGATCGCGCCCCAGCGGGGACGTCGATCTGTTCCTGGACTGGCATCGCCGTGGCGAGTTCGACCTGATGGTCACGGTAGTCATCGCTGCGATCGAGGCGGCCCGGATGGAGGTGTCCGTCGTCGCTCGGGGCGAGACCTTTGCCCGGCTGCTCGTCACAGGCCCAGCTCCCGCCAGTGAGCCTGACAAGGTGGAGCTAGCGGCGGACTGGCGCGCTCATGACCCTGTTCTGCTTGAGATCGGCCCGTCCTGCACGCCGATGACGCCGTCGCTAACAAGATGGCCGCACTCTACGGGCGAGCGATGGCCCGGGACTTCCTCGACGTCGACGCCATAATCACGAGCGGCCGCTACACCGCAGAACGGCTGATCGAACTAGCGACGGCCGCCGACCCCGGATTCGAGCCTGACCTCTTCGCCGACGCCCTCGGTGCGCTCACCCAGATCACCGACGCCGCCTTCGCGGAATACGGCACCACTGCCGAGGACGTCACCGCGCTTCGGCACCGCTTCGCCGCCTGGCGGTCGAAGCTTGTCGCCGGCTAGGACTCGTCGCGCTACCGTCTGACGTCACCCTCAACTACGGCTTGGGTGTTCGTATGGTGGGAAGCCAGGCCTGGGTCTCGCTCGCACGACCCGGAGCTGGCCGGGCTCGCTAGTGCCCGGCCACCTGGGCTGATGCCGAGCGAAGCTTGCCGCCCGGGGCGGCCACGATGATCTCGACGAGCCTGCGCGTGACATTAGGCTCCAGACCTTCGGTGTGCCCTTTGTCCAGTCGCATCACGTCGGCTATTACCCGCCCCTGCCGTGCATCGGGATAGTGGTAGACCACCGCGATTCCCGGCCGGGGGAGCAGCCCCCACACCGGCGATGACCGTCCCGCACGTAGCTTGTCGTAGACCTGGCCGGGCTCGGTGTCGACGACATCGGGCAGCCGGACTCGCGGTCGGGCTCCGTACCTGTCCGCCCACGGGGATGACTCGGGCAGGCTGACGATCTCATGCTCGCCGGTGGAGAAGATGAACGACAGGTCGGTGTCGGGCGGCCGCGGCGGGCCGAACCGCGGCCGCGCCCTGGTCGGCTCGCCTGGCAACGCCGGCGGGCCGAAACCATCGGCATGCTCGGCCGGGCCCAGGCGGCCGCCGGACAGGCTCAGGTATCCGTCGGCCCGATCGGCGAAGTAGTCCTGGGACACAAGCCTGTTCGCGGTGAGCCCGCCCTGCGAGTGGCCGGCTAGCCAGAACGAGCCGATTCGGCCGGCCCCGAACCGGCCGGTCACTAGCTCCACGATGTTGCGCAGATGGCCGTCGTCGGCTTCGGGTATCCAGCGCCGCATCGGCTGCTCGGTGGCCGCGGTGGGCGTGGCGATGACCAGCCGGTGCGAGTTGACGTAGTCGCAGGCGGGGAAGTACAGCCGCTGCCAGGCGCCGAACGAGCCCGCCCCGTGCAGGCTGAGGAGGAACGTGACCGGTTCGCTGGCGTCCAGGTCGTCAGGGTAGTCAAGGTAGAACTTGCGGCCGGTGACCCGATCGAACAGATCTTCTTTCGCCACGCCACTTCCCTTCCGGCCGCCGCCGTCGACCGCACTCGCCGGCTCTGCGTCATTTTGCCGACTGCCGTGGGCGAGGGTAAAGCCTCTGGATACTCGCACTGATGCCGGAGCCGGTTTGACGCGCTAGCTCGCACGATGGCATACTCGGTATGCAATACTTGGTATGGAGGTGCGCGTGTCAGTTCGGCACAGCCTTCTGGCCCTGCTGGCCGCCGGGCCTACGCATGGCTACGGGCTGAAGACCGAGTTCGAGGCGGCGACCGGGGATGTCTGGCCGCTGAACGTGGGCCAGGTGTACACGACGCTCGGGCGCCTGGAGCGGGACGGGCTGGTCACCGCGGATGCCGACGCAGATGGCCAGAAGGTGTACGAGATCACCGGGTCCGGCCGGGACGAGCTGCGCCGTTGGTTCGAGACACCCGTGCCACGCGAGGTCATCCCGCGCCAGGAACTGGCGATCAAGCTCGTGTTCGCCATGCGGATGGGCATCGCTGACGTGACCGCGGTCGTGCAGCGGCAGCGGATGGCGACAGTGCGGGCACTGCAAGACTTGACCAGGCTCAAGAACGACGCTGAGTCCGACGCGGATACGGCCTGGCAGCTGATGCTGGACGGGCTCATATTCCAGGCGGAGGCCGAGGCGCGCTGGCTCGACCTGTGCGAAGCGCGGCTCGCGTCCCGCAGCCTTAGCGGCCAGGGTCGTTCCGCGGAGGACCAGGCCGCGCTGCAGCCGCACATCCCGGCCGGGCGGGCGACAGGACGGAGCGACTCATGATGGTGCTGGATATCGAGCGGGCAGGGCGGGTGTTCGGATCCGGGGACCTGCGGGTGGTCGCGCTCCAGGATGTGTCACTGCGGGTGCGGGCCGGCGAGTTCGTGGCCGTCATGGGCCCGAGCGGCTCGGGCAAGTCCACGCTGCTGAACCTGGCCGGCGGGCTGGACCGGCCGACCTCGGGCCGGGTGTTGCTGGCCGGCCGTGATCTGGCCGCGCTTGACGAAGCCGGGCTCGCGGAGGCGCGGCGGCGGCAGGTCGGCTTCGTGTTCCAGCAGGCTAACCTGCTGCCGGCGCTGACTGCCGCGGAGAACGTGGCGCTGGCACTGGAACTCGACGGCGTCAGGCCAAAGGCCGCCATGGCCGGTGCCCGCGGCCTGCTGGACTCCATGGGCTTTCCAGCCGCCGCCAGGACGCGGTTCCCTGCGCAGCTTTCAGGCGGCGAGCAGCAGCGGGTGGCGATAGCCAGGGCCGTCGCTGGCGGGCGGTCGCTGCTGCTGGCCGACGAGCCGACCGGCGCCCTCGACGCGCTCACGGGCGAGACTGTGATGGGCCAGCTCCGGCAGCGGTGCCAGACCGGCTGCGCGGTCGTGCTCGTCACCCACAACGTCCGGCATGCCGCCTGGGCAGACCGGGTGGTGTTCCTGGCCGACGGGCGCCTGTCGGGCGAGACCGGCCCGCCCGCGGGCCCAGAGTGCCTGCTCGAAACGGGCATGACGCGATGACCGGCCCGATGACCACTGCCGAGGCCGCTCCGGCCGGCCAGCCGGCGCAGCCGCCGATCATCGAGCTGGCCGGCGCCGAGAAGATCTATCGCACCCCAGGGAGCCGGGGAGCCTCTTTTCCCGCGCTAAGCGGCGTGGACCTCGCCATCGAGGCGGGCGAGATGGTGGCGATCACTGGCCCGTCAGGGAGTGGCAAGACGACGCTCATCAACCTGATCGCCGGAATCGACCGGCCGACCTCCGGCACGATAACGGTCAACGGCAGCCGCCTGGACCGGATGACCGAGGAACAGCTTGCCGTCTGGCGCGGCCGCACCATCGGCATCGTCTTCCAGTTCTTCCAGCTCATGCCCACCCTCAACGCCATCGAGAACGCGATGCTCCCGCTGGACCTGGCCCGCCGCGGTCCGGCCCGCGAGCGCAAGGCCGCCGCCGGCCGCAACCTGGCAACGGTCGGGCTCGCCGATCGTGGCCGCTGGCTGCCGGCCGAGCTGTCCGGTGGCGAGCAGCAGCGGGTCGCGATCGCCAGGGCGATGGCGTGCGAGCCGCCGATCTTGCTCGGCGATGAGCCCACCGGCAACCTCGACACGCATCTCGCCAGGGAAATGTTCGACCTGCTGAAGAACATGAATGACCGCGGGACCACGGTGGTGTACGTCACCCATGACCTGGCCCTGGCGCAGATGGCGTCCAGGGTCGTGTCGGTCCGCGACGGCCTCATCACCGGCGACACGGCGCGGCGGCCATGACCACATTGACCCGCAAGGCGTGGGGGGACCTGACTAGGCACCGCAGCCGGACGATACTGGCCGCATTCACGCTCTGCATCGCGACTGCCACGCTTGGCTTCGTGGCAGTGCCGGGCTTGCTGGCCGCCGCGATGGACCGCCAGGTCGCCGACAGTCACCTGAACGACGTCGGGATCAGCACAGACACGCTGGACCTGACACCAGCTGAGCTCAGTGCGATCCGGCACCTGCCCGGCGTTGCCGCCATGAGCCCAGTGCTCGGCTACAAAACCACGGCGACTTCAGCTGCGGGCACCCAGACCGTGGAGATCGCCGGGGGCGACTTGTCGTCCGACCCGGTCAATACCGTCCCGCTGATGTCCGGCCGGCGGCCGGGGCCGGGTCAGGTGCTGGCCGACGCGGGCAACGCCAGGGCCACCGGCTATGCCACCCCCAGCGGGAGCACCATCTACATGCGCGCCGCAAGCGGCGCGATGGTGCCGCTGCGGGTCAGCGGCACCGGGCTGAACCTGGCCGCGACTCCCGGCGCGAACGGCTCATCCACCCCGGTGTTCTACGCCACCCTGGCCACCGTCGAGTCGCTCCGCGGCGTCCGCGGCTACAACTACCTGGGATTCCGGCTCACCGATGACACCACGGCGCAGCAGAACCTGGTCATCGCCGAGGTCCGCTCATACCTGACCAGGCTGACCGGGACCGACCCGTTCACCGCGCTGCCCCTCACCAGGGCCGCGGGGTCGTACCCAGGGCAGAGCACGTTCAGCGCCATCTCGAAGTTCTTGTACATCATCATGGTGCTCGCGCTTATATCGGCGCTGTTCCTGATCTCCTCGACCATGAACACGCTGATCGCCGAGCAGGCCAGCGAGATCGCCATCCTCAAGACGCTCGGCGCCCGGCGCAGGCAGATCGGCGGAGTCACCATCCGCACGGCCGCGATGCTCGGAGCTGCGGGCGCGGTCCCCGGCACTTTGCTCGGCATCGTGATCGCCTACCTTTTGGCCAGCGACTTCGCCGTGAAGGCCATCGACGTCGCGTTCGGTTTCGGCATTTCCGTGCCGGTGGTAGTGGCCAGCCTGGTGATCGGTCCGGTGCTCGCCATCGCCGCGTCGCTGCCTGCGATGCGACGTGCGCTGCGCAGCCCAGTCGCGGAAACCCTGGCCGGATGGGCGACCGCCGGCTACAGCGCGGGCTGGCTCGACCGGCTCGTCGCCAGGGCCGGCCTCATGTCGGGGGCGCGGCTCCCCGGCAGCCTGCGGATGGGGGTGCGCAACGCACTGCGATCCAAGCGCCGCAGCGCCGCCACGATTGCCCAGGTCGCCGTGGCGGCCGGGCTGATGATGTCACTGCTGGCCCTCGCTCAGTCGGTCCACTCGGGCATCGGCCAGACGATCAGCAGGCTGGACTACAGCGCCAGCGCCCATGAGGCGGCTGGCCCCGGCGCGCGTCCCTTCACCAGCCGCGCGCTGGCCGTCGCGGCGGCGATTCCCGGCGTGCGGAGTGTCCAGCCGGTGGAGCAAAGCGACGTGCTGTACGGCAGCCAGTACTACGCGGCGGAGGGCCTCGACAGCCACCCGATGTACTCCTACCAGCTGAGCGCTGGCCACTGGTTCACCGCTGCGCAGACCGCCGCCAGCGCCGCTGGCGTTGCCGTACCGCCGGTGATACTCGGCCCGGCCCTCGCGAACGTCTCCGGTGCCAGGGTCGGCCAGACGCTGACGTTCACGTTGCCTCAGGGGCCCACGCGAGTGCGCGTGGTCGGGATCGACACCGTCAACTACGACAGCGGCGCGATTGTCTACTGGCCGCTGCCGGTTCTTGAGCGCCTCGACGGCAACCCGGGCGCCTCCAACGCGATGTGGGTCAGCACGGCCAGTTCCGCCCATGCCGCGATCAACCGCGCTGTGACTGCGCTCTCGAACCGCCTGGCCTCGGCCGGATTCCCTGCGAGCACCCAGGCGACCTACGTGAGCCAGCAGCAGACCACCAGTGAAGATAACTCACTGCTTGCGATCCTGGAGCTTTTGGGCTTGCTGATAGTCGTCATCATGCTCATCGGCCTGGCCAGCTCGCTCAGCATGGGCGTGCTCGAACGTACCCGCGAGGTCGGCATCCTGCGCTGCGTTGGCGCGCGGGCCCGCCAAGTCCGGCGGGTTTTCAGCGCCGAGGCGGTAACACTGGCCTTCGCCGGCTGGCTGGTCGGCATCGGTGTCGGCTGGCTGATCTACCAGAGCCTCGTCGCGCTGGTGCATCACTACGTCCACCTCACCGTGCCACAGGGTTTCCTCCCGGTGATCCCTCTGGTCACGCTCGCCTGCGTGGTGGTTCTCACGCTGCTGGTCATCCGCGGCCCGTTGCGCCGTGCCGCCCGGATCCAGCCAGGATCGGCGCTGCGGTACCAGTGATCGCATGGTGCGCGTGTAATAGAAGTGCACTGGGCAATGTGAGTAATGCGCGAGCGGCTTTATGGCGTCACTTGACCGGGACATCGGTGCGCGCTGATCGCGGCTGATACCGCGTTTGATCGGGGCAATCTCGCGGCTTTAGGCAGGCGTTTTCCGTGCGACCCGGAAACCGCGCACGGCCGGCATCAGCGCAGTTCATCAGCCTGCGTTATGGCGGAGACCAATGTCACATCAAGGCCTTGCGGTCGCCGAACGCGGTCTATATCGCGACGTGACATGTCTCACATTCGGCCTATGGCGGCCTTTGCATCGGCTGCGAGCAGGTTTCATTGGGCCGGTGTGCTCAGCGACAGTGAGCCCCGACGAAAGGAGCCGGCCCAGGCCAGACGGCATTCGCGACCGTGTCGCGAGCATGTCACCTGACCATGTCCATGCGCCAGGAACGGCCATGGCACCTATGTCACGCCCAACACCTGTGAGTCGCCGACAGCAGGCGAAGCGCTGAGGGCGGACAAGAGGAGGGTTCACACCTCCGTGAAGATCAACAAGATTGCTACAGCTACCCTGATGCCGGCCACGATCGCCGGCCTGGCCCTCTCCGGCGCGACCGCCGCACAGGCGGCGACGCACCGCCACACCAGCAAGGTCGCCGCCCGCAACGCCCACGGCAAGCCAGCGGAGTGGGTCACCGTCCAGGCGGGCGACACTCTCAGCGGCATCGCCGCGGCACACCACATGACCTGGGGGGCGATCTACGCCACCCCGCCGAACATGAAAGTCCTGTCCGACCCGAACCTGCTAACGGTAGGGGAGCGGCTGCGCATCCCGGAGAACCCAAGGTTCAGGGAGGCCCAGTTCAAGATCAAGTACGCCGCGCTGCTGGCGAAGGACTTTGCCGGCCCAGGCCAGGTGCCGGTGAGCCAGGAGCAGGCGCCGGTCAGCCAGCAGCAGGCCGACCCGGCATCGGCCGATGAGGCTCAGGCCGAGGCGCAGGACCAGCCGAGTGACGGCGGCTCCCTGACGGCGGGCATGTCAGCGTTCGAGCAGTGCGTCGCCTACCGGGAGAGCACCGACACGCCGACCGACCCGGACGGGCTGTTCGGGATCCTGCCCTCGACGTGGGCGTCCCTTGGCTACTCGGGCACGGCTGGCGAAGCGTCGGTGGCCGAGCAGGAGGCGGCATTCAACAAGCTGTATGCCGAGGACGGGACCACGCCGTGGGCCCCGTACGACGGTTGCTAGCCCGCTAGCAGAGCAGCGAGCCCGTCCGGCCCTGGCGAGCGGCCGCAGAGTCGTCGCCAGGGCCGGCGCGGGCCAAAGCGGCTGCCGGCTGGCTCATCCGTTAAGGGATCCGGCCAGCGGCCCGTACACCTCAAGTACCGCGTCCCAGAACGCCGGCACGTCGATGGTGGTGGCTACAAGCGCATTGCCCTCGGCCGGGCTCGCGCGGAAGTCGGTCACCGTCATGCCTGACGTCCACCGGCCCGCGGTCTCGACCTCCACCCTGGCCGGCTGGCAGCCGAGCAGGCCGGGGCGGGCCACATGCGCGACCGCGCAAAGGTCGTGCACGGCCGGAGGACCGATCCCGTCGTCGGCGTAGCCGCCGAGGCACGGGACCAGCAGCAGGTCCGCGAGCGCGCCGAGTGCGCCAAGCCGGCCAAGTACCTCCTGGTCGGCAAGCGCCCGCAAGGTCACGTCCAGGCCGACCATCGTGACCGTCCACCCGGCCGAGAAGACGATCGAGGCTGCCTCCGGGTCGCACGCGATGTTGAACTCGGCGGCCGGGGTCACATTCCCGCGCGTGGCGGACCCACCCATGATCACGAAGTCCTGCACCTCGAAGGCGATGCGCGGCTCGCGGCTCAGCGCGAGCGCGATGTTCGTCAGCGGCCCGATCGCGATGAGCGTGATGTCACCGGGTGCGCCAAGCACGGTCTCGATGATGAAATCTGACGCGTGGCCCGGCTGCGGGCGCCTGGATGCCGGCGGCAGCCGCGCGCCGCGAAGCCCGTCCGCACCGTGCACGTGCTCGGCCGTGATCGGCGACCGCAGCAGCGGCGCCGCGCAGCCAGGAGTCACCGGCACGGCGGCACCGATGAACTCGCAGACTCGCAACGCGTTGCTTGTCGTCTGGTCGAGGCTGACGTTCCCGGCCACCGTCGTAATGCCCAGGAGCTCGAGTTCAGCGGAGCCGGCCGCGTAGACGATCGCCAGAGCGTCGTCGATTCCCGGGTCACAGTCAAGAATGATCTTCTTGGTCACGGGCTCCATCCAGCGCCGGCGAATTGCTCCTATAGTGGCGCAACATGAGCGATGACGCCGGCCGGGCCGCAGGGCGCGTGATCGTCGTCGGCTCGATCAACATCGACCTCGTCATGCGGCTACCTCGACTGCCGGTGCCGGGCGAGACCGTCCCCGGCGGAGTCGTCGCGCGTCATCACGGTGGCAAGGGCGCCAACCAGGCGGTCGCCGCAGCTCGCGCGGGCGCCGTCGTGCACATGATCGGCGCTGTCGGCGCGCAGGACGGCCACGACTCGCTGGCGGCCCTCGCGGCCGAGGGCATCGCCGTGTCCGGGGTCATGCGATGTGACGCCGCAACCGGCCTGGCCGCGGTCCTTGTCGACGCCAGCAGCGGCGAGAACCAGATCGCGCTCGCGGGCGGCGCCAACGACCTGGTGACCGACGTCCACGTCCGCCAGTCGCTCTCGGCCTTGGTGCTCGAACGCGGCGACGTTGTCGTGCTGTCGTTCGAAGTGCCCGCGGCGCCGATCCGGGCCGCGGCGGACGCGGCCCGCGACGCCGGGGCCCGGCTCGTGGTGAACCCCGCACCGGCCAGGGAAGGCTGGGCCGACCTGCTGGCGGGCGCGATCGCGACGCCCAACCTGAACGAGCTGGCGGCGCTGCTGGGGCAGTGCGGCGGGCCGGCCGCGACGACCACGCAGGCCGCGGCCCTGGCCCTGGCCAGATACTCGGGCGGCCCGGTGGTCGCGACCATGGGCGCCGATGGCGCGCTGCTGACTGACGCCGGCGCGACGGAGCACTTCGCCGGCCACCGGGTGGCCGCCGTCGACACCACCGGCGCCGGCGACACCCTGACCGGGGTGCTTGCGGCCGGCCTGGCCCAGGGCTACGACCTGCGTGCCAGCGTCCGGCGGGCCGTGGCCGCAGCCGGACTGGCGGTCACGAAGCCAGGAGCGCGGGCCGGCATCCCGACAGCGGCCGAGATCGAGCGGCTGACGAAGTGATCGCCGGTCACCACGCGTAGATCCGGCTCGGAAGCTCACGCAGGGGCATCTGGTCGTCTTTGGAGTAGGCCAGCACGACGGTCAGGTCGTCGGGATCGTGGCCCTCGACCGACGTGGTGCCGCCGATGGTCCGCGTCTCCACGTAGGCGGACCGGTTCTTCAGCAGCGTCTCGGCTCGGTCGAGGTCGGCCCGGCTCGGCATCATCCACGTCACGTACTGGAGGCCGATCGCGCCGAGCGGTCGAGGAGTGGTAGGGCCGGTCTCCCGCAGCACCAGGTGACATCCATCCCGGACGGCCAGCAGCGCGGCGGTCGTGCTGCTGTCGATAACCTCAAGCTCCAGCAACTCCCGGTAGAAGCTCACCGACCGGTCGAGTTCCCGAACGTAGATGACGACTCCGATCAGCCGAGGGCCCTGCACCATACCGCTGGCCTCCTTCGTTCATGAAGCACACGCCCGCTAACCCCGCGACGCCGCCGGGTACATGCAGTCAGCTCAGCGTAGTGTTCCTGAGGTCGGCCGGACTCTCAGTCCCCGCCGAGATTGCGCACACTGCTCGCGGTCATCTAGCAGCCTGGAGGTTTGCCGTGCTCTGGCTCAACGAGCCCGCCCGATGGTCGGAGGCTAATGGTCGGCTGACGGTCACCGCGGATCCGGGAACGGACTTCTGGCGCACCACGAGCTACGGCTATGTCCGCGACACCGGTCACGTGTACGGCGACCGGGTTGACGGCGAGTTCGACCTGTCCGTGCGGGTACGCGGCGCTTACGGTGCGCAGTACGACCAGGCCGGAGCGATGGTCAGGGTCGACGACCGGCGGTGGCTCAAGACTGGCGTCGAGTACTTCGACGGCAGGCTGAGGCTGAGCACCGTCGTGACGCTCGACTACTCCAGTTGGGCGGTCGGCGAGCTGCCGCGAGGTACGACCGAGGTCGCCCTGTACCTGGCGCGTCGCGGCGACTCGGTTGAGGTCAGGTACCGGGCCGACGGCGGCGAGCGTGAACTAGCGGCCGTCGTCTACGTGCCTCCGGCTCAGACGGTGCTCGCCGGCGCGATGTGCGCGGCACCCGAGGGCGAAGGTTTCGAGGTGTCGTTCCGTGACCTGGCGATCGTCAGGCGGCCGCAGACGTGAGCGCCAGCAGCGCGACGTGCAGCGACAGCCGGGACTCGGCGGGCTCGAGGTCGACGCCGAGCACGTCCTCGATCTGGCGCAGGCGCTCGTACATGGTGGGCCGGGCCAGGTGGGCCTGCTTCGCCGCCTCGGCCTTGTTGCCTCCGGCGGACAGGTAGGCGGTAAGCGCGGCCATCAGCTGGGTGCCGCTGGCGTCGTCGTGCATCAGCAGCGGGCCGAGTTCCCGCTCGGCGAAGGCCTGCAGCCGCGGGTCGTCGCGCAGCAGGTGCAGCAGGCCCCGCAGCCGCAGGTCAGGCAGCCGGTAGAAGGGCAGGTCGGAGCCGTTTCCGGCGGCGGCCTCGGCGACGTGATCGGCTTCGGTGAACGAGCGGTGCACGCTGCCGACCGACGCGACCGCCGATCCGGCGCCGATCACGTCCTGCTCCGACAGCCGCGGCCGAAGCTGCTGGGCCAGCCGGGTCAGGGCCGCCTCGGCGTCAGACCTCGGCGGAAGCGCGAGCAGGGCGGCCACCCGGTTGTCGTCCAGCGAGCCCACGAGGGCAGGGACCCGCTGCCGGCGGCAGACCTCAGCCAGCTCATCCGCCATCGCCGCCGCCCTGGCGTGGGCCTCCAGGCCTGGCGAAGCGGGGGGTACGGGGGGTCGGCCCCCCGAGTAAGCAGCAGCGGGGGGTACGGGGGGTGGGCCCCCCGAGTAAGCAGCAGCGGGGGGTCTTCCCTCCGGGTAAGCATCGGCCGCGGCCAGCCTGACCACGACCGTCACCAGGCAGCGGCCGGTGACCGGGACGCCGAGCGCCCTGGCCCTGGCCTCTGCCTCGGACTGGTCGGCGTAGCCGTGGCCGAGGAAGGCGGACAGGATCGCGGCGTGCGCCTGGCGTTCCAGGCTCTCCTGCTGGTGGTCGAGCAGCCGGCCGAGCGCCAGCGTGGTCGCGGCCCGCTCGATCAGCGTCACGTCGCCGGGGGCGGGCGCCACGCTGCCGGAGCGGAGCAGGATCAGCCGGCCCCAGTCCTCGCCGCGGGCGCCGACGACGGTGACCAGCCAGCCCGACGCGGCGTCGTACCCGGTACGGCCGCTGACTAGGACCGCCCGTGACCGCGCGGCGAAGCCGGCCAGCAGCGCGGCCGCGTCCTGGGTGCCGGGCGCGCACGCGAGCACGTGGTGAGCCAGGTTCTCCAGGATGACCGGACAGCCCGCGAGACTCGCGGCCTGGGCGACCACGTCGTCGGCGGCAGCCCCCGACACGGCCAGCTCGGTGAACACCTGGTGGAGCCGCTCGGCCGAGCGAAGCTCGGCCAGCTGCGCGTCGATGATCCTGGCGTGCACAGCCTCGGTGATCTCGATGAACTGAGTTTCCCGCTCGAGCACGATGAGCGGCAGCTGATGATCGGCGGCCGCGCTCACCAGTGCAGCAGGCAGGCTCCGGGCGTACCGGGAGCCGAGTTCCACCGCGAGGCCGCTTACCCCGACCGCGGCCAGTTCGGCCACGTAATGCTGCAGCCCGGCCGCGTCGTCGGGCAAGGCGATGCCCGTGGACAGCACGAGCTCGCCGCCGCGCAGCAGGTGAGCCGCCCGTGTCAGCTCGATCACGTGCACCCACCGGACCTGGGCGTCCAGCCTGTCCGCGCCGGCCAGCACCCGCGGCGCTCCGCTCCGCACCGGATCCAGGGCAAGCACCTCCGCGACCGTCGGCAGCATCGCGGCTCCTCCCTGAACACGGCGTAAGTCCGGACCGCTGGTCAGCTTACAGTCCGTCGACCGCGACCTGGCCATACACGTTGTAGCGGGCACCGCCTCGTTCCCTTACAAAACGTAACTTGGCACGTACCTGGCCTGGCGACACACTTGGCGAAGGGGAGAGCATGGTTCAGCCGCGCAGTGGCGCAACCGGAAGGCAGAAGGGTCATGGATCAGCACCGCACGCACTGGATTAACGGGAAGCCGTGGACCGGAGAGACGGCGGCCCGCGGTGACATCTACAACCCGGCGACGGGCAGGGTCGCGGGGACTGTCGACTTCGCCGGAGAGATCGAGGTTGGCGCGGCCGTCGCGGCGGCGGAAGCAGCCCTGCCCGGCTGGCGGGAGACGTCGCTGGTCAAGCGGGCTGCCGTGATGTTCGCGTTCCGCGAGCTGGTGCGCTCGCGCCAGCAGGAACTGGCGGCGATCATCACCGCCGAGCACGGCAAGGTGCTGTCAGACGCGGCCGGAGAGGTCGCCAGGGGGCTGGAGGTCGTGGACTTCGCGTGCGGGATCCCCCATCTGCTCAGGGGCGGCTACTCCGAGAACGTGTCGGCCGGCGTCGACGCCTACTCGATCCGTCAGCCCGTGGGCGTGGTCGCGGGAATCACGCCGTTCAACTTCCCCGCGATGGTGCCCATGTGGATGTTCCCCATCGCGCTGGCCTGCGGTAACACGTTCGTGCTCAAGCCCTCGGAGAAAGACCCGTCCGCCTCGCAGTTGCTCGCTGAGCTGCTGGCCGAGGCTGGCCTGCCAGACGGCGCGTTCAACGTCGTGCACGGCGCCAAGGAGGCGGTTGACGTGCTGCTGACCCATCCCGGCGTGCGGGCGGTCAGCTTCGTCGGGTCCACCCCGATCGCCCGCTACATCTACGAGACCGGCACCGCGCATGGCAAGCGCGTGCAGGCTCTCGGCGGGGCCAAGAATCACATGGTGGTGCTCCCCGACGCGGACCTTGACCTGGCTGCCGACGCCGCCGTGAACGCCGGCTTCGGCTCGGCCGGCGAACGGTGCATGGCGATCTCCGCGCTCGTGGCGGTCGAGCCAGTCGGCGACGAGCTGGTCGCCAAGATCGAGCAGCGAATGGCGAGCCTTATCGTGGGACCCGGCGACGAGGAAGCCTCGGAGATGGGGCCGCTGGTGACCCGGCAGCACCGGGACAAGGTGGCCGGTTACCTCGACTCGGGCGTGGCCGAGGGCGCCACGCTCGCGGTCGACGGCCGCAGCCACCCGGTAACCGGCGACGCTGCCGACGGCTTCTGGCTCGGTCCGACGCTGCTCGACCACGTGACGCCGGAGATGAACTGCTACCGCGACGAGATATTCGGCCCGGTGCTGTCGGTGCTTCGGGCCCGCAGCTACGCGGAGGCGCTGCAGATCATCAACGCCAACCCCTACGGCAACGGCACCGCGATCTTCACTAACGACGGGGGAGCGGCCCGCCGGTTCACCCACGAGGTCGAGGTTGGGATGGTCGGCGTCAACGTGCCGATCCCCGTGCCGATGGCGTTCTACTCCTTCGGAGGCTGGAAGTCGTCGCTGTTCGGGGACACGCACGTTTACGGCACCGACGGCGTGCATTTCTATACGCGGGCCAAGGCGGTCACCTCGCGCTGGCTTGATCCCAGTCATGGCGGCGTCAACCTGGGCTTCCCGGTCAACCAGTAGGAGCTGACGATGACTGACTACACCCGCAGGACGCCCTGCGCGCCCGACCCTGAGCGCGGCGCCGAGGTGTTCGCCATGGACCGGGCGCATGTCTTCCACTCCTGGTCCGCGCAGAAGGCGCTCAAGCCGCTGCCGGTCGCCGCCGCCGAGGGCTCGTATTTCTGGGATTACGACGGCAACCGCTACCTGGACTTCTCCAGCCAGCTGGTGAACGCCAACATCGGCCACCAGCACCCGCGGGTGACCGCGGCGATCGCTGCGCAGGCGGCCAAGCTCACGACGATCGCTCCGCAGTATGCCAGTGAGGCGCGCGGCGAGGCCGCCTCCCGGCTGGCCGCCCTCGCACCGGCGGGCATGGAGAAGGTGTTCTTCACGAACGGCGGCGCCGACGCCAACGAGAATGCGATCAGGATGGCGCGGCTGCACACCGGCCGGACCAAGGTGCTCAGCTTTTACCGCTCCTATCACGGCAACACTGGCGCGGCGATTACGTCAACCGGCGACCCCCGGCGCTGGCCGAACGAGTTCGCGATCGGGCACGTCCACTTCTTCGGCCCGTACCTGTACCGGTCCGCGTTCTGGGCGACCACGGAAGAGGAGGAATCGCGGCGGGCGCTGCAGCACTTTGAGCAGGTCATCCAGATGGAGGGCCCCTCGACGATAGCCGCCGTGCTGCTGGAGACGATCGTCGGCACGGCCGGCGTGCTGATCCCGCCGGCCGGCTACCTGGCCGGCGTACGCGAACTGTGTGACCGCTACGGGATCGTCTACATCGCCGACGAGGTCATGTGCGGCTTCGGCCGGGCGGGCCGCTGGTTCGCGTTCGAGGATCACGGTGTCGTGCCCGACCTGATCACGTTCGCCAAGGGCTCCAACTCGGGCTACGTTCCGGTCGGCGGGGTGATCATCTCCGACGCTATCGCCGCCACGTTTGACGACCGAGTATTCCCTGGCGGTCTGACGTATTCCGGCCATCCGCTGGCCTGCGCGTCGATCGCCGCCACGATCGATGTGATGAAAGACGAAGACATTATCGGGAACGGGGTGCGCGTCGGCGAGCGTGTCCTCGGCCCCGGGTTGCACGAGCTAGCCGCCCGGCATCCGGTAATTGGCGAGGTCCGCGGGACGGCGGTCTTCTGGGCGCTTGACCTGGTGTCCAACCGCGACACCCGCGAGATGCTTGCGCCGTACGCCGGTTCGTCGGATGCGATGAACGCGCTGGTGGCGCGGTGCCGCGCGCTGGGCCTGGTGCCGTTCGTGAACTACAACCGGCTGCACGTCGTGCCGCCGTGCACGGTGACCGAGTCCGAGGCCAAGGAGGGGCTGGCAATCCTCGACGAGGCGCTGGCCGTCGCGGACAGCTATTACCAGGGCTAGCCCCACCAGGGCCAGTGCCGGGCCGTCAGGCCAGCCGCTGCTCGAGTCTGGCGGCGACCTCCCGGTAGCGGGTCACCGGGATGAGATGCACGCCTGCGAACGCGCCCGAGTCCCGGATCTGCAGCACCAGGTCACAGGCCGCCTCCACGCCGGCCAGCCGGTCGGTGCGGGCCCGGCGTGCCAGCTCGGCCGGGATCGCGATGTCAGGGACGGCGGCGGCAAGCCGCTCGGCGTGCGACTCACTGGCCAGCGCGATGACGCCCGCATAGACGGGGACGTCGACAGGGTTGGCCTCCCGCCACCGCAGCAGCTGGTCGAGGGAGAAGCTGACCTGCACGAACAGGAAGTCAGCCGAGCGCTTCCAGCCAGGCAGCGGGCGCAGCCCAGCCGCCGCCCCGACCCTGAACGGTTCCACCGAGGCGAAGGCCGGATCGGCCGACAGAGCCCGCACCTCCTCGATCATTGCCCGCACCGTCAGCTCGCCGGTCCGGCTGCCGGAACTGGGCTTGTCGCCGTACACGAACAAGAACTGGTCCACGTGATACGACGCCGCAGTAAGCAGGTCCCGCCGGAGTCCGAGCAGGTTCCGGTCGCGCGAGTTCAGGCAGGCAATGCTCCGGCCGCCCATGGCCTCCACTTCATGAGCCACGGCAACGCTGGAGACCGTTGCCCGGCCCAGGTGGTTGTCCGGGATGAGGAAGGCGCCGGCGACCTTGCTGAGCGTCCCGATCTGATGGCGGACATGCATCAGGTCAGGCCGGGTCGGTGGCTCGATCTCGCAGACGACCTCGAACGGCCTGCTTGTCATCGCCCTAACCTAGGGCCGGGTTCCAGTCCGGCGCCACTCGCCCGTCGGGAGACAGGTCAGCGCCCCGCAGCCCGTGCCCCCGCAGATGTCAACGCACTATCCAATGGGCGAGAAGCCGCGCCCGATCTGTGGCCCGCCGGGCTCAATCTCCGGCCAACCGGGCCGCGGAGGCTTGCTGAGTTCGGCGGCTATCTCTGCGGCGGTCGGCTTCATGCTGGGTGGTGCGGCAGCTTCCAGCCTCGTCGCTGTCGGCTGCTGCTCTGCGGCTGAGAGTTCATGGCCGTTGAGTATCTTCTCGATGCCGTCGGCCAGGCACTGGACGAATGCCTCATGCGCGATTGCCTTGAAGCAGGCGCTGACCAGCACTGGGTTTGCGGAGATCGCGCCCACCACGATCCCGCCGATCTGGATGACCCGCGTCATCGCATCCAACGACGGGTCGATGGGTAGCTTGACCTGATCAGCGATTCCTGCGATGGCGAGCCCTACGGGCTTGGGCAGGCCCAGCCCGGAGCCGATCAGTTCGGCAGGCTTGTTCAGCAGGACGTTATGCACGTCGGTCTTGAGGTTGGCCACGGTACTGGCGGCTGCGGTGAAGCTGTCCGCCTTCGTCACCCAGCACCCGCTGACGACAGTCCAGGCCGGGTCGGCGATGGCCTGAGCAGCGTAATTGGCCGCGGCGGCCTCAACCACGTGGCGCAGGCGTGCCTCTGCTCTACCGATCACCTGACCCGCAGTTTCGCCGGGCTTGGGGGAGATCTTCTCCGTTCTCCGCTGCAAGATGATGGCGTCGCGTCCACCGGGCTCGCTTGCGGAAGCCTCCTGGCGCACGGTGAGCCAGCAGATACTGATCAGCTCGACCCTGACCGAGTCTGCGCTGATCAGCTCGCCCGGCTTCGCGCCTTTATCGCGCCGATACCACACCGCGGAGTCGTCCCGCTCACTCGGCGGTGTCTTGGCCCCCGATCCGCCGTCGCCTCGCGCGCGGGAGGATTCGTCGCCTACCTCTGGGAACTCGGCCTGGGCCCTGCGCAGCTCCTGCTCAGCCCGCGCGAGGCTGGACCACGCCTGCCCGAGCTCGTCCCGCGTCTGCTGCAGGTCGGTCCGCGTCTGCCGCAGCGCATCCTCCCGCTTCGACAGGTCGGCCTGAGCCAGCCGGAAGCGTCGCTCCGCTTTGACGTTCTGTGCGTCGCTTTCCTGGCGCTGCCTTCGCTCTGCCTCGAGCTGCTGCGCTGTGACCGCCAGGCGACGGCTCACATTGTCGTAGAGCCGCCAGAACCGGTATTCCGCCGCCACGAGCGCTGCGACCGTGCCGATCATGATTGGGATGTCAGCCGCGTAAACCCACGGGACCGGCGGACGCAAAATCAGCAACCAGATCAGCCCGGCGAGCGAAACCGACGCCGAAATCACCTGCATCGGCCAGCGCTCTACCCAAGCAGCCACGGGCCGCAGCGACTCGCGGCGCACCGAAGCTGGAGCCTCTGGCCGCGTCGGGGGCGAGGGGTGCCTGAGCTGCCCATAGGCCCTCAAGGCGGCCGCGAGCGTAGCCAAACTCAGCCCAGCCAACAGGAATGCGCGCCAGCTCATCACGTCGGCCAGGACCAGCCCCAGGCTCAGCGCGCCGACCGCCAGGGCCAGGACGACGCCGGCCCGTCGCCCGATCGCCAGCAGCGCGACCACCAGCCACAGCGTCCACAGCAAACAAAGCAGCTGCTGACCCGTCACTGGTGTCACCTCCTGACGTGGAGGCTCCGCGTGCGAGTCCACGATGGCAACTATCTGGGCCGACTTACTTCTCTACTAGCCAGCCAGCCCGGCCCGGCAAGCTGCACGCGTCCGACGGTCACGGCTCTTGCCGCAGTAGCCTCTCGCCATGTGCACCAGCAGCGCTGAGGCCGCATTAGCATGACTGTCACGGACCCGGTCCGGGCGCTGCGGCAGGTTGCGTTCCAGCTCGAACGAGCCGGCGCGCCGACGTATCGGGTGCGCGCATTCCGGCGGGCGGCCGAGATCATCCAGGAGCTGCCCGATCGTGAGCTGGAGCAGCGGCTCAGCGACGGCACGCTGCGGGAGCTGGCGGGCATCGGGCCGTCAACGGCCGAAGTGATCATGCAGGCACATGCCGGTCGGGAGCCTGCCTACCTCACTCGGCTGCTCGCGGAGGCGGAGGTTGCCGAGCCCAATGGGATGCGCGGCGCGCTGCGCGGAGACTGTCATGCGCACTCTGACTGGTCCGACGGTGGCAGCCCGCCGCGTGAGATGGCCGAGGCCGCCCGTGACATCGGGCACGAGTGGATGGCGCTGACCGATCATTCCCCGCGGCTCACCGTAGCGAACGGGCTCACTGCCGGGCGGCTGGAGGAGCAACTCGAGCTTGTGGCCCACCTGAACACGGAACTCACCCCGTTCCGAATCCTTACCGGTATCGAAGTGGACATCCTCGAGGACGGCACGCTCGACCAACGGGAGGATCTGCTGGCCGAGCTGGACATGGTCGTCGCGAGCGTGCACTCGAAGCTGCGGATGCCCGCCGAGGAGATGACGCCGCGGATTGTCGCGGCGGTGTCGAGCCCGCATGTGGACGTGCTCGGACACTGCACGGGCCGGATGATCCGGGGCCGCGGCCGGCCTGAGTCCGTCTTCGACCCTGAGGCGGTATTCGGTGCCTGCCGCGAGCACGGCGTGGCCGTCGAGATTAACTGCCGGCCCGAGCGTCAAGACCCGCCCGACCCGCTGCTGGCTCTGGCCGCGTCGGCGGGCTGCCTGTTCGCGATCGACTCTGACGCGCACGCTCCCGGTCAACTGGACTGGATCGGCAGCGGCTGCCTCAGGGCAGAGGCCATGGGAGTCGGGCCCGACCGGGTGATCAACACGCGAAGCGCCGACCAGGTTAGCCTTCGCGACGGAACTGAACGGCTGCGGCCACCATCCAACTGTGAGGATGACAGCACCGGCCGCCCTTAAGGAGTTCCCGTGAGCAGACTGTCCAAGGGATGGGCCGCTCTGCTCGCAGCGGTGGCGGTCGCGGCGTCAGTGACGGCCTGCGGCGGGCCGACCGCCATCGGAACCCTAACCGTTGCGCACCACCCGCGGGAGCTTGGCCCGGTGGCTGGGAGCCGCGCGCTGGCGCAGGCTAACGCGCGGCGATTGCTCGACTCCCTGGCGCTGCCGGCCGGGTCGCGGCCGCTTGCGCAGCGGCCTGTGCCCGCTGGGCTTGACCAGCCCGGCGTATCGGGCGGGGGCCCTGGGATTTTGCTGGACGTGAGCCGGCTGTACCGGCTGCCTATGACGGTGGCCGAAGCAATCAGCTTTCTTGAGTCGCACCGGCCGGCCGGAACCTCGGGCGCCGACTTCAGCGGCGCAGGCACTGGCGGCGGAGTGACCACGACGGCCATCGCTGACGTGCAGCGACACGTCCCGGCCGGCATCGACGTCATCTACCTGATTGAGACGCTGGTGCCCGAGCCGGGCGGCGCGTCGGCGCTGCGGGCCGACGCCGAGGTGACCTGGTTCCCGCCGCGGTCGGCCGCCGAATTCCTGGTCGCGGTCCGGTTCAGGTCCGTGAGCATCTCCCTGACGAGCGTGAGCGGAGGCGCCCGCATCGTCGGCGGACAGCGATATATCCGGCCGCTAGTTGCGGTGCTGGATTCGATGCCCGCCACGCCGCCGCTGGACTTCCCTTGCGCGTCTGGCATCGGCAGTTTCAGGCTGACCTTCACTCCGGCTGTGCCAGGTCAGGGCATGGTCGTCGTTGCAAGCGGCAATTGCAACGCCGACACCGTCACGGTGGGCGGACGCGCCCAGCCCGACCTGGCCGACATGGGCCCGCTCGGTGCACTCGTGACCCGGCTGGCTGGGAACCACTGAGGTCAGGCCCTGCTCGCGCAGCGGCGATGCCGCAGGGCCGGCGCCCAGACGGCTGCGGCCGCGGCTTCCGGCCTATGACAGGATTTCCCGGTGACTATGCGGGAGGGCTGGGAGGCGGAAGCGGCGAACTGGGCCAGTTTCGCGCGCACTCCCGGCTACGACCGGGCGCACGAGAGCATCAATCTGCCAGCGCTGCTCGGCTTCCTCCCGTCGCCCGGCGAGCTGACACTAGACCTGGCTTGCGGGGAGGGCCGGCTGACCAGGCTGCTGCGGTCATCCGGCCACCGGGTAGTCGGGGTCGACTCGTCGCCCACGATGGTCAGCCTTGCCGGCAGCCACGACAGTCCGGCGCCGGCAGTGGTAGGAGACGCGGCCTCGCTGCCGTTCCCTGACGAGACCTTCGACCTGGTCTTGGCCTACATGTGCCTGCACGACATCGACGAGATGCCGCAAGCCGTGGCCGAGATTACGCGCGTGCTCGCGCCCGGCGGCCGACTCTGTGCCGCCATCCCGCACCCGGTCAATACGGCAGGCTCATTTCCTGACCGGGCCGACGATGCGCCTTTCATGATCTCCGGGTCCTATATGGACTCGGCTCCGCTGCGGCTGGTAGCCGATCGCGGTGACCTGCGCCTGACCTTCCACAGTCAGCACCGCCCGATCGGGTCCTACTTCGCTGCCCTGGAGGGAAGCGGCCTGCTGACCGAGGCCATCAGGGAGGTCGCGGCCGGTACCGGCCTGGCGGCCGGTGGCGGCCTGGCGGCCGCTGCTCCAGGCGAGCGGCGCTGGCAGCGCATTCCGCTGTTCCTGCACTTGCGGGCGGTCAAGCCCTGGTGACCTCCCGGCTCGAGAGCACTGCCGTCCGCCCGCACTACGGGCGGCCGGCGGGCAAACCATCGGGAGGAGCGTGCGCATGCCCCTGGTCAACATCGATCTGCTGGTCGGCCGCACGGACGAAGAGCTGACCACGATCGCCGACTCGGTGCACGATGCGATGGTCGCGGAACTAGACGTGCCCCGGCGTGACCGATTCCAGGTCATCACGCAGCACTCGCCAGCGACGCTGCATTTCGACCAGCACTACCTCGAGATCCAGCGCAGCGACCGGTTCGTGCTGGTCCGGATCACGCTTTCGGTCGGCCGGTCGGCCGTCGCCAAGAGCGCCTTCTACGCGCGCCTGGCCGAGCTTCTCGCCGACCGCGCGGGATTGCGGCCAGAGGACCTCGCGGTCGTCCTGGTCGAGAACGAACGCGAGGACTGGTCGTTCGGCCGTGGCCACGCCAGTTACCTCGTCCTGCCGCGCGAGGAGTGGCGCTAGCAGCCGGTGCCTGCGATCTAGACGCTGACACGTCCTCAGCCACCGCATCACCACGTCACGACAGGTCACATGGCGTGTCGCTTATGCACCTGATACCCGCCTCAGACGACCTCCGCCCCTTTTCGTTAGGTTGATCGCATGCACGCCGAAAGCTTTGAGAGCCTGATCCTCTTCGTGTCCAGCCTGCCGGAGGCGAGGCGCTTCTACGTTGATGCGCTCGGGTTGCCGGTGCTGTTCGAGGATGAAATCGTCGTTGTCGTCGGAGGCCCCTCGGGACGCGTCGTACTGCACCGCAACGACCGGGGTCACGACGAACGGGGGATCTTTCCGGCGGGTTCGGGGGTCGGCGGCGCCGCTGTGCGCTTCACCGTCGCCGATCCCGACGCCTGCGAACGCGACGCTGTCGGCCGGGGGCTGTCCGTGCTCTGGCCGACGCAAGATGCGGCCTGGGGGCGATTCGTCGTCTTGGCCGATCCCGACGGGCGTTCCGTCGTGCTCGCGAAGATGAGGCCCATCGCACCGCAGTAGCCGAGGCGGACGTTGCCGATCGCGGTACTAGTCCTCGGGCTACGTGCTGGCCGTCCAGCCCAGCGTCGGCTGCGTTTCCGCCAGCCCGCCCGCGTAAAACCGCCGAGCGGAGTCGAGCAGTTCATCGAGAGGCGGCCACCAGGGCCCGTGGCCGAGGGACCGGAGTGCGTCCAGCACCTGGGTCGGCCGCGCCGGTTCCGCCGCGCTGGTGACGACGGCAACCCGGCGCGACCGGACGGCCCGGAGCGGACCAAGATACAGGTCAGGCCCGGACTCGACGGCCTGAGCCTGCGCGACGACGAGATAGTAGTCGGGTAGCTCAAAGCGCTTGTCCCGCCAGCCAGCCAGCGCCTCGCTTGCCCGCCTCTCGAACTCGGCTGCTCCTTGCCCGCTCGCCAGGTCCCACATCGCCTGCCACGCCTCCGCGACAGCGGCGAGCGGGTCACCAGGTACCAGGACGTAAGTGGCGCGCCGCCGGGCAGCCTCGCGCATCGCCAGCGCTCCCGGCTCCCAGCCCGGCCGGTCTGCGCCGGCGTGCGCGTCGGCGCCTGCTCGCGCCTCGTCCGCTGATGCGGGAATGACAGTGAGGTTCGGCGACTGACTGAGCCCGGTCGTCAGGTTGTTGTCGACCGTGCCGACCAGGGCCACCACAGTGGAAGACTCGCGGCGCATCGGGACGATTCTATGGCTTAGCGGGTCCCTTTAACCGGCGATAGCTGACAAAGGCCAGCCATGAATTGCCCTATCGCCAGAAAACAAGCAATCCAGTGTCAATTCGGCTATCATGTAATTAGCCAAACCATTAGTCCTGATGCAGAATAATGGCTATGCCGAACCCTGTCGGCCACCCCGGCCATACCAGCACCGCAATGCTACGGTCACAGCAAATTCGCACGCCCGACGGCGAATGGCGCTACACGGACAAGATCGAACTCATCTGTTACGACTGCGGCGACGACCCGGCACTCGACTATCACAGCGTATCGCCGCTGTTACGCCGAGTGCGTGGTCCTTACCCGAACATCGGCAGCGCACGGGAGGCACTGGAACAGCACTGCGGCCGCGCCAGGCGGGCGCCTCGCGCCTGGTGACAGCAGAGCGCTTCATCGCGCGCTTAGTGTCCCCGACGGGGCGGGGACACTCCAGCCGGCAGGACCTTGGGCCTGGTCGCCAGCCTGAGTCCGTTCAGGTGCGCGGGCAGGTCGGCCGTCGTCCTGGCGGCTGAGTTTTACGCAGGGCCGTGCGCCGTTACTCAGGCTGGGCCGAGCCGTTACCTGGACCGTGCCGCGGTCGGGTGCTCGACAACCGCATCGGGTCCGGGGAATACCAGGCAGGTGTGACCATCCTCAAAGCGCACGAGATAGGGCGGCTCACCTGCGGATCCGTGAACCTCGAGGATCTGGCCCATGCGGTCGGCCTGGCCGACGACCTTGGCGTGCACGTGCAGACGGTCGCCAACTTTAGCGTGCATCAACGCCACCTCCCAGTCGGTGCATGGCGCGCCAGGGCCGACGTCCCGCAGCGCGGCCACCTCACCACGCTAACTCATACCCAGCGCCCGCCGCCGCTTACCCGCGTAGGCGTCCCTTTTCGTCGGGTCGCGTCGCCCGGACCGCGCCCCGGAACAGCCGGAGCACCGCCTGCGTTTAATCCGTGTACGGTTTTGACGGGCGAAAGATGGCTTATGGCGCGGTGTATCACGTGCGGGACCGAATTGCATCCTGAAAGGGCATTGAAGTACGACTACTGCATGGCCAGGGAGTGTCAGGAGAAGAATTCCAAGGGCCTGACGATGGTGGCGGTGGGCCAGAACAAGGCAGCCGAGCAATTTCTCATCCTGGACGAGGCCACGCGCGAAGACCTGGCGAACGGCAAGCAGCATGATCAGCGGCGGGGCATGTTCGGTCCGCCGGTGCCGTCGGC
>JASHOL010000229.1 GCA_030041135.1 Streptosporangiaceae bacterium | reverse complement strand
TCGGGTTCGCCGCCGGCCGCTCGGGTTCGCCGTCGGCCGCTCGGGTCCGTCGTCGGCTCAGGCTCCGCCGCCGGCCGCTCGGGTCCGCCGCCGGCTCAGGCCCCGGCATCGGGCGGCAACTCGCCCCGGTCCCGCAGGTATTCAAGCTGAGCACGGACCGACCACTCTGCGAACGGCCAGAGCATGGGGTCAACATCGGTGTAGACCGTGGCGACGATCTCCCCGAGGGTCCGGTCGCCCGCCGCGAGTGCGGCTTGCACCTCGGCCAGGCGCTCGGCCCGGTGCGTGAGGTAGTAGTCGAGCGTGCCGATCACGTCGGGCAGCAGCGGACCGTGACCGGGCAGGAGAGCACGCAGGCTCGTCTCCTCGGCCAGCGCTCGCAGCCGGCCGACCGAGTCCAGGTAGTCGGCCAGGTCCCCGTCGGTCCCGATCACCGTGGTGCCGCGGCCAAGCACGGTGTCACCGGTTAGAACCGCACCGTCGGCAGGAAGCTGCAGGCAGACCGAGTCCGAGGTATGGCCGGGCGTGGCGATGACCCGCAGCTCGCAGCCGCCGTCGGTCACCACGTCGCCCGCGGCCAGGCCCTCGCTGCCGAGCCGCTGCGCCGGATCGGCGGCCAGGACTGGCGCACCAGTCAGCTCGGCTAGCCGGCGCGCCCCACCGGAGTGATCCTCGTGCCTGTGTGTCAGCACGATCGTGGTAATCCGCTGGTCGCGCCCCGCTGCCACGGCTACCACCCGCTGCAGATGGGCCTCGTCGGCCGGGCCTGGGTCCACCACGATGGCGGTGCGACTGCCCGGCTCGGAGATCAGCCAGGTGTTGGTGCCGTCCAGCGTCATGATCGACGGATTCGGAGCGAGCACGCACAACGCCCGGCTCGTGCCTGACCCGTCGATCGGCCCCGTGGGCTGGTGGCCGGGCTCAGCAGTCATCGCGGGACCTCTCGGGAGCCGTTCTTGATCCGGTAAGTTTTGTCACGCCTGCGGTGACAAAACTTACCGGATCATGGTTAAGGGCTGGCTTGGCCCATGCTCACGCCGGGTACTCGCGGATGCCAGGGACGGTCAGCCATACCGCGCCCTCGCGCAACTGCACCTCGGGGATGATCGGCGCGACCGCGCGCGGCCCAGTCAGCACCGTTTCCAGGTCCCCGCACGCGGCCAGCTCGGTGAGCGACACCATCGTCGGCGGCATCAGCGCGAGTTCTCGGCGACGGCCAGCCGCCAGCGCGTCGTCAGGTGCGATCCACGCCACGGCCGAGGCCTCGCCGCCGACGTCCCTGGTGCGCTGCCCCGCCGGGAGGGCCGCGGCGAAAAACCTGGTGTCGAAACGGCGCGGCTCGATCACGGGCGTGATCCACCTCGACCAGGCGCGAAGCAGGTCAGCTCGCAGCACCAGCCGGCGGCGGCTGAGCAGCTCGGCCAGTGAGACTGACCGGTCAAGCAGCGCGCGGCGGTCGGCCTCCCACTCGTCGCTGGTGGTGTCGGCCACGACCGAATCCGCCGACTCACCGGCCAGCAGAACGCCCGACTCCTCAAAGGTCTCCCGCACGGCCGCGCAGACCAGAGCCCTGGCGAGCTCGGGCGGTGCGTCGAAGACGCGGCCCCACTCGGCCGCCGGCGGTCCCGTCCAGGCGACGCGCTCGTCGGCGTCCCTCGGGTCGACCGAGCCGCCCGGAAAGACCATCGCCCCTGGGGCGAACGCCATCGACGGCTTGCGGCGGAGCATGTAAACCTCGAGCCCGCCATCGGAACCTTGCCGCAGGAGCATCACGGTCGCCGCGTCCCTGGGCACCGCGGGCTGCTGATTTCCAGTGATGATCTCGCGGGCCCGGTCCGCGACCTGGGCCGGAAGCTGGAACGACGCAGACTCGCCGGCCGTTTGCCCCTCCTTCGCGCCGGCGCTCAGTCCCTTACCTCGGCAATCAGCTCGACTTCGACCGGCGCGTCAAGCGGCAGGACCGCGGTGCCGACAGCGCTGCGCGCGTGCCGGCCGGCCTCCCCGAAGATCTCCAGCAGCAACTCGCTCGCGCCGTTCACCACCTGTGCCTGGCCGGTGAACTCCGGTGCGCTGGCGACGAACCCGGTCAGCTTCACGATCCGCCTGATGCCCGAGAGCCCGCCCGCCACCGACGCGGCCGCGGCCAGCGCATTCAGCGCGCACGTCCGCGCGAGCGCGCTCGCCTCGCCCGCACCGACGGCAGCGCCGACTTTCCCGGTCGCGACAAGCTGGCCCGCTACGACCGGTATCTGACCGGCCGTGTAGACCATGTTGCCGGTGCGCACCGCGGGAACGTATGCGGCCACGGGCGGCACGACCTCGGGCAGGGTCAGGCCGAGCGCGGCGAGCCGTTCCTCCGGCGACTGGCGCTCGGTGTCCGCGTCGCTCATTCCCTGGCTCGCTTCATGTAGGCGACAAGCTGCTCGGGGTTGGGCCCTGGAATGACGGTCACCAGCTCCCAGCCGTCATCACCCCAGTTGTCCAAGATCTGCTTCGTGGCGTGCACGAGCAGCGGGACCGTTGCGTACTCCCATTTGGCCATAGCCGAACCCTAGTGCAACATGCGGCACCCGCCCGCGCGTCTCCAGCTCCGGGCCTCGCGCTTACATGATCATGTAGCGTTTGGCCGGCCAGCGCGTCCCAGCGCGCCCAAACGCTACATGCAAAGAGCCGGCTCGGACCTGGGCTAGCGGCCGAGCCGCGTTACCGGCTGGACTCCGAGTCGGTGGTGGCGTCCGGCAGCGGAGCCGCGCCCGTCGACTCGGTGTCGGCGGTCGCGTCCGGCAGCGGAACCGCGGCCGTCGCCGATCCCGGCGCGCCCGACCCGTTCTGCGCCGCCTCCGCGGGCTCGTTCTCGGCTACCGGGTGCTCGCCCGCCTCAGGGCGCTCACCCTTCTGGGCCGCGCTGAGCTCGGGAATCGCCGGAACATCCGGGATCTCGAGCGGCACCTCAGCCGGGCTGCCGAGTTCCTTCTCGACCTCCGCGACGTCCTTGTTGCCGGCTTCTTCGAGGGTCTCCAGGCCGGTGTCACCCGACGTCGGCGTGAACTTGTCGAAGAACCGCAGGAGCTCCACGGGCACCGGCATGACCAGCGTGCTGTTCCGCTCGGCTGCCACCTCGACGACGGTCTGGAGCAGGCGCAGTTGCAGGGCGGCCGGGTCACGGGACATGACGTTGGCGGCCGCGGCCAGTCGCTTGGAAGCCTGGAACTCACCATCGGCGGTGATGATCCTGGCTCGCCGCTCCCGCTCGGCCTCGGCCTGCCTGGACATCGACCGCTTCATGCCCTCGGGCAGCGAGACGTCCTTGATCTCCACTCGCTCGACCCTGATGCCCCACGGGCCCTCGGTCGGCTCGTCGATGATCCGGCGTAGCTCACGGTTCACCGAGTCGCGCTCGGCCAGCAGCTGGTCCATCTCCGACTGGCCGATGATCGAGCGCAGCGAGGTCTGGGCCTGCTGAGAGACGGCAAATAGGTAGTTCTGCACGTTGATGGTCGCCTTGATCGGATCCACGACCCGGAAGTACACGACCGCGTCCACCCGGACGCTGACGTTGTCCCTGGTGATGCCCTCCTGTGCGGGCACGGCCATGGCCACGATCTGCATGTTGACCTTTTGGATCCGGTCACCGAACGGCCTGATCAACGTCAGCCCGGCGCCGCGCGGCGCGGACAGGATCTTGCCAAATCGGAAGATGATGGCCTGCTCGTACTGCTGAACCACCTTGATCGAGCGTGCCGCGACGATCCCGCAGAGCACGAGCACGACGACCACGACGATGACTATGGCTTCCACCATGAGGAACCATCCCTTTCGGCCCTAAGCCGATTCCTATGTTCTCAGCGTAGTGACATCACCTAGACCGTGATAGTGACGCAGGTCTCAGTCCGGCCACGCCTTGGGTCGCTCCCATGACGCCAGGGCCCGGTCTCCGGGCTGGCGCGGATAACCTCCAATCGTGACTACACGTGACACCGACTGGGATGGCGTGCGGCTGCACGTCGTCACCGGCAAGGGTGGCACGGGGAAGACGACGGTGGCCGGAGCCCTTGCGCTGGCCCTTGCCTCGGGCGGCAAGAAGGTCCTGCTGATGGAGGTCGAGGGCCGCCAGGGCATCGCCCAGCTCTTCGACGTGCCGCCGCTGCCGTACGCGGAGCGGCGGATTGCGATCGCCGCTGGCAGCCCGTCCGGGCAGGGCGGCGATGTCTTCGCCCTGGTCGCCGACCCCGAGTCCGCCCTGGTGGAATACCTCGAGATGTTCTACAGCCTGCGGCACGCCGGCACGGCGATGACCAAGCTCGGCGTCATGGACTTCGCCACGACGATCGCGCCTGGCCTGCGGGACGTGCTGCTGACAGGCAAGGCCGCCGAGGCCGTGAGGCGCAAGGACGCGAGCCGCCCCGGCGGCCGGGTTTACGACGCCGTGGTGATGGACGCGCCGCCGACGGGCCGGATCGGCAGGTTCCTCAATGTCACGGCCGAGGTATCCGGCCTGGCCAAGGTTGGCCCCATCCGCGGGCACGCGGATTCGGTGCAGAAGGTGATCAGGTCTCCCCAGACTGTCGTGCACTTCGTCACCGTTCTCGAGGAGATGCCGGTCCAGGAGACCCTCGACGGCATCGCCGAATTGCGGGAACTCGACGCGATCAGGCCGGGCGGCATCATCGTCAACATGGCCAGGCCGCTGGCCCTGCCGCCGGATGAGCTTGAGGCCGCGTCCGAGGGCGTGCTCGACTTCGATCAGCTCGCCCTCGGCCTGAAGGCCGCCGGCCTCGACGATAGCCTCGGCCTGGCCGCCGGACTGGCCGCGGAGTTGTCGGAGCAGGCCAGGACCGCCCTGGCCCAGGACGTGCAGTCACAGCGGCTGGCCGCGGCTGGCCAGCCGTGTTACAAGCTGCCGTGGATCAGCGACGGGATGGACCTGGCCGGCCTGTACCGCCTCGCGGCCAGCCTCAGAAGTCAGGGAGCTGCCTGATGGCGGGCCGCCCGCCGGTACTCGACATTGACCGGCTCATCGACGACCGGCGGAACCGGATCCTGGTCTGCTGCGGCTCCGGCGGGGTCGGCAAGACGACCATCGCCGCCGCCATCGGCGTGCGCGCGGCCGAGCGGGGCAGGCGCGTCGTGGTCCTGACCGTCGACCCGGCTCGCCGGCTCGCGCAGTCGATGGGCCTGACGTCGCTGGACAACACTCCGCGCCTGGTTGCTGGCGTGGGCACTGATCGTGCCGCTGGCGATGCGGCCGCTCACGACGGGAACGAGGTCGGCTCCGGCGGAAGCCTGCACGCCATGATGCTCGACATGAAGCGCACGTTCGATGAGATCGTCGAGGCGCATGCCGACCCGGACCGGGCCGCGCAGATCCTGGCCAACCCCTTCTACCAGTCGCTGTCGTCCAGCTTCGCCGGGACGCAGGAGTACATGGCGATGGAAAAGCTCGGCCAGCTCCGGCGGGCCGACGAGTGGGACCTGATCGTCGTCGACACACCGCCGAGCCGGTCGGCGCTGGACTTCCTGGACGCGCCGCAACGGCTGGCCCGATTCCTCGACGGCCGGCTCCTGCGCCTGCTCGTCGCTCCGGCGAAGGTTGGCGGGCGGGCGTACCTGCGGGTGCTGAACGCCGGCTTCGGCGTGGTCACTGGGGTGCTGACGAGGATTCTCGGGACTCAGGTGCTGAGGGACGTCCAGACGTTTGTATCCGCCCTCGACACCATGTTCGGTGGCTTCAGGGAGCGGGCCGACTACACCTACCAGTTGCTGCGAGCTCCGGGTACTGAGTTCCTGGTTGTCGCGGCGCCCGAGCCTGACGCCCTGCGTGAGGCGTCGTATTTTGTGGAGCGGCTGGCGGAAGAGCGGATGCCGCTGGCGGGCCTTGTCCTCAACCGAGTCCAGCGACCGCCGGCCGCGCAACTGTCTGCGGCAAGGAGCCTGGCCGCCGCTGAGACGCTCGAAGGCACAACGGCGACGCTCGAAGGCACCACGGCCGGCAACTCGTACCCGCTCGCGGTCGCGGCGTTGCGCCTGCATGCCGACCGCATGCAGGAGGCCGTCGCGCAGCGCCGGGTCGCCGAGCATTTCACATCAGCCCACCCGCATGTGCCAATCACCGAGGTGCCCGCACAGCCTGACGACATTCACGACCTCGAGGGGCTCCGCAGGATAGGCGAGTCGTTCGGGCCCGGACATCCGTAGCTGTCCGACTTCAAACGGTAACAGTTAATGGCCCGCAGTATCTGGGCCATTACTTACAGTTAGTCCGCACGGCACCGCCTGGCCGGAGGCGGAATTCACTCGCTGATGATGGGCGCGTCGTGATCGCGGGAACGGCCTGAGGTCAGCTGGCGACCAGCTCGTCACCGCTGCGCTCGTAGTGATTACGCGCGTTCTCCAGCAGCTCGCGCCAGGAGATGACATCGGGCCGCCGACGCAGGAGGGCACGGCGTTCACGCTCTGTCATCCCGCCCCAGACACCAAACTCGATCCGGTTGTCGAGGGCATCGGCAAGGCACTCCGTCCTTACCGGGCAGCCGCGGCAGATCAGCTTGGCCCGGTTCTGCGCCGCGCCCTGGACGAACAACTCGTCAGGGTCCGTCCCCTTGCACGCGGCACGCGCAGTCCAGTCCGTGATCCACATGTGGCCCCAGCTCCTCTGATCCTCACGCCGCGGGGATGATCACGCCCGGATGGCGTTCAGTAGCGGTCCGGAGCCGACTCATGGCGACCGACTCCGGCGAGTGTTGGTCGCGGAAGAGTAACTTACGGAAGTCCGGCGCACGGCGCTAGACCCCAGCGGGCCCATTTCCTGAATAGCCCTCTTGAGCTATACAGATACGAGTGGCTAGTCGCTACACTGCGCTACCACGTCTGCGGCCGCGGATGGGCTGCCAGTAAACCCGCCGGTTACCGACCGTTTTCAGGACGTGAGTCCCGAGTCATAGGTTGGACTGTAGCCGCAGTTCTCGTCTCCTGGTTTGGTTACTGCCGAAGCAGCGTAACCTGATCACGTGCGAAATCCCTGGCGCCGCGCCGGAGTACTCTACGGCACGGCGGGCCGGCTCGTCGTGATGACCGTCGTGGCCGCGCTGCTGGTCGCCGGCGTGACGCTGCCGCTCGTCGGCGTGCTCGGCCTCGCCACCCGCGACGCTGCCAACACGTTCAACGACCTGCAGGTCGGCAGCCTTGGCCAGGTGCCCACCCTCTCGACGCTGTATGACACCCAGGGCAAGCCGATCGCCACGTTCTACCCCGGCGACATCTACCGGCAGCCGGTCAGCTACAGCCAGATCGCGGCGGTCATGCGCAACGCGATCGTCGCGATCGAGGACAACACCTTCTACGACCAGGGCGCGCTCGACCCCCGCGGGACGCTCAGGGCCCTGTTCAGCGACTCCAGCGGCGGCGAACTCCAGGGCGCGTCGACGCTGGCCCAGCAGTACGTCAAGAACGTCAAGGTGCTGCAGGCAGGCCACAACGCCGCCGCCGCCGCCGCGGCGGCGTATCCGAGCCTCCAGCGCAAGATCGTCCAGCTCCGGATAGCCGCCGAAGTCGAGCACGAGATGACCCAGAGTCAGCTGCTGGCTGCCTACCTCAACGTGGCCTATTTCAGCGAGGACGCCTACGGCATCCAGGTGGCCGCGGAGCGCTACTTCAGCGTCCCGGCGTCCAGGCTCACCCTGCCTGAGGCCTCCTTGCTCGCCGGGATCGTGCAGTCACCGACCGAGTACGACCCGGTGCTGCATCCCGATGCCGCGATCGTCAGGCGCAACGAGGTGCTCAGCCGCATGGCACAGCTTGGCTACATCAGCCAGGCGACGGCCAACGCCTCGGCGACGCTCCCACTTGGTTTGCACATGTCGGCCACGCCGCTGCAGACCGGGTGCGAGAGCACGCAGGTGGCGACGACAGACAGCGCATTCTTCTGCGACTACGTCCAGCACGTGCTCATGAACAACTACCCGTCCTTGTGGAACGAGATCAACACAACGGGCGGCCTGTCGATCTACACGACACTCAACATGCGCGACCAGATCGCCGCGGATGACGCGGTGAGCTACGTCGAGCCGCAGCACAACGGCGACTTCAACCCAGGAAACAACGCCGACACCGAGGTCCTGATCCAGCCTGGTACCGGCGCGGTCCGTGCCATCGCAGTCAACCGCACGTTCGGCACCGGACCCGGCGAGGACGACATCGACTATGCGGTCAACTCCAACTACGGCGGCGGCGCCGGAGTGCAGACCGGCTCCTCGTCGAAGATCTTCACCCTGATCACCGCCCTGGATCAGGGCGATCCCTTCGGCCACACGATCAAGATCCAGGCGCCCGCCACCATCGGTGGCTACTACAACTGCCAGGGCCAGCCCCTCCCTCCGTGGGTCGATCTGCACGACGCCGAGGGCCCGACAATTTCGGGAGGTGAGGTCTGGCCTCTGTACAGCGCCACCGTGCAGTCGATCAACATCTACTTCGCCCACCTGGAACAGCAGGTCGGGCTGTGCAATGTGGTCAAGACAGCGGTACGGATGGGGATGACCCGCGCTGATGGCACGTCGCTGCTGAAGCCAGACGGCAAGCCGGGAACTCCGACCTATCAGGAGTCAGCCGACAACATCACCAGCTTCACCCTCGGCTCGGTCGACGTCTCGCCGATGAGCATGGCCGCCGCCTATGCGTCCGTGGCCGCCCGCGGCTGGTACTGCGCGCCGAAGGCCATCGTCAGGATTGTGACGTCGACCGGAAGCCAGGTCCCCGTGCAGCCGGATTCGTGCCACCGTGACATGCCCGAGGGCGTCGCGGACGCGGCCAACTACATCCTGCAAGGGGTCCTCACCGTCGGCACGGCGGCCGGGCAGGGCATCGGCCGCCCGGCCGCGGGCAAGACCGGCACCGCCGACGGCGGCTTCTACGCCGCGTTCGCTGGCTACACCCCCACGCTCGCGGGGTATGTGTCGGTCTTCAACCCCAACAACCCGACCGGATCCGGCGCGATGGTCAACTCCAACTCGGACTACCGCACGGTCTCGGGCGTGCTGTCCGACTGCGGCGGGCAGATGTACGGTGCTTGCGCGCCTGCGGCGACCTGGCAGGACACATTCCTGCACGCACAGCTCGGGGCGGCCCTTTCCTTCGCGCCGCCGCCCGGCTCGTACTTCTCTGAGGGCCCTGGCACCGGCGGCGGCGTCCCGGTCAATCAGCCGAAGAAGCACGGCGGACCTGGACACCACCTAGGTCCGTTCCCTGGCCCGACACCCGGCCACCACTAGGCAAGACGGCGCGTCGTGCCGGCGATGGCAAGCCGTCGCCGCACGCTCATGACCTGGGCCGATGCTCGATGGCCTGGGGGGCGACCGCTCCGACCCGTGTGACGGCGAGCGCAGCGGCCGCATCCGCAACCCCTTGCTACTGGAAACGGCGGGTCCCCGCAAGCTACTATCAACCGCGTTAGTCCATGTAAATGCCTCCACTCCC
>JASHOL010000228.1 GCA_030041135.1 Streptosporangiaceae bacterium | reverse complement strand
GCCGGCGGATCCACAATTTCGATGGGCCAACGCACCTGACCTGGCCCTTTGGAGCGCACATGACCGTTGTCGGAGCGATACTCCTCGCTTTGTCCGTGGCGGTGTTCGCCTACCTGGGGATCGCGATGTTCAAGCCGGAGTGGTTCTAGCCGTGACCGACGTGTGGATGGTCTTCACGATCCTGGCGTTCTTCTGCGCGGCGGCGCTGCTGGTACGTGGCCTGGGCCGGATCATCGCCGACAGCGGGAGCGAACTCGACGACGATAGCGACGCCGACACCGACTCGATGCTTGAGGCGGGCCGGCGGCCATGAGCGAGCCGGATACCGGGGCCGGCGGGGGCGGCGCGCTAACGCTGCAGCCTGAGACCCGGCCACCAAAGGTCAGGCGACGCGCTGGCATGGCAATGCTCAACCCCTCGATCATGCGCCGCGCCGTCCCCGAGGCGTTCGTCAAGCTCGATCCCCGGCACATGGTCAAGGTCCCGGTCATGTTCGTCGTTGAGATCGGGAGCGTCGTCACCACCATCGAGTTCATTGCCAGCCCGAGCCTGTTCGTCGGCCTGATTGCGATATGGCTGTGGCTGACCGTGCTGTTCGCCAACTTCGCCGAGGCGGTCGCCGAGGGCCGGGGCAAGGCGCAGGCCGAGGCACTGCGCCGCAGCCGGCGGGAAACCCCAGCGTTCGTGCTGCAGCCCGACGGCACCGCGCGGGAGGTTCCGTCGACGAGCCTGCACGCTGGTGACCTGTGCGTCGTCACCGCTGGTCAGCTGATCCCCGGAGACGGCGATGTCATCGAGGGCATGGCCGTTATAGACGAGTCGGCGGTCACCGGCGAGTCCGCCCCGGTCATCCGCGAGTCCGGCGGTGACCGTTCGGCGGTCACCGGCGGCACTTCCGTCTTGTCGGACCGCATCGTCGTGCGGATTACGTCTAACCCCGGCGAGACATTCCTGGACCGCATGATCGCCCTGGTCGAAGGGGCGAGCAGGCAGAAAACGCCGAACGAGATCGCGCTTGACATCCTCATCGCCGGGCTCACGCTGATCTTGCTGGTAGCCGTCGTGACGTTGCAGCCGATGGCGATCTACTCCAAGGACATCCAGGCGACGGCGGTGCTCGTCGCCCTATTCGTCTGCCTCGCGCCAACCACGATCGGCGGACTGCTGTCGGCGATCGGGATCGCCGGGATGGACCGGATGGTGCAGCGCAACGTGCTGGCCATGTCCGGGCGCGCCGTCGAGGCCGCGGGGGACTGCTCGACCCTGCTACTGGACAAGACCGGCACGATCACCTACGGGAACCGGATGGCGGCCGCGTTCATCCCGGTCGGCGGGGTGAGCGAGTCCGAGCTGGCCGAGGCGGTGCTGCTGTCGAGCCTGGCGGACGAGACGCCAGAGGGGCGCTCAATCGTCGAGCTCGCGCAGTCGCGGCACTCGCTGCCCGAGCCGGATGTGTCCGGCGCCGACATGGTGGCGTTCTCCGCCCAGACGCGGATGAGCGGCATCGATCTTGAGGGCCGGTCGATCCGCAAGGGCGCCGCCGACTCGGTGCGGAGGTGGGTCGAGGAGCAAGGCGGGACGGTGCCACCCGACCTCGGGCCGATCGTGGAGCGGATCGCGAACGACGGCGGGACTCCGTTGGTGGTGGCCGACGGTCCGCAAGTGCTCGGCGTCATCCGACTCAAGGACACGGTCAAGCAGGGCATGATCGCGCGCTTCAAGGAACTGCGCGAGATGGGCATCAGGACCGTGATGATCACGGGTGACAACCCGCTCACCGCGGCGGCCATCGCCAGGGAGGCAGGTGTCGACGACTTCCTGGCCGAGGCCACGCCCGAGCAGAAGGTGGCGCTGATCCGGCGAGAGCAACGCGGCGGTCACATGGTCGCGATGACGGGCGACGGCACCAACGACGCGCCCGCGCTCGCGCAGGCCGACGTGGGCCTGGCCATGAACACGGGCACGCAGGCGGCCAAGGAGGCCGCCAACATGGTCGACCTGGACTCCAACCCGACCAAGCTCATCGAGGTGGTCGAGGTCGCCAAGCAGTTGCTTATCACGAGGGGCTCGCTGACCACTTTCTCCATCGCCAACGACGTAGCCAAGTACTTCGCCATCATCCCGGCCATGTTTGACGTGGCCTATCCGCGGCTGAAGACGCTCAATGTCATGCAGCTCGACAATCCGCACACCGCGATCATGTCCGCGGTGATATACAACGCGCTGATCATCCCGGCGCTGATTCCGCTGGCGCTGCGGGGCGTGAAGTTCAGGCCGCTGGACGGCGCCGCGATCCTGCGCCGCAACGGCCTAATCTACGGGATCGGCGGGATCATCGCGCCGTTCGCGTTCATCAAGCTCATCGACCTCGTCCTGACCGCGTTGGGCCTCCACTGAATTGGACTCGAACTGATGCGCCGCTTCCTGATCCCCAGCATCGTGATGATGGTCATCCTCACGGCGGTACTCGGCTTCGGCTACCCGCTGCTGGTGACGGGCATCTCCATGGGGCTGTTCAGGTACCAGGCAGAGGGCTCTCTGGTCTACCGCCACGGCAAGCTCGCCGGCTCCCAGCTGCTCGGACAGAGCTTCAGCTCGAGCAGCGGCGCGCCGCTGCCGCAGTACTTCCAGCCCCGCCCGTCGGAGGCCGGCTCCGGGTACGACGGGGAGGACTCGGGTGCCTCGAACCTGGGTCCTTCGAATCCGCTGCTCGTCGGCTTCGTGCCCGGTATCAACACCGTTGGCCTGGGCGGCAAGCCGTCTAAGACCAACCCGTTCGCGACTAAGGCCGACCCGGCGTGCGTGCCCCTCGATCCGGCCGGGAATCCGGTCACGAGCCCGGTACCCGGCCAGAAATACGAGAAGACACGCGGCGGCGGCTATGTGTGCGATCCGAATACGGTGCCGGAGCGGGCCATCGCCTACCGGGCGTTCAACGGCATGGCGCCGGGCGCGCCGGTTCCGATCGACGCGGTGACCGCGTCGGCCTCGGGCTTGGATCCCGACATCTCCGTGCAGAACGCCCTGGACCAGGCCCCGCGCGTCGCCCGCGCCCGCCGCCTGCCGCTGCGGGCCGTGCTGGCCCTTGTGCATTCGGAGACGCAAGGCCGCGAGCTTGGCTTCCTGGGCGAGCCGGTGGTGAACGTCCTCGACCTCAACCTCGCATTGGACCAGCTGACATGAGCGCCTACGGCTGGTGGCAGCTGCTGTTCATACTTGGTGTGACGGCGGTGCTCGCGCCGCTTCTCGGCAAGTACCTCGCGGCGATCTTCCGCGACGGCCCCGCATTTGGCGATCGTGTCTTCCTGCCGATCGAGCGGACGGTCTACCGTGCCCTGCGCGTCGACGCGGAGAGCAGCTGGTCGTGGCGGACCTACGCGCTCGCCGTGCTCGGCTTCGGGCTCGTCGGGACCCTGGTGCTGTACCTGATCCTCAGGTTGCAGGGCCACCTGCCGATCAACCCGACGCATGCACCGGACATGCCGCCGCTGCTGTCCTTCAATACGGCCGCGAGCTTCATTACCGGGACCAACTGGCAGGCCTACGAGGGCGAGACCGCGGCGAGTTACCTGGCCGACATGGCCGGACTGGTGGTTGCGCAGTTCACCGCAGGCGCGGTCGGGATAGCGGTTGCCCTGGCGGTGGTCAGGGGCATCGCCGGATCGGCCAGGACCATCGGCAACTTCTGGGTGGACCTGACCCGGAGCCTGGTGCGGGTGCTGGTGCCGCTGTCCGTGCTCAGCGCGCTTGTGCTGATCGGGCAGGGAGGCGTCCAGAATTTCAGCGGGTTCCGGGCGGCGAGCACGCTGGCGGGCGGCACGCAGCTGATTCCCGGCGGGCCGGTCGAATCGATGGAAGCCATCAAGCTGCTCGGAACCAACGGCGGCAGCATGTACGGGGTCGGTGGCGCCCACCCGTTCGAGAACCCGACCGGGTTCACGAACATGTTCGAGCTGCTGCTCTGCATAGTGCTGCCGTTCGCGATCGTCTTCATGTTCGGGCGGATGATCGGACACCGTCGGCAGGCGTACGCGCTTGTCGCGGTCATGGCCGCCATCTTCATCGGCCACACCCTCGTCTCGATGGAGTCCGAGGCGCACGGCAACAGCTTGCTGCCCGCCACGGTCTCGCAGACGATCGACGCGGACAGCCCAGGCGGCAACATGGAAGGAAAGGAGATGCGCTTCGGGCCGGAGGGCTCGGCGCTGATGACCGTCGGCACGATGGGAACGACGGCCGGCGCCACCGACTCGGCCCTGGACAGTTACACGCCCGTGGGCGGCGCCGGGGCGTTCGTCGGGATCTTGCTCGGCGAGATCAGCCCGGGCGGTGACGGCGGCGGGCTCTACGGGATCCTCGTGCTCGCCCTGCTGTCGGTATTCGTCGCTGGCCTCATGGTCGGCCGCACGCCGGAGTTCCTCGGCAAGAAGATCCGGGGGCCGCAGATGAAGCTCGTGGTGGCGTACACCCTGACGATCCCGGTCGCCGTCCTCATCCTCGGCAGCATGTCACTGGTGCTCGAGCAGGGCTACAGCTCGATCCTCAATCACGGGTTCCACGGCCTGAGCGAGGTCACCTACGCGTTCGCCTCGTCCGCGAACAACAACGGGTCGTCGTTCGCAGGCCTGACGGCGGACACGACCTGGTACAACTACATGCTCGGCCTGATCATGCTGCTCGGGCGGTTCGCGCCGATTGTCCTCGCGCTCGCGGTCGCCGGCTCGCTGGCGGGAGCCCGCGTGCACGCGCGTACCAGGGCAACGCTCGACACCTCGGGACCCACGTTCGCGGTGTTCCTGCTCGGTGTGATCGTGATCGTGGGCGGCCTTATCTACTTCCCGATGCTCATTCTCGGCCCGATAGGGGAGCGCCTGGTCGGCTGATCATCGTCGCGGGCGCGACCATGGTCGTGACCGATCGGAGCATGCCGTGGAGCCGGTCGATTTCGGCCTGCGCCGTCCCCGCCTCCCCATACAGGCGCCAGGCGAGCGCGGCGAGCCGGTCTGTGTCGCCGTCCTCGTCGGCGGCCAGCAGCTCGCCCCCGATCGCGTCGAGTTCGTCGCGGGTCATCGTGAATGCCCCCTCTCTTGGTAGTCAATCGCCTGCGAATGTCCGACGCCAACACCGCATACGCATCCCTAACAGGGATTCCTGGCCATCGTCCCAGCGCAGGACTAGCGTCATAGGCGTGATCGCCGCTGCCGGGCTGGCAGCAGGAGCAGGGCTGTTCATCGCCGTAGGGCTGGTCTGGACGGCCAGACTGCTGCGGATCGGCGCGCTGGACGCCCTCGAGCTTGCGCAGAAGGTAGGCGTGCCGGAGCCCGACTCTGCCCTCGACTGGCCCGAGTTGCGGGTGATCGCCGCCGTGGCGCCGGACATTCCGGGCGATGCGCCCGAGGCTCTGGTGCTGGTCGACTGGCCCGCGCATCCCGAACGGGTATCCATGCTGCTGGTAGAACTCGGCCTCGAGGAAGGGAGCCCGGCCCGGCTCCTCGAGCAGTGGTGCGCCGAGAGCGCCTCGGTCTCCCCGGCCCGCGTAGCCGGCGACGAGTTCGTGCTCCGCCGCCGGCGGAGCGTGGAGCGGGTACGGTGCCGCCTGCTGGCCGAGGACTGCTGCGTGGCCGCCGAGGAGGGAGGCAGCGCGTAGGGGCGGATAGGAATGTTCGCGCTTACATCTAGCAAAGACCGCGATTCGGCGGTAGTACTGGTGAACGGCAGATAACGGACCAGCCGGCCAGCGAGGCGGACATGACCACGGACAGGCATTACCGGCATGGCCTGAGCGCGCTCATTGCTGCGGCGTTAGCCGCGACTCTGGTCACGGCGCTCGTCGGCACCGCCGCCGGCTCGGCAACCGCCGCGGCCAGACCGGCAAGTAGGTCTATCCGGCCGGCGACCGCGCTGCCGCGTTCAGCTGACCAGCCAGATCTCGGGCCGAACGTGTACGTCTTCAGCCCGAGCATGCCAGAGAGCGAGATCCAGTCAACCGTCGACGCGATCGCCGCCCAGCAGGTCCCGAATCAGTTCGGCCCGCAGCGCTACGCGCTGCTGTTCGAACCGGGCACCTACGGTTCCGCGGCCGATCCGCTGACCTTCCAGGTGGGCTACTACACCGAGGTGGCCGGGCTCGGCGCCGAGCCGGGCGACGTGGTCATCAACGGCACGATCGACGTGTACAACCAGTGCTTCGGGACGGGAACCTCGGATTGCGTCGCGCTTGACAACTTCTGGCGCTCGCTGTCGAACCTGACGATCAACATCGCGGGGCAGCCCGCGGGCTGCCTGTTCGACACCGACTTCTGGGCGGTATCGCAGGCCGCGCCGCTGCGCCGGGTCGACATCACCGGCGGGACGCTCTCGCTCATGGACTACTGCAACGGCTCACCCGACTACGCCAGCGGCGGCTTCATCGCCGACTCCGAGTTCTCCGGCGGAACGATAGTCAACGGCTCGCAGCAGCAGTTCATCGTGCGCAACAGCGACCTCGACGGATGGTCCAACGGAGTCTGGAACCAGGTGTTCTCCGGCGACAACGGCGCCCCGCCGACCACGTTCCCGCCAACCTCGAGCGGCGGCCCGTACACGACGCTGGCCGCCAGCCCGGAGACTCAGGAAGAGCCGTTCCTGTACCAGGACTCCCAGGGCAGCTTCAGGGTCTTCGTGCCGGCCCTCGAGCACGACTCGGTGGGCCCGGACTGGGCGTCCGGCCAGACGCCCGGCAGCTCGGTGCCGATCGGCCGGTTCTTCGTCGCCTCCCCGTCGACGCCGGTCGGGCAGATCAACCTTGCGCTAGCGCAAGGCCGCGATCTGATCCTCACGCCTGGGGTCTACAGCCTGGCCGCGCCCATAGTGGTGAGCCGTCGGGACACTATCGTCCTGGGCCTCGGCTTCGCCACGCTCGTGCCTCAGAACGGCACCCCGGCGATGGTTGTGACCAGCGTGCCTGGCGTGAAGCTGTCCGGCATGATCTTCGACGCGGGGCCGGTCAACTCACGCGTGCTCCTGCAGGTGGGCCTGCGGGCCGGCGATTCCGCTAGCAGCCCCGCCGACCCGACGCTGGTGCAGGACGTGTTCTTCCGCATCGGCGGCGCCACGCCGGGCGAGGCCACCACCAGCATGGTCGTGAACAGCTCGGATGTCATCCTCGATGACATCTGGGCCTGGCGCGCTGACCACGGGAACGGTGTCGGCTGGACCGACAACACCGCGAACACCGGCCTGATCGTGAACGGCAGCAACGTAGTCGCGTACGGGCTGTTCGTCGAGCATTACCAGAAGTACCAGGTGATCTGGAACGGCCAGCACGGCACGGACATCTTCTTCCAGAACGAGATGCCGTACGACCCGCCGAGCCAGGCCGCGTGGATGTCGGGCCCGGCCACCGACGGCTACGCCGCCTTCCTGGTCGGCCGGCGCGTGAGCACCTTCACCGGATACGGGCTCGGGAGCTACTGCTACTTCGACCAGGGCATCGCGATCGAGGCAAGCCAGGCATTCCAGGTTCCAGATACGCCGGGAGTTCAGCTCAACGACATCCTGACCAGGTTCCTCAACGGATCCGGAGGCATCGAATCGGTGGTGAACGGGACGGGCGCGGCGGTCGACGCGGCCAGTCCAGGGCCGACCTACCTCGCCACTTATCCCTAATCGAACATCTAGATTAACTCGGGCACGGACCTTCGCGGCTATCCAGCCGATGATCTTCCTGCCTTGTCTTGGCGGCGCTGTAGAGTCCATCTGTGGCAGATCCGGCGAGCTACCGGCCGGCGCCCGGCTCGATCCCTGAATCGCCGGGCGTCTACCGGTTCCGCGACGAACGCAAGCGGGTCGTGTACGTCGGGAAGGCCAAGAATCTCCGGTCGCGGCTGAACTCCTACTTCGCCGACTTCGCCGGCCTGCACCCGAGGACGCAGTCGATGCTACGGGCTGCCGCCCAGGTCGAGTGGACCGTCGTCGGCACCGAGGTCGAGGCCCTGCAGCTCGAGTACTCCTGGATCAAGGAGTTCGACCCGCGGTTCAATGTCCGCTACCGCGATGACAAGAGCTACCCGTACCTGGCCGTGCTCATGGACGAGGAGTTCCCGCGCGTGCAGGTGATGCGCGGGGCCAGGCGCCGGGGAGTCAGGTACTTCGGGCCGTACTCCCATGCCTGGGCAATCCGCGACACGGTCGACACCCTGCTGCGGGTATTTCCGGTCAGGACTTGCTCGGCGGGGGTATTCAAGCGGGCGGGCCAGATCGGCAGGCCGTGCCTGCTCGGCTACATCGACAAGTGCTCGGCACCCTGCGTCGGCCGGATTGACGCGGCCGCGCACCGCCACCTGGCCGAGGAATTCTGCGACTTCATGGCCGGCCAGACCGGCAAATTCATCAAGCGGCTGGAAACCCAGATGCGGGAGGCCGCGGCGGCGGAGGAGTTCGAGCGAGCCGCGCGGCTGCGCGACGACATCCAGGCGCTCCAGCGGGCGATGGAAAAGCAGGCAGTCGTGCTGCCCGACGGCACCGACTGCGACGTGATCGCGCTGGCCGAGGACCAGCTCGAGGCGGCCGTGCAGGTGTTCTATGTGCGCGGCGGGCGGGTCCGCGGCCAGCGCGGCTGGGTCGTGGACAAGGTCGAGGACGTCCATACCGGCGAGCTGGTTGAGCACTTCCTCGGCCAGGTCTACGGAGACGACCCGGTCCTGCGCGGCGAGGGATCCTCGCGCCGGGGGGAGGGCGCGGGAGAGGCCAGCGAGGCCGAGCGACGGGCGGCAATTCCGCGGGAGGTGCTCGTGCCTGAGCTGCCGCCGGACGCGGAGTCGCTGGAGGAGTGGCTGGCCGGCCGGCGCGGGAGCCGGGTCAGCATCCGGGTGCCGCAGCGCGGCGACAAGAAGGCGCTGCTGGAGACCGTGGCGCGTAATGCCTCGGAGTCGCTGGCGCTGCACAAGATGCGCCGCGCGAGCGACCTGACCACCCGCAGCGTGGCCATGCACGAAATCCAGGAGGCGCTGGGCCTCGATGAGGCGCCGCTGCGGATCGAGAGCTACGACGTCTCGAACCTCCAGGGCACGCACGTCGTGGCGTCCATGGTCGTATTCGAGGATGGTATGGCCCGCAAGTCCGAGTACCGCCGGTTCGCGATCAAGGGCGTCGACGGGTCCGACGACGTTGCCGCGATCCACGAGGTGATCAGCCGCCGGTTCCGGCGGTACCTGGACGAGCAGTCCGCGGGCTTCGCGCCGGAGACCGATCCCGAGGCGATCGGCGTGCCCGAGGCGCGGCGGAAGTTCGCCTATCCGCCGAACCTGGTCGTGATCGACGGAGGGCCCGCGCAGGTGGCCGCGGCGGTCCGGGCGCTCGACGAGCTCGGCGTGGTCGACGTGGCGGTGTGCGGCCTGGCCAAGCGGCTTGAGGAGGTCTGGCTACCGGGCGAGGACGAGCCCGTGATCCTGCCGCGCAGCAGCGAAGGGCTGTACCTGCTGCAGCGGGTGAGGGACGAGGCCCACCGATTCGCGATCACCTACCACCGGGCGAAGCGGGCGGCGGCGCTGACCGCAAGCGAGCTGGACACGGTTCCCGGCCTCGGTCCGGCGCGGCGGGCTACGCTGCTGCGGCAGTTCGGCTCGCTGCGGAAACTGACGGCGGCGACGGAGGAGCAGATCGCGCAGACGCCTGGGTTCGGGCAGGTAACGGCGCATGCCGTATATGCGGCGCTGCATCCGGACAACGGCAGCGGGCAGCTGGCAGGCAATGAGGGGGCGGAGCGTGACCGGTGAGGGGACTACCCAGGAGATCGTCATCATCACCGGGTTGTCCGGCGCCGGCCGGAGCACGGCGGCCAAGTCACTGGAGGACCTGGACTGGTTCGTCGCCGATAACATGCCGGCCGGCCTGCTGCCGACGATGGCCGACCTGGCGCTGCGGGCCGGCGGAACGGTGCCGCGGCTCGCTGCGGTAGTCGACATCCGCAGCCGGGCCTTCTCGACCGACCTGAAGTCGGCGATCGGCGAGCTGAACGCGCGCGGCGTGCGGCCCTACGTCGTCTTCCTCGAGGCATCGGACGAGACCCTGATACGGAGGTTCGACAGCGTGTCGCGGCCGCACCCGCTGCAGGAAGGCGGCCGGGTCACCGACGGCATTGCGGCCGAGCGCGAGCTGCTGGCCGGCTTGCGGGCCGACGCCGACCTCGTGCTCGACACCACCGCGCTGAACCTGCACGAGCTGCGGGCCAGGATGCGGGATGCCTTCGCGACCGAGGCGGAGGCCGTGCTGAAGGTGAGCGTGGTGTCGTTCGGCTACAAGCACGGCCTGCCGCTAGACGCCGACATGGTGGCCGACTGCCGGTTCCTGCCCAACCCGCACTGGATTCCCGAGCTAGCCCCGCTGACCGGGCGGGACCAGCCGGTCATCGACTACGTGCTCGGCCAGCCGGGGGCCACGGACTTCCTTGACGCGTTCGGGCAGGCCGTCAGGATCGCGCTGGCCGGCTATGACAAGTCGGGCCGCCACTACGTGCTGCTCGCCGTGGGCTGCACCGGCGGCAAGCACCGCAGCGTCGTGATGGCCGACGAGCTGGCCAGGCGCCTGGAGACCGACTCGCCTGGCATCGAGGTGACGCACAGGGACATCGGCCGTGAGTAGCCGCCCGCTGAATCGGCGCGTGGTCGCGTTCGGCGGCGGCCACGGCCTGCACGCCTCGCTGTCGGGCCTGCGCCGCGTCACCCGCAACCTGACCGCGATCGTGACCGTGGCCGACGACGGCGGGTCAAGCGGCAGGCTCAGGCGCGAGTTCGGCGTGCTGCCTCCGGGCGACCTGCGGATGGCGCTGGCCGCCCTCTGCGGCGACGACGCCTGGGGCACTACCTGGAGCCAGGTCATCCAGCACCGGTTCACCGGAGAGGAGGGGATCGGCGGGCATGCCGTGGGGAATGTCCTGATCGTCGCGCTCTGGGAGCTGCTCGGCGACACCGTGCAGGGCCTGGACTGGGTCGGCAGGCTCCTCGGCGCGCACGGACGGGTGCTGCCGATGGCATCGGTCCCGCTGGACATCGTCGCGGAAGTAGAGGGGGCAGACCCGGACAGGCCGGACGAGCTGAGTACCGTTCGTGGCCAGGTCGCCTGCGCGACGACGAAGGGCCGGGTACGGTCGATATCACTGATACCCGCTAACCCGCCAGCGTGCCCGGAAGCGGTGCAGGCAATCGGGGAGGCGGACTGGGTGGTGCTCGGGCCCGGCTCGTGGTTTACCAGCGTGCTGCCGCACCTGCTGGTCCCCGAACTGGCCACGGCACTGGTTGGCACTCGCGCGCGGAGGCTGGTTGCGCTGAATCTGGCTCCGCAACCCGGCGAGACCGAGGGCTTCTCGCCGCACGCCCACCTAGAGGTGCTCGCCGATCACGCGCCGGATCTGTCGGTGGACGTCGTGCTCGCGGACCGCGAGGCGACGCGCGGTGCAACGGCGGAACTCGAGAAGGCCGCCGGGTTGCTCGGCGCCCGTCTGGTGCTGGCGGACCTGGCCATGGGAGACGGCTCGCCGCGCCACGACCCTCGCCGTCTTGCGGGTGCATTCGCGCAGATATTTGAGGGGGAGTGAGGCCCATGGCGCTGACCGGCTTGGTGAAGGACGAACTCAGCCGGGTCAGTGTGCTGAAGCCGTGCTGCAGGAAGGCCGAGGTGTCAACCGTCCTGCGGTTCGCGGGCGGCCTGCACCTGGCAGCCGGCCGGCTCGTGGTTGAGGCAGAACTGGATACAGGCGCGGCCGCCCGGCGGCTGCGCAAGGACATCGCCGAGGTGTTCGGCCACGCATCGGACCTCGTGGTGCTCGCGCCCGGCGGCCTGCGCAAGGGCAACCGCTACGTGGTCAGGGTGACCAGCGATGGCGAGAGCCTGGCCAGGCAGACGGGCCTGGTCGACAACCACGGGAGGCCCGTCCGCGGCCTGCCCAGGCAGGTGGTGTCCGGCACCACTTGCGACTGCGAGTCGGCCTGGCGGGGGGCATTCCTCGCCCACGGGTCCCTGACCGAGCCGGGCCGGTCCATGTCGCTGGAGGTGACCTGCCCTGGCCCGGAGGCGGCGCTGGCCATGGTCGGGGCCGCGCGCCGGCTCAAGATCCACGCTAAGGCCAGGGACGTCCGCGGCATCGACCGCGTGGTGGTCAGGGATGGTGACTCGATCAGTGCGCTGCTCACCCGCCTCGGCGCGCATGACAGCGTGCTGGCGTGGGAGGAACGGCGGATCCGCCGGGAGGTCAGGGCGACCGCGAACCGGCTGGCGAACTTCGACGACGCGAACCTGCGCCGCAGCGCGAGGGCCGCCGTCGCGGCCGGCGCCCGGGTCGAGCGTGCGCTGGAGATACTCGGCTCGGAGGCGCCCGAGCACCTCATCGTCGCCGGGGAACTGCGCATCAGGCACCGCCAGGCCAGCCTTGAGGAGCTCGGCCAGCTGGCCGAGCCCGCGCTGACGAAGGACGCGATCGCCGGCCGTATCCGCCGGCTGCTCGCCCTCGCCGACCGGCGGGCCATGGAACTCGGGGTACCGAATACGGAGTCGAGCCTCACGGCGGACATGCTGGTTCCCTAGTCAGGTAGGGTTTCGGGCGGCAGGGCAGCGCCGCCCGACGGGACCAGCACCGATCGAAAGGGAGCACTCCAGTGACAGTCCGCGTGGGGATCAACGGTTTTGGCCGGATCGGCCGCAACTTCTGGCGTGCCGTGCACGCCGGAGAGGCCGCCGAGGCGGGCATCGAGATCGTGGCCGCGAACGACCTTGGTGACCTGCCGACCTTCGCGCACCTGCTCAAGTACGACACGGTCATGGGTACTCTCGACGAGGACGTGAGGGCCGAGAACGGTGCGATCCTGGTCGGGCGGCACGAGATCAAGATGCTGGCCGAGAAGGACCCGGCGCAGCTGCCGTGGGGCGAGCTCGGCGTCGACGTCGTCATCGAGTCAACCGGCCGGTTCACCAGCGCTGCGGACGCCGCCAAGCACCTGGCGGCCGGCGCCAAGAAGGTGATCATCTCGGCGCCGGCCAAGGGCGAGGACATAACGGTCGTCATGGGCGTGAACGACGATAAGTACGACCCGGTCAGGCACAACGTCATCTCGAACGCGTCCTGCACGACGAACTGCGTGGCGCCCCTGGCCAAGGTCCTGCAGGATAGCTTCGGCATCCGCAAGGGCCTGATGACCACGATCCACGCCTATACCAACGACCAGGTCATCCTGGACTTCCCGCACAAGGACCTGCGCCGGGCCAGGGCAGCGGCGCAGAACATCATCCCGACCACCACCGGCGCCGCGAAGGCGACCGCGCTCGTGCTGCCCGAGCTCAAGGGCAAGCTCGATGGCCTGGCCATGCGCGTCCCGGTGATGGACGGGTCGGTGACCGACCTGGTCGTGAACCTCGATCGTGACGTATCCGTCGAGGAGGTCAACTCGGCCTACAAGGCGGCCGCCGACGGTCCGCTCAAGGGCATCCTGCACTACACGAGCGACCCGATCGTGTCGTGCGACATCGTCGGGACGCCGTACTCGTGCACGTTCGACTCGCTCCTGACGATGGCCTCCGGTGACCAGGTCAAGGTGATCGGGTGGTACGACAACGAGTGGGGCTACTCAAGCCGCCTGGCCGACCTGGCGGCGATGGTCGGCGCTAGCCTGCCCGCATGAAGGGCACCGTGTTGCAAACCGCGGAGGCGCTCGACGTGACCGGCCGGTTGGTGCTGCTCCGCGCCGACCTGAACGTGCCAATGGACGGCACGACCATTACCGACGACGGCCGGATTAGGGCCAGTCTTCCGACAATCCGCAACATATCGGAACGAGGAGGGCGCGTCCTAATTGTCGCCCACCTGGGACGGCCGTCCGGGGCGAACTATGCCGAGCGCGCCGCCGGCGGCCCGTCGCTCGCCCCGGTTGCGAAGAGGCTGAGCGAGCTGCTTGGCCAGCCGGTGCCGCTGGCTAGCGACGTCGCCGGCGAGTCGGCGCGGGAGGTCGCGGCCGGGCTGGCCGACGGTGACGTGGCCATGGTGGAGAACGTCAGGTTCGAGCCGGCCGAGACCAGCAAGGACGATGCGGTCCGGGCTGAGCTGGCCCGGCGCCTGGCCGACCTGGCCGACGTCTACGTCGGGGACGGGTTCGGCGCGCTGCACCGCAAGCACGCCAGCGTGTTCGACGTGCCCGCGCTGCTGCCTCACGCGGCCGGCGAACTGGTCGCGGCCGAGGTCGCGGTGCTCGAGCGGCTGACCAGTGATCCGGCCAGGCCGTACGTGGTCGTCCTTGGCGGGGCCAAGCCGTCGGACAAGCTCGGGGTGATCAGGAACCTTCTAGGCCAGGCCGACCGGATTCTCATCGGCGGCGGGATGTCCTATACGTTCCTGAAGGCCAAGGGTTACGAGGTCGGCAAGTCACTGCTCGAGGCCGACAAGGTCGACGAGGTCACGAAGGTGCTGGCCGAGGCGGCCGAGCGCGGGGTCGAGATCGTCCTGCCGGTGGACCTTGTCGGCGCGGCCGAGTTCGCGCCCGACGCCGAGCATGAGGTGTACCCGGTGACCGACTTCCCGGCCGACCGGGAGGGCGTGGACATGGGACCCGCGACCCGCGCACTGTACCGGGCCAAGCTGGCCGATGCCGCCACCGTGTTCTGGAACGGGCCGGTCGGCGTGTTCGAGTTCCCCGCCTTCTCGACCGGTACTAAGGAGGTGGCGCAGGCGATCGCCGCGCTCCCCGGCCTGACCGTGGTCGGCGGCGGCGACTCGGCCGCCGCCGTCCGCAAGCTCGGGGTGCCCGAGGACCAGTTCAGCCACATCTCAACCGGGGGCGGGGCCAGCCTGGAATACCTGGAGGGCACCACTCTGCCGGGGCTGAAGGCGCTCGAATGACTCCAAAGCCGGCCAGGAAGCCGCTGGTCGCCGGCAACTGGAAGATGCACAACAACCACTTCGAGGCGATCGCGCTCACCCAGAAGCTGGCATTCACGCTGGTCGACAAGGACTTCTCGGCCGCCGACATCGCCGTACTGCCGCCGTTCACCGACCTGCGCAGCGTCCAGACCCTGATCGAGGGGGACAGGCTCCAGTTGCTGTGGGGCGCCCAGGACGTGTCGGCGCACGAGGACGGCGCCTACACGGGGGAGGTCTCGGCCCGGATGCTGGCCAAGCTCGGCTGCCGCTTCGTCCTGGCCGGGCACTCCGAGCGGCGCCAGTACCACCACGAAGACGATGCCTTGATCAACACCAAGGTCAAGCGAATCCTGGAGCGGGCGATGACCCCGGTCTTGTGCGTCGGAGAGCCACTTGAGGTGCGCCAGGCGGGCGGCTACCTCGAACTGGTACTCGAGCAGCTGGACGGAGGGCTGGACGGCCTCAATGCCGCCCAGGTGGCCGGCCTGGTCGTGGCCTACGAGCCGGTCTGGGCCATCGGGACCGGAGAGGTCGCGACGCCACAGGACGCCCAGGAGGTCTGCCACGCGGTCCGCAGGCGCATTTCCGCCGTTCACGGGGACGCGACGGCCGCAACTGCGCGTATCCTGTATGGCGGGTCAGTGAAGGCCGACAACATGCCCGCGATCATGGCCGAGCCGGACATAGACGGGGCACTAGTCGGAGGCGCGAGCCTGGATCCCGGTGAGTTCGTCGGAATCTGCCGGTATCGTGATCAGAGCACGCCCGCTAACCAGAGGTGAGAGACCGCAGTGACTGTCGCGTTCGAGGTTATCCTCATCATCACGAGCCTGCTGATGGTGCTGCTGGTGCTGCTGCACAAGGGCAAGGGCGGCGGCCTGTCCGACTTGTTCGGCGGCGGTATCTCGTCCTCCCTCGGCCAGTCATCGGTGGTCGAGCGGAACCTGGACCGGATAACGATCTTCACGGGAATCATCTGGTTCCTGAGCATCGTCGCACTCGGGATCCTGGACAAGTAAGCGACCAGAGGTCGCAGCCGGTGCGGCTGCTGCAAGATTGGCATGTTCTCAGCAAGGGGTGAGCAGTGAGCAGTGGCAACGCCATTCGCGGCAGCCGGGTCGGGGCCGGGCCTATGGGCGAGGCTGAGCGCGGCGAGGCCGCCCCCCGCGTGCGCATCTCGTTCTGGTGCTGCAACGGGCACGAGACTATTCCCAGCTTCGCCTGTGACGCGGCCATCCCCGAGTACTGGGACTGCCCGAGGTGCGGCCTGCCGGCCGGGCAGGACGAGGACAACCCGCCCGCACCGCCGCATGCCGAGCCGTACAAGACGCACCTGGCTTACGTCAAGGAGCGGCGCAACGACACCGACGGCGCCGCCATCCTGGCCGAGGCGCTCGACCGCCTGCGCAAGGGCGCTTGAGTGATCCCCGCGGCACGCCGCGGGATCGCCCACGGGCACTTCCCGATCTACCTGGGGAGACGACCCCCCGTAGTCCCCGCGTGCTCCAGGCGAACGTGGCCCCACTGGCGGACTGCCTCGATAACCGGCTCGGCGCTGCGACCATGGTCGCTGAGCGAGTACTCGACGCGCGGCGGCACCTCGGCATAGACGCGCCGGTCGACCACGCCGGCCGACTCAAGTCGGCGCAGCGTACTGGCGAGCATCTTGTGGGTGACGTCGGGGATGAGCCGCTCCAGGTCGCTGAACCTGCGCGTGCCGTCGGCGAGCCAGTAGAGCACGATCAGGTTCCAGCGGCCGCCCAGGACCTCCAGGGCGGCGGTCAGCGGGCATGGCTGCGGCGGAGGGTAGGTTTCTTCGGCGTGCGTCGGTGATGCCAAAGTGCGCTCTTGTGTCCGGCTTGCGGTCATGCCTCAATGCTGGCATGGACAACGACGCGAACGGCGGCCCGGTCATCGAGGTCCGCACGTACAAAGCCAAGGACGGCCAGCGCGAGCGGCTGATGGCCCTCATGCGCGAGCTGGCGTTTCCCGTTCACCGCGCGCTCGGCATCCGCGTGCTCGGCCCGTTCCCGTCCGTGGAGGATCCCGCCGGGCTGGTGTGGCTGCGCGCCTACCCGAGCGCAGCGAGCCGGGACACGTTGAGCCGGGCCTTCTACGAAAGCCGGGAATGGACCGACGACCTTGAGGGACGGCTGATGCCGCTGATCGAGCAGTATTCCGCCGTCCTGGTTGAAGACCGTGATGACCTGTGGGAGCAGTGGCCGGGTCAGCCGTAGTGGCCTGCTTGCCGCGG
>JASHOL010000227.1 GCA_030041135.1 Streptosporangiaceae bacterium | reverse complement strand
AAACAACACAGTTCGAGCGCATCCGGCCATCCCGCCCGGTACGCGGGACGGTCGCAGAGGGATCCGGTCAGCCCGTGGTTACGGAGCGCGACCGGAGAGGAGGGGGTGCCGTGCAGTCGCAGCTGTGGGCCGTTTGCGGCTTACAGCTCCAGTCGTATCCCATGGCCAGCCGACCTGGAGGAGATCGGCAGCTAAATCGGGGTGCGGCGGGCGTTGGCGGCAACTGAGCTAAGTATCTGATTGGGAGGCGCGGATGACTTTTCCGAATCTGCCCGTTGCGACGCTGCGTGTCGCTAGAATCACGCAGCGTGACAGATCGCAGCGGGGGCATCAGGGCGACTCTCACAAGAAACTGTGCTCCCGGTTGTCGACGCGTCACGGCTGGTGATGGCAATATGGTCTCAGCGGGCTATATGGGACATCCAAGGCAGGCTTCATCAGAAGCCACTAACAGCAAGAAGAAGTGAAGTAGGGATCGCAGTTCCGGTCCAGGAGGAGAGGCCGTCAACATGTCAGCACGCACACCAGAGGCTGAGCCGTTGCTAACACCGGCTGAAGTCGCGACCATGTTCAGGGTTGACCCGAAAACAGTCACCCGCTGGGCAAAGGCAGGGAAGCTCACGTCGATCCGTACGCTTGGCGGTCACCGCCGCTACAGGGAGACTGAGGTTCGCGCACTTCTTGCGGGCATTCCGCAGCAGCGCTCGGAATGAGGCATGGCCGCGGCCTGGCGTCATCAAGCCGGGCACTGGTTGGCGCGCAAAGTCGCGTTAGTCAGCCTGCGGCCACTTGCCAAGCAGTTGGGGGGGTCGACCCCGGCGGCCAGCTCACCGCATCGGGGGGCGCGCTTCGCGTCGATGCGATGATGGGCATCGGTCAGCAAACGTTGCCGGGGTCGATCCGGCCTCCTGGCGCTACGGGCCAGGGGACCGCGAGCCGCAGGCTCAAGCGTTAAAAACCCTTGAAGACAGGGAACGGGATCTTCCAGTCCCCGGCGGCACTGGCCAGGAGCCGGCCGCGTGTCCTGGAGCTTTCTGGCCGGCCAGTCCGGCACTTTCCGTCGTTTCAGCCCAGCGACACCTAGTCGCGACGCGTTCCCGCTGTGCACGGCTGCCTACTGAAAGTATCTGTTCAACAACTTCTCGTAATCACCCCTATCGGCACTCGTCTGCGGCGGATACTGGTCGCACGAGCTGTTGCCACGCCCGGCGGTCGGCGGCGGTGAGTAATGGTGTCCGTGCGCCGTGGCGATTGCCAGGTACGGGCATCGGGGTGACAGGCGATCCCCTGGGCCGCACGACGGCGGAATGCGCGGCGCCCCAGGTGGTGGGGGAGGTGGCACAGATGCGTGACCCGGACCTGGTGCAGCGTGCAGAGCAGGCTGCTACGGCGTTGGAGCAAGCGTGGATGCGCTGGCGCGGGCGACATGGCCTCGGCTCGGGTCCGCTCCCGCCGGTTTCGAGCTATGTCGGCTACTCGGTGGAGGAGCCGTGGGGGCAGCCGCGGGTTGTCCTCGGCGTGGAGGCGTCTGAGGCAGAGCGGCTCGCGGCCGTCCTCGACGGTCATGACCTCGCCGGGCCGGGCCAGGCGGAGCCAGCCGAACTGCCCGAGCATCCTCAGCTCGCCGAGCTAGAGCAGACGCCAGGCGCCATCCCCGACCGGCAGCTTCCGGTCGCGATCCAGGCACCGACGCAGGTCGCTTCTCAGTCCGGATCGCTAGTCACCTCGCCAGCGGACTTAAGGCCCGCGGCGCCTGAGACGTCGGCCGATGCCGCGGCGACGCCGGCCCGGCTGCCGGGCGGGGCCGACACTAGCCTGAAAGATCTGGCGTTACGGGTCACGGCTGCGCATCTGCGGCCGGACGCTAACGACCAGCCCCAACCGGAGCCGAGTCACGCCGGCTCAGCCGGCGCTTCCCGGCCGGTCCCTGGCCAGCCGCTTGCCGCTGACCCGGCCGACCGCGCCTCGGTGCTCCCTGTCTCGCACGCTGAGTCGGCCGCGTCAGGCCGGCGGTGACTGAGCCATGCCGGCCCGGCCGCCGGGCGAGGTACACCAGCCGACGGCCGATACGGGGGTGCGAGCGATCCGGACCGCACGCCGACCGGAGACGCGCGAGTGTCGGCGGCGTGCAGCACAATCTGACCCGTGCGGGTAGCGGTTGTCCCTGGTCCTGGTCGGGCTGGACTGCTGTGCGCGGTTGCCGATAACGGAGAGCCGCTTGACCAGCCGGCGACTGTATCCGACCTGGCCGCCGTGGTGGCCGAGCGAGAGCGATCTGCTTCGGTTCGCTGGGTGTGGCAGTCGAGTGCGCTCGTCTATCCGCGCCTGCTGCGCGCCGGCGTCCGGGTCGGTCGCTGCCACGACATCGAGCTGACCGAGGCCCTGCTGCTCGGCCGGGACGAGACCCCTGACCAGCCTGCACGGTTGGCTGCGGCGGCCGCCCGGGTTACTGGCCGCCCGCCGCGCAGCGAACCCGCTTCGTTGCTGCTGGCGGAGCCGGACGGGCCGCCAAGGCTGTTCGACGACCCGCACCTGGCCGGTCCGGCGGATCAGGCCGCGAGGGCGGTGCTTGACGACCTGATCGCGGTGCACGCGAGCCAGCAGGCTCGCATCGGCGCCGATCCGCAGACGCCCAGATTCGGCGTGCTTACCACGGCCGAGTCCGCTGGCGGCCTGGTCGCGGCGGAGATGACGGCGGCCGGGCTGCCATGGCGGGCCGAGATCCACAACGAGCTTCTCACCGAACTGCTCGGCCCGCGACCACCCGCGGCAGCGGGGCCGTCGGCACGGCCCGGCCGGCTGGCCGAGCTGGCGGCCGAAATTTCCGCCGCGCTCGGCGCGGTACGCCCGGTGAACCTGGACTCGCCCGCTCAGCTGCTGCGCGCGCTGTCGGCGGCCGGCCTCCGGCTGCCATCGACCCGGGTCTCGGCGCTGCGGACCGTCGATCACCCGGTGATCCCGCTGCTGCTGCGCTACAAGGAACTATCCAGGCTGTATACCGCGAACGGCTGGTCGTGGCTAGACACTTGGGTGTCGGGCGGGCGGTTCCGGCCCGAGTACATCGTCGGCGGCGTCGTGTCCGGGCGCTGGGCCACGCGCGGCGGCGGTGCGCTGCAGATTCCCAGGGTCCTGCGTCGCGCCGTCGTCGCTGATCCGGGCTGGAGCCTGGTAGTCGCTGACGCCGCGCAGCTCGAGCCGCGGATCCTGGCCGCGCTGGCCGGGGACCGGGCGTTCGCGGCGGCGGCCGCGCGCGGCGACGTCTACGACGCAGTGGCGGATGCCATCGGCGCGGACCGGGCCAAGGCCAAGGTGGCGCTGCTGTCGGCGATGTACGGCGGCGGCGGCGGCGACGGCGGGCACTCGCTCGCGCTGTTGCGGCGGAGGTTCCCGCAAGCATCCGCGTTCGTCGAGGCGGCGGCCCGCGCGGGCGAGGAGGGCCGGGCGGTGCGGTCCGTTCTCGGCCGTACCTGCCCGCCGCCGTCCGCGGCCTGGCTATCGATCACTGGGGAGTCCGGCGACCCTGGGCACGAGCGGGATCCCGACGCGGGCCGGGCGTCACGAGCCAGGGGCAGGTTCACGCGCAACTTCGTTGTTCAGGCCAGCGCGGCCGACTGGGCCCTGGTATTGCTCGCGACGCTGCGCACGATCCTGGCCCGGCCAGGCGACCCCGGCGCCGCGTTGGCTCCCGCGGACATCGCCTGGCCGGGCGGCCGACCGGGGCCGCAACTGGTGTTCTTCCAGCACGATGAGGTCGTCGTGCATTGCCCGGCCAGTCAGGCCGACGAGGTCGCCGCCGCCGTCTCGATGGCTGCGGCGACTGCTACCCGGCTGGTCTTCGGCCCGACCGAGGTCACCTTCCCGATGACAACCGCGGTCGTGAACTGCTACTCGGAGGCCAAATGATGGCGGCCAGGCCGGCGTTGCTGCGGGACGTCGGTGAGCGTCGCCGGCGCGACCTCCGCCGTGCAGTACATGCACCGCTTGGCGCCGACCGGGATCGTGCTGAGGCACTCAGGGCACTCGCGGGTGGTCGCCGCCTTGTTGCGGTTGGCAAGCGCAGTCAGCCGGTTGCTCGGCGCGACCAGCAGGTAGTAGACAACTGCGGCGATGACGAAAAACGACAGCAGCGCGTTCAGGACCGCGCCGTAGGCGAATACGCTGCCGCCCACCGTGACCTTTAGACTGCCGAAGTTCACCTTGCCGCCGCCGGCCGCGGTGATGAGCGGCGTGATGAGATCGGAAACCAGCGCCTGCACGACCGCGTTGAGCGCCACGCCGATCACAACCGCGACGGCCAGGGTGACGAAGTTGCCCTGCATCAGGAATTTCTTGAAGCCCTTCATGACCCTCTCCCGGCCGCGCCTGGGCCCGAGACTCGGGCCTGCTGAGCACAGGTGACGCTACCAATCCTGACGGCTCAGAGCCATGGCCTGGCCGTAACTTGGTTCCCGCGCGCAACCTCGCAAGCACGATGAGACATGCCGTGGTCGTGCTCGGTTGGGGCCGGGCCGTGACCGTCGGGCGACTAGCACGCCCTGCCCGCGTAGGCCAGCACGCTCAGGTAGGAACGTGACTGCACTGGGCTCGCTTGGGTGCTGTCGGCCATGAGCTGACTGATCGATGTGGCCCTGTCCGACTTCCGCTTGAACGCCCGGAATTCGGCGACGACGTCGCGGACCGACCTTCTCAGCACTCTCGGTACGTCGGGCTCGAGCGTTTTGAAGTCGGTGATGACCGCCTTCAGCACGCCGTCCACATCAGTCCGGGCGTAGGCCAGCGTCATGGTGTGCGTGAGGCCATGGCTGTCGATGCTCTCGAGCACGTTGTCGATCTGCTGGCAGAATTTCCGCGTAGCTGGCGAGATCGCGGGACTGCTGGTAGTCGCATCTGGCTGTGCGCCTGGCGCTGTCCCCGAGCATGCGCTCAGCGACAGACAGCCACAGGCGGCGATCGTCCAGGCTGCCGGAAGCGCCACGGCGGTCAGCCCCGAGCCCTTCATGCGTCCTCCCTGGTAGCTGGGTGGACGTATTGTTCCCCGATCGGCGCCCGGGAGATAGCAGAATGTAAAATTTCAGCTACGGAGAGTATCTCCAGGCGACCCGGACACAGCTCAGACGGTCAGAAAGCGGCGATCGAGCACGGTGCGCGCTCCGAACGGCTCAGCGCCCGCAGCACGGCCGCCTGGCCGTGCCTGCGGACCGCCAGCCGGACCAGAAGCCCGGTGGCGATGTCGGCCACGGATTCGGGCAACCGCACGTCGGGCAGCCTGACGCTGCAGGTCAGAGCAGCGCGATGGGCGGCTCGGGGCCCGCGGGCTCGGCAAGAGCCCGGTTCACGTTGAATATCTGCCGCGCGAGGTGCGCGGCCAGGGCCCCGACGGTCATCTCGGCCAGTGCGCTCGGCTCGGCCCAGTGGCGGGCAACCGCGGGATCGCCGAGGAGGTCGACAGCGAACTCCGCCGCCGCTTCGAACGCGGGTCGCACCGGGGTCATCGCGGCTCCTTCCGTCGGTCAGCCTACGGGCCGACGGCCGCGACCGCTCGTTCCAGCGGCGCGGAGGCTGTGATAGGCAGGCTTCATGCCGCCCTCCGACGGGACCGTGCCCGGCGACAGCCAAGGACACGAGCCGGACTTGCCCTGGGAGCCGTGGCGACCTGAGGAGGTGACCAGCAAGCTGCGCAGCGTGACCGCACCGTGGTGCGTGGCGGCCGGCTGGGCCCTTGACCTGCACCGAGGCGAGCAAAGCCGCCCGCATGAGGACCTGGAGATCGCGATACCCGGCGCGGCCTTCGGCCAGGTCCGCGAGGCGCTGGCTGGATACGAACTCGAGGTAGCCGGAGACGGAAAGCTCTGGCCGATTGACGGGCCGGCGTTCACGACCATGCACCAGACCTGGGTGAGTGAACTCGTTGCGGGCCCGCCTGCGCGCCGGGTGTACCGCCTGGACGTGTTTCGCGAGCCGTCCAGGAATGGCCAGTGGGTCTGCCGTCGCGACGAGGACATCCAGCTGCCCTACGAGCGCGTCATCCGGCGCGATCGGGCCGGCATTCGGTACCTGACGCCGGAAGTCGTGCTGCTGTTCAAGGCGAAGGCGACGCGGCCGAAGGACGAGGCCGACTTCCGGGCCATGCTGCCGCTGCTGACTGCGGACGAGCGCGACTGGCTGCGGGGGATGCTGGACCGGATACATCCCGGTCACCCCTGGATCGGGGCGCTATGAGCCTCGACGTTGTGGTGCGCGGCATCACGATTCCGCCCGACGAGCTGTCGTGGCGCTTCTCCCGGTCGCAAGGGCCTGGCGGGCAGTCGGTTAATACCACCGACAGCCAGGCTGAGCTCTCGTTCGACTTGGGCGCAACCGGCGCGCTGCCGCCGGTGCTCAAGGAACGAGCGCTCCGGGTGCTGGCCGGCCGCCTGTCGGCCGGCGTCATCACGGTCGCGGCCTCGGAGTACCGCTCGCAACTGCGGAACCGGGAGGCCGCTGCGGAACGGCTCAGCGCGCTGCTGACCGATGCCACCGCGCCGCCGCCAAAGGCTCGGCGGCCTACCAGGCCGACTCGCGGTTCGGTCGAACGCCGGCTCGCGGACAAGCAGCGCAGGGCTGAGACGAAGCGGCTGCGTCGTTACGAAGGCGAGTGAGCCAGCCGGCGGCGTCCGGACGGGTCAGTCCGCGGTCAGCGCGGCGAGCTTGCTGACGGTATTCCAGTTGCGGGCGGTGCCGGCGACACCGAGTTGCTTCTCGACGAACGGGCCGGCCAGCTTGCTGCGAGGCGTCCCATTCGGGCACCAGAGGTAAGCCTCGCGTCCGACAATCCAGGCCCGGTCTGGACTGACGTCGAGGGTCGCGAGAGCCGCGACCGCGGCCGGGTCGGGCTCGGCGGCGAGAAACGACACGAAGTACAAGGATGGCTTCTCCGGCTCGCGGCCGAGCGGATTCGCCGCCAGCACTGCCGCAAGCTCGGCACCGGACCTGACCATCACCGCGCACTGCAGCCCGGCGTGCTCGGCTAGGGCGGCGCCGATGTGGCACTCCAGCTCGACGGCCGGCAGATTGCTGGTGAACACCGCGTTCCCGCTCTGAAGATGGGTTTTGGCATCCGCATAGCCAAGCTCGGCGAGGATGCGCCGCAGGTCAGCCATGGCGATGCGGTTGCGCTTCACCAGGTTGACGGCTCGCAGCAGGGCCGCGTATCGCATCGGGTCAGGTCCTTCCCGCGCAGGTGCGCTGACAGGGTACCGGCCGTGGGCGGACGGCTGGTTAGGCTGGAGCGATGGTGCGAGGGAGCCGGCCGGGAGCTGCGTCAGCGGGCGCCCGCATCACAGCCGCGCACGGTGACGCCGGCCGGCGCCGACGCGAACTATCCCAGAACTACCTGCGCGGTCCGGAGGCCGCACGCCAGTTCCTGCGCGCGGTCAGCCTAGATCCGGAAGGGGTATGCGTCGAAGCGGGCGCAGGCGAAGGGATCCTGACCGCGCGGCTGGCCACCATGTGCCGCCAGGTGATCGCCTACGAGATCGACGAGAACCTGACCGACCGGCTGCGGGCGCGAGTCCGGGGGCATGACAACGTTAAGGTGATCGTCGGCGACTTCCTGTCGGCGCGTCCGCCGTCCCGCGCGTTCCAGGTTGTCGGGAACGCGCCGTTCTCGCTGACGTCGCCGATCATCGACTGGTGCCTGCGGGCCGCGCGGATGAGGTCGGCCACGCTCATCACCCAGCTGGAGTACGCGCGCAAGCGCACTGGCGGCTTCGGGCGCTGGAGCCAGCTCACCGTCAGCAGCTGGCCGCAGGTCAAGTGGGAGCTACGAGGCCGGATGCCGCGGACTCAATTCCGGCCGGTGCCACGCGTGGATGCGGGCATCCTGCACCTGGAGCGCAGAACCGAGCCGCTCGTCAGCCCGGCGCTGATGGCCGCCTACCGCCGGATGGTGCAGACCGGGTTCAGCGGCGTCGGCGGCTCGGTTCAGGCCTCGCTGCGCCGGACGTATCCGGCAGACAGCGTTGCCGAGGCGTGCGCGGCAGCGGGCGTCGAGCGGAAGACGGTCGTCGCGTTCGTCAGCCCGGATCAGTGGGTGCAGATCTTCCGCGTCCTGGACGCTCGTGCGTCATGACGGACCCCGTGCGGAGCGGGCGTTGCTAACTGCCGTTCCGCGATTTCCGGGTCCTCCGCAGCGCGGTCTATCGGCAGTGGCGGCACCGGTAGCCCTTAGGGCGCTGTAGACCCCGCCCGGCCGTACTTGTCCTCAAGCCTCACGACGTCCTCCCGCCAGCCTGGGTCAGCGGTCGAGACCTCGGCGAACGTGAGGTCGGTGATCGCCGTGATCCTGTGCACCGCACCCGGCGGCAGGTGGATCGTGTCGCCCTGACCGAAGTGCTGGCTGGTCAGCGCGTCGGCCGCCGGGCCGTACTCGATGACGGCCGCGCCTGACAACACGGTGCTGGTCTCATCCTTGCTGACGTGGTACTGCAGGCTCAGGGAGTGGCCGGCCGTAACATGGATGATCTTGCCGACGTAGCTGCCGTCCCTGGCGGCGAAGATGATCTCGTGGCCCCACGGCTTGTCTTGCCGGGGTGCCTGGTAGACCTCGGCCTGCGGGCCAGCCGCCTGGCTGCCGTTCTGAGCGGGGGTCACTGCGTTCCTCCCGTGTGGAGACTGCTGGAGCACCGACCATCCTAGTGACCAGCCCGGGCCCCGACTGCCGGGCCCGGACTGCCGGGACCGGACTGCCGGGCCCGGACTGCCGGGACCGGACTGCCGGGTCGGGACTGCCGGGTCGGGACTGCCGGGTCGGGACTGCCGGGTCCGGGCTGGTGGCGCCGGCCAGGTCCTGTCCCTGGCGGGCTGCGGACTGGTCAGTCTGTCACGTAGGTCGCAGCGTGCGCAGCCGGGCCGCGGCATCGGCCAGGACCTGGTCGCGCTTGCAGAAGGCAAAGCGCACCTGGCTGCGCCCGGCCAGCTTGTCGTCGTAGAAGACCGCGTTCGGAACGGCCACGACGCCGCACCGACGCGGCAGCTCACGGCAGAACTCCAGGCCGCCCGCCGCGCTGAGCCCGGCGACGTCGGTCGTGATGAAGTACGTCCCCTGCGGGGTGAATACCTCGAACCCGGCATCGGCGAGCCCGGCGGCGAGCAGGTCCCGCCTGCGTCGCAGGTCCGCGGCCAGCTCGGCGTAAAACACGTCAGGCAGCGCGAGCCCGGCGGCGATGGCGTACTGGAACGGGCCGCTGCTCACGTATGTGAGGAACTGCTTGGCCGTCCGCACGGCCGTGACGAGCGGGGCGGACCCCGTTACCCACCCCACCTTCCAGCCGGTAAACGAGAACGTCTTGCCCGCCGAGCTGATGCTGACCGTCCGGTCCCGCATGCCGGGCAGGCTCGCAATCGGGACGTGCAAGCCGTCGAAGACGACGTGCTCATAGACCTCGTCGGTGACCACGAGGAGATCGCGATCGACCGCGAGGTTCGCGATCTGGGTCAGCTCGTCCCTGGTCGCGACCATGCCAGTCGGGTTGTGCGGCGAGTTCAGCAGGATCAGCCGGGTCCGGCTGGTGACGGCGTCGCGCATCGCGTCCAGATCAGGCCGGAAGTCCGGGGCACGCAGCGTAATGGGAACACGCCGGGCCCCGGCCATGGCGATGCAGGCCGCGTACGAGTCGTAGTAAGGCTCGAGGGCGATGACCTCGTCGCCGGGTTCGAGCAGCGCCAGCATGGCGGCAGCGATTGCCTCGGTGGCGCCGGCGGTGACCAGTACCTCGGTGTCCGGGTCGACGTCCAGGCCGTAAAACCGCTTCTGGTGCGCGGCAATGGCCTGCCGCAGTTCGGGAACTCCGGGTCCGGGCGGGTACTGGTTGCCGCGACCAGCGAGGACGGCTTCGGCTGCCGCGGTCGCAATCTCGGGCGGGCCGTCGGTATCCGGGAATCCCTGCCCGAGGTTGATCGAGCCGGTCTCAACCGCGAGCGCCGACATCTCGGCGAAAATGGTCGTGCCCATGTCCGCAAGGGCGCTGTTGAGCAGTGGTCGGGTCATGGGTGCCTCTCGCCGGGAGCGTCGGGAGCGGCCGGATGCCGCCCGACGGGCGCGACGATACCCGGTGGCCGGCGCGAGCGCAGGTGGCCGTGCTTACACCGGGCTCACCAGCATGCTCATCGGCCGCCACGTCAGCCTGGCCGGCATCACTGACGACCGCCCCGAGCGCGCGCTAAGCGCCTTACGGCCACGCGACACCGGCCCCGCCGCATCGCGCCACGATCACAGTCCGTGACCGAGACAAGCGGCTCGGAACAGGAACCACCCGAAAGACGCCACAGAGCGATGACGCGCTTCTTAAAACGGCGCTCGGGCAGGCCGATTTTGCTAATAACGCGGACTCTTCGCCGTAATCGGTCGCAGGCATACGGAGGATACGCAGATAGCGAACTTTGCCGAGAGATTCACTTTTTCGCGGCAAGCCCACCTAGATCCCAATACGTCGCTGGCAACCGAAACGTAATGACGCAAGTAATACCGCTGCGCACCGGTATTCGCCGCTTCTCATCACTAACAGCAATTTCATTAAGTCGTGAAGACGCTGCGCGACTTCTTCCCGGTTAGGCGCGGTTCGCAGATTTTCAGATTTTGGGACGAGTCACTGAATTTCAGGACAGGGGAGGAGGTTCTGCGGGGAGCCAGCCCTTGCGGCGCCAGTGGATTCGAGCAACGGAAGAGGCGGCCCCATGAGGAGCCGCCTCTGCCGCTGTGCGCTAGCTCGAAGCTATGCGTGCTGTGACCGGCCGACTCGGCCGGGCCTTGTTAGAGCGGACGGACCTGCTCAGCCTGTGGGCCTTTGGCGCCCTGGCCGGAGGTGAACTCGACCCGCTGGTTTTCCTGCAGGCTGCGGAAGCCGTCAATCTGAATCGCGGAGTGGTGCACGAAGACGTCGGCGCTGCCGTCATCCGGGGCGATGAATCCATAACCCTTGTCTGCGTTGAACCACTTCACGGTGCCCTGAGGCATGTGCCTTCTCCTACTGGGTGATCTCCGGGATCCACGGACGAGGATCCTGGGTCGCCACGACATCGCGCCCCTCTTCCGGCCGATACCTAGGCCGACCTGGGACACGCGCCGCGTACGCAAAATACGAATGCAACCACCTCTATCAAACACCATCGGGCGCGCCGGCGTGTCACGGTCCGGCCGACTTAGCGGGGAGGCCGAGTTAGGCAGCGACCACGGTCGCGCATTTCCCTTGCTCACCGGCTACCTCCCAGGCCGAGCGGCCACTCGGACGTCGGAAAAAAAGGTTTAGCCGACGGCAGGCGACGCCCGCTGCCTCATGAAATGCTGGGTACTCGCCTAATTTGCCGCTAAATGGTCAGGGCGGCGCGACAAGAGTTAGATGCAAAGACGGCTATGTCCTGACAGTCGGGCTAGGCCCGGCCCTGCCGTGATTCCGTCGAGGAGGTTGAGCAGCCTGGCCGGGCCGTGTGGCCGCCTGCTGCCGATCTGCCGCCATGGCGGGCTGTATAGCCGTCTTTGCGGCCGCTGAGGTCGAGCTGTGGCGGGTTCTCGGCCAGCACGGGCGCTTAGGCAGCACGGGCGCTCGGCCAGCACGGGCGCTCAGATAGCACGAGGCCCGGCCAATTCAGAGCATCTGGTCGAGCCCTACTCAGCTGATGTGCAGGAAAGCATGCTGTGCTGATCCTTGGGTGCAGGGAAGCGGGGCGGCCGCGCGGTTGCCGAGAAGGGAGCCCGATGTCCAGCGTCACCAGCACGAAGCCTGGACCGGCCATCGGGCGGGCAGCCGCGCGGCCGCCTCAGCGAGTCCCCGCCCCGCCGCCTCAGCGCGTTTCCGCCCCGTCGCCTCAGCGTGTTTCCGCCCCGCCGTCACAGCGCGTCTCCGCGGGGGCATCGCGGCGGGCCTCCGTCGACCTGGCACAGCGCCGGGCACAGCTGGAGAGCCGGTGGCGGGCACGGCTTGAGCAAGTGACCGAGCTTTCACTTGCCTACCATGACGCCGCGCAGCAAGCCAGGGACGGTTCGCCCACGTCCCAGCTTGGCGCGGTCCGCCGGGCCGAGCTGCTGGCCCGCCGCACGGTCGCCGAGCGGCAGGCACTGGCCGATATCGAGGCGGCTTTGGACCGGCTATCTAACGGCCAGTACGGCCGGTGTGAGCAGTGCCGCCAGCCGATCTCCGCGGCGCTGCTGGCCAGGCAGCCGCAGGCTCGGTACTGTTCCGCCTGCGCCTGCCTGGCCCTTCAGGGCGCTGGGTAGGCCGACAGTCGGCTAAAGCCATTCGAGTCGGCGCATTATCATACGCAAACCCGTGTATTACATAACGGTAAATGTGATTTATCTCATACCGTTGTAATACCAATTTCGCCTTACATGGCGGCCCAAGTTACGGCAGAGTAACTCCTCGATAGCACCCTGCGTGCGTGACGGCCGCCGTCGAGCGGCCACCGTCGCCGTGTCCCCGCGACGAGGTCCGTGCGCCGCCAACCCGGAACCCCACCGCGGAAGTGCACTGGGTGAAAGCCGAGCGCGCGAGTTGCGCGCCCGACAGAAGGCTCCAGTTGTCCGCCTTCAGGACACCTAACCCCCGTAAGAAGAAGATCACTATCGCGGTGACGGCCCTAGGAACCGTCGCCGCCGCGGCCGGAGCGATCAGCCTCTGGTCAGCAGGCGCAGCGGCCCAGCCCGCCGCCACCGCCCGGCAGTCGTACTCCCTGAGCCGGGCAGCCCCGCACCTCGCCATCGCCGATGGCGCTCCGCTGCTGGCTTCCCGCCACGACCGCGCCGCACTCGATGCGTTCACCGTGGTGCTAGCGCGTAAGCCGGCCGCGAGCGTCACCGGGAAGCCCGTCTTGGCGAAGGCGACCAAGAAGAAGCGCGCGAAGGCGAGACCGCTCAGCCCCAGGCAGATCGCCCGCCGGATGCTGCGCTCCTTCCACTGGCGCGGCTGGCAGTTCAAGTACCTGAACCTGCTGTGGTCGCGAGAGAGCGGCTGGAATGTGTTCGCCGACAACCCGTATTCGGGGGCGTATGGCATTCCGCAGGCCGTGCCGGGCAGCAAGATGGCCAGCGCCGGTCCCGACTGGGAGAGCAACGCGCGCACCCAGATCCGCTGGGGCCTGCGTTACATCAAGGCGATGTACGGCTCGCCGCTGGCCGCCTGGCAGCACGAGCTTGCCACCGGCTGGTACTAGCAGGCAGGCCCGTCACGGGGCGGTCACCGGCTCACTCCTGGTGACCGCCCCGTTGCCGGTTTTGCGCCCCGGCTGCCCGCCGCGTCGTCGAGGCCAGGGACATCCTTGCGGCTTAACGTCGCAAAAGGGTATATGACACCCGGCTGGGAGCCACGGGCCATCAGCGCGAACGACAGCAGAGCACCACCTGCTGCCGATAGAACGGCAGCAGGTTTACCTGAGATGCTGCACAGGCAGTGGCCATGCGACAGCAAACTGCCCTGCGGTGTCGTTCGCCAGGCCTGGCGCGGCGGCTGGGACCCTAACCCTCGGCGGCGGCGTGCAAGAGCTTGGGGACGGAACGAGGTCGGGTCCGTCCGACTGTTGGCCCGCACGGCCTGGGGGGCTCAAGCGGAGAACGGCACGGCACTCGTGCCGAGGACCTCGATCTCGTCGATGTCGTCCGGTGCCACCGCACGCGGGTCTGCCGTCAGCAGTGTCTGCCCGGCGGCCGGATCGCTCATGGCCGCGAACGCGACGGCGGCCGGCAGCAGCGCTTGCGGAGGCGCGGCCTCGGGCGAGGCGAACCCCGGCCGGCGCGACCGCCCGGCCGCGAGCCTGGCCAGGCCGACCAGCGGCTCGAGCACCTCGATCGGGTAATCGGTGCCTGCCAGCATCGGCACGCCCGCCGCGGCCAGGGCGGACCATGGGTAGGCCTCCGCGGACCGTGGCAGTCCGAGAGCCGGGCGCAAGATGCCGGCGTCGGTCACGGCAAACGAGGGCTGGATGCCGGCTACCACGCCGCTGGCCGCCATCCGGGCGATCAGGTCGGCCGGCAGCACGCTGGCATGCTCGATGCGCGGTGCCGCGGCCGCCGTCGCCGCCGGGTCGTCGTCCCAGGCCAGGTCGTAGGCGTCGAGCACCGTCCGCACCGCTCGGTCGCCGATCGCATGCGTGGCTATCCGCCAGCCCCGCGCGGCCAGCGGTGCGATGCGGCGGGCGAGAGCGGCCGCGTCGATGAACAGCAGCCCGCGCTCGCCGGTGTCGGCGAAGTCCTGGCACATAGCGCAGGTACGCGGGCCGAGCCAGCCATCGGCGTAGAACTTGACGCCGTCCAGCCGCAACCACGGGCCGCAGTCAGCCCGGCGGGAGTCGAGGTCGGCCTGGCTCGCCTTCTCAGCCAAGCCGCTGGCCACGTAGATGCGCACCCGAACCGGGAGCGGGGCTGCGGCTTGCGCGGCGATGAGCGCGTCGAGGTAATCCCAGCCGCGCATGCCCATCTCGGTGATCTCGACTAGCCCCGCGGCCGCCGCCCGAGCCAGCCCGGCGACCAGTCGGCTGGCAAGACCAGATCCGGTCGGCCGCGGGCCGAGGACGTCCATCGGCGTGCTGCCCGCCCGTGCGACACGTTCGTGGAAGGCACGCACGGCCTGCCCTGCGGGCGGAGGCCCGAGGCCGGCCACCTCAAGCAAGTGCGCATGGTGGTCGGTGAGGCCGGGGACGGCGACCGGCGCCGGTGCGCTCTGCTGCATGGCCGCTATTCTGCCTGGGCGATTTGCGCCCGGGCATGAGGGCTTGGTAAGGCTGATGCAACGGAATAGTTAGGTCAGCAAAGGAGCTAGCGTGGCGTATCAGGTCCCGGCCGATGACAT
>JASHOL010000226.1 GCA_030041135.1 Streptosporangiaceae bacterium | reverse complement strand
GTGAACTGGGTAGGGATTGACGGTTACTACTACAATTCCTGGTGGACCTTCGCTTCTCTGTTCGGGCCGACTATCGTCAGGGTCCGCGAGATAACCGGTGACCCGATCCTGATCGCCGAGTCCGGTGCGGCGACTTTTGCCGACCAGCCTGCGAAGATCGGTAATTTGTTCGCCGGAGTCAGCGCTTACGGGCTGCTAGGGCTTGTCTGGTTCGATAGCGACGGCAAGTATCCCGACCAGAACTGGCGGATAAACAGCCAGGCGGCCGAGGCCGCGTTCCGCCGGGCGGTCAAGACATACATGGTGCCGAGTTCCCAGCCTTGACATTCCCCTAGCTTGCCAGAGTCAGGCATGTACTACTAAATCACTGTTCGATAGCGTATACATGGGACCAAACCGTCAGTGAGCAGCCCGAAGGGTCGCAGCCGGGAGAGTCTGCGCCCTGCGCTCGCAACGGCCTGCGGCATCCTGCCCCGTCGCCACTATCTGAGACGGCGGCGTGAACTTCTGCGAGTTCCGGACAACCCCTGATCGGTCTGGCATTCTGGCATATGCGTCAGTAGGCGAACCTGTGGTGATAAGGGACTTCAGATGCCGCAGCTTGCTATTAAGCAAAGACATCCGGAGAAGATGGGTTGACAATAGTGACTAAACTGGCTCAAAGCGTCGCCGCCGGTACCTCAGGGCTCGCTGCGTTGATGCCGTCATCCTGTCTACCTGCGCCCGGCTCGGACCGCGCGGTCGCGCGTCTGCCGAAGTCACTGCCCGACAGCTCGCTCGTAACACACCGGGCGAAGTTTGCCAACACTTCGAAGAAACGCAAGACGGCCTCAATGTAGGCCGTCTGCGCTAGCGAGTTGGGGGGGTCCAATGATCGATGGGGTAGCCCGCCATACCCCGCGGCCTCGAGTGTCTGTTGTTATACCGGCTCTCAACGAAGCCCGCAACCTTCCTCATGTGCTTGGCCGCATGCCTGCAGACATCCACGAAGTCATACTGGCAGACGGCTATTCCGTAGACGGCACGGTCACAGTCGCTCGTGAAGCGTGGCCAAGCCTGCGTGTCGTCAGGCAGAGCCGAACCGGTAAAGGAAACGCGCTAGCCTGCGGTTTTGCGGTAGCTACCGGTGACATTATTGCCATGATCGACGCTGACGGCTCCGCTGACCCGGCCGAGATACCGCGCTTTGTCAAAGCACTGACTGACGGAGCGGACTTCGCCAAAGGCACCCGGTTCGCCGAGGGCGGGGGAAGCACCGACATAACGCGTCTGCGCAGTCTTGGTAACCGTGCACTGACCGCGCTTTTCAATCTTTGCTATCACACGCGTTACTCGGATCTGTGCTATGGCTTCAACGTGTTCTGGCGTGAACATCTTCCGGCTCTTGGCCTGGATGCCACCTCTCCGCCGTCGGCCCACGGCGACGGACGGCTTTGGGGAGACGGTTTCGAAGTTGAGACACTCATTCATGTTCGGGTGGCGAGAGCGAATCTCGTTGTCATGGAGGTGCCTAGCTTCGAGCACGCACGGATGTATGGGGTTAGCAATCTGAGCGCCTTCAGCGACGGCGTCCGCGTTCTGCGGACGCTGATAATAGAACGACAGCGGGCCAGGCACGTCCGGGCCATGGAAGAGCCGTCAACGGTGGAGCCCGAGGACTACCTTGCTTCGCGCGGCACGGCGCCTACCAGCCGTCCGGCGACGGACGGGACGCCCCGGTGAGGGCTCACATCCTGCGTGAGCGGTCAGATACCTAGCCGAAGCTGTGACCTGAGTTCCGATGACCGCAGTCCTCGCGCGCAGCACGGCCTGGTCTCCACTGGCCGGGTATCCGAGCCGCGGTTACGAGTTCGGTAGCGCTGACGGCGAGAAGGCGCTTGAACCATGACGGGCGCGCGAGCCGGCTTTGAGGCCTATGGGGCGAGCGAACAGGGCCGGCGGACTTCTTTGCCGAGCCGCTCGTCCCAGCCCGGTGTCACCGTCACGTTGCGGCGGCATCGCGACCTGCTGAGTAACGCGAGCAGCCTGGTCGCAACGACAGGCGTGGCTTCGGCTCTTGGGTTCATCTACTGGGCGCTGGCGGCCCGGCTGTTCACGCAGCAGGCAGTCGGATACGGGTCCGCCGCGGTGTCGGCTCTGACGCTACTCGGCACCTTTGGCATGTTCGGCCTCGGCACCGTGCTCATCGGCGAGTTGCCCAGGCGCCGCCCTCGCGCCGGCCTGGTTGCGGCCGCGCTCCTGGCCTCCGCTCTGGGGTCTATGGTCCTCGGGCTGGGTTTTGCTGTCGTAGCCCCCTCCATCAGCGAGCGCTTCTGGCACATCAGCGGCACGCCCGGCGAGGCTGCGCTCTTCGCGGCGGGCGTGATGGTAACCGGGGCGAGCCTGGTGTTCGATCAGGCCACCATCGGCCTGATGCGCGGCGGCCTGCAGCTAGCGCGCAATGTGGCATTCGCGGTGGCCAAGCTGATAGCCCTGTTCGCCGCCGCGGTCATCCTGCATAACCAGTACGGTGTCGGAATCACCGCGTCGTGGGTGGCGGGCACGGCAGTGTCGCTTGTGCCCGTCGCGATCTGGCTGCGGCTGAAAGGGACGCGTGTCCTGCCGCGGCCCGACTGGCGTGTCCTGCGAGGTCTTGGCCGGACCGCGGTGGCGCACAGCTGGCTCAACATTGCGATAACGGTACCGTGGTCCTTGATCCCGGTGCTCGTGACCGTGATCATCTCACCGTCGGCGAACGCGGCGTTCTATGTCGCCTGGATGCTGATCAACTTCCTCTACATTGTGCCAGGCGCCCTGTCGACGGTTCTCTTTGCCGTAGCCGCTGCGGATCCTCACATGATCGCCTCGAAACTCCGTTTCACCATGCGGCTATCGCTCTTGATCGGCCTGCCGGTCATGGCGGCACTAATCCTGGGCGGCCACCTAGCCCTGAGCATTTTCGGCGCACGCTATGCGCACGCGGCCACGCTGCCACTGTCCCTGCTGGCGATCGGCTACCTGCCTGCCATTCCGAAGATCCACTACATCGCGGTCTGCCGGGCGGTGGGCAACATACCGCGCGCTGCCGCCGTCATGACGGCCGCGGCAACCTCCGAAGTGACTGCGGCAGCTCTGGGCGGCGCGTCCGGCGGTCTCAAAGGGCTGTCGCTCGCGCTACTGGGCGTCTACCTAGTCGAAGGCCTGGTCATCGGCCCCGCGGTGTTGCGCGCAGCCATGGGCCGTGGCCGCCACCGGCGAGCCGAAGCACCGGCAACTGCCGGCCACGGCGCGACTCCGCTTCTGGCTGACGCCGGCCTGCCCGAGCGGCAGGAAGCGGGCATCCTGGCACTGCTGTCGCTCGCTACGCCTGCGGTGTCGATCATCCCATCGCCGGTGGGGCCCGGACGTCACCCCGGTCGGCCCGGGGTCCCTGCCGCGGACAAGGCCGACTGATGCGCCTTCTGCTGCTCGCCCAGTTCTTCCCGCCAGACATCGGCGGCGAAGAGCGGCACGTGTTCAATCTTGCGAACACCCTCGCCGAGCGCGGCCATGAAGTATCGGTGGCCACGCAGCGCGTGGCCGGCATGCCCGATGAGGAGGTACTCGCCTCGGGGGTGCGCGTGCATAGGTTCGCCACGATGGCCATGAGCCTGCCGGGGGTCTACTCGACCAGCCGTCCGCACCACCCGCCGGTTCCGGATCCACTGGGCGTACGCGAGCTGGGCCGGATCATCAGGCAGGAGCGGCCAGAAGTCATCCACGCGCACAACTGGATCGTCAACAGCGCGCTGGCGCTGCGTCGGCACTCCCCCACGGTGCCGCGGTTCGGACTCGTACTGACGCTTCACGACTACAGCCAGGTGTGCGCTACCAAGCGCCTGATGCGAGGCGGCTCGGCCTGCCAGGGCCCGGCGGTCGCGCGCTGCGTGCCGTGCGCCGCCAGCCACTACGGCATGGTCATCGGCCCGATGACCGCCGCCGCGACAGCCGTGATGCGGCCGTGGAAAGCCCGTGCGATCGACCACGTGGTCAGCGTGAGCCGTGCCGTCGCCGACGGCAACCGCATCGCAAGCGGACCGGCCAGCAGCATCATTCCCAACTTCATCCTCGACTCGGCCGTGCTACCGCTTACTGCCCAGAGTCCGGATGGCAGCGCTTCCCGGATCATGTCAGGCGAGGCCTTTCTGCTCTTCGTCGGTGAGCTCTCCAGTGACAAGGGGGTGCCGACGCTGCTGCGCGCCTACGAAATGCTCGGCGTGGACCGTCCGCCCCTGATGCTGGTGGGGCGACGGATGCCCGACACCCCGACAACGCTCCCCGACGGTGCCAAGGTACATCCGGAATGGCCCCACAAGGACGTTCTGGCCGCACTCCGGCGCTGCATCTGCGCGGTCCTTCCGTCAACCTGGCCCGATCCATGCCCGACCACGGTCCTTGAGGCGATGGCGAGTGGCCGTCCCGTGGTGACGACCTCCGTCGGCGGGATAACCGACATGATCGTCGACGGGCAGAGTGGATTGCTGGTGCCGCCCGGAGACCACCGCCAGCTCGCGGCAGCGATGGATCGCGTGCTTGGCGATGGCGATCTGCGATCCCGGCTCGGTGTCGGCGCACAGCAGAGAGTCCGCGCGTTCACGGCCTCAGCGGTCGCTGAGCGGCTTGAGTCTGTCTACGCGCGGGTCGCCCCCGCAGCCGCCGGTGGAAGGGCGGGCGGCCGGGATGGCCGCCGGATGGGCAGAACCGGGAGCCGGGTGTGAGCGGAACGATGATCGCGGCCTCGCGAGCAAAGGACTCGCCGGCGACACCTTTTCGTGTCGTGATGGTGTGCGCGCGCTACCTGCCGGACACCGGTGGAGTCGAGACGCACGTCTATGAAGTCGGGCGGCGGCTCTCTGGACTCGAGGGACTCGACGTTACCGTGCTGACGACCGACCGGACTCGAAGGCTGCCCCGCCGGGAGGTCCTCGAAGGCATCACGGTGTTGCGCGTTCCCGCCTGGCCACGCGGACGCGACTATTATTTCGCGCCAGGTATCGCCGCGGTCGTCGGACAGCGAGGCCGCTGGGACCTTGTGCACTGCCAGGGTATCCACACCGCCGTGCCAGTTCTGGCTATGCTCGCCGCCCGGCGTGCGGGTATCCCGTACATGGTGACGTTCCACACGGGCGGGCACTCACTTGGCTATCGGAACGCGATGCGATCGGCGCAGTGGCGGCTGGCCGGGCCGCTCTTGCGGAGCGCAGTGTCGCTCGTCGCAGTCAGCCGTTTCGAGGCCGAGACGCTATCCATGCAGGCTCGTCTCGGAAGCAAGCCCGTGGCGGTGATCCGGAACGGCGGCACGCTGCCCCCCGCTCTTCCCGTGACTGGTGCCGTCTCCGGCAGGATTGTGTCCTGCGGCCGGCTTGAGCGATATAAGGGTCACCACCGGGTCATCGAAGCACTGCCGCACGTCATGCGCGAGGTCCCCGACGCCCACCTCATCGTGCTCGGGAGGGGCCCATACGGGACCAGGCTCCGAGAACTGGCTCGCCGCCTCGGTGTCACCGATCGGGTGACGATCACGCATATACCGCCTGCGGACCGCCAGGCGATGGCCAGGGCCCTGGCCGAGTCAAGCGTGGTCGCGGCCTTGTCAGAGTACGAGGCACATCCGGTGGCGGTGATGGAGGCGCTGAGCGTCGGGCGCCCGGTCGTCGGCTACGACATCGCGGGGATTGGCGAGCTGGTGTCTGCGGGGTGGGTTCGCGGGGTGGCTGCCGGCGCGCCCGCGGCTAGCGCGGCCCGCAGCCTGGTCGAGGCCATGTCGGCGCCATCCCAAATCGATCCGGCCGAGCTGCCGACATGGGATTCATGCGCCAGTCAGCTAGCGCAGGCGTACCTGGCCACGGTCAGTCATCGCGGGCAGCCCGCCACGTCCAACCTGCCGCCCGCGAAGGCCGAACTCGCGCCCTCAGGGCCCGAGATGGGGAGTTGACAGTCGTGCTCAGGGCTCGCCTTCGCACAATATCCGGCACCAAACGTCACGGCTGTTTTACGGACATGGCGATTGATGCGGGTGAGGCGGCTCTAGGCGCGCTAAACCAGGTGCCGGGTTACACTATTCGGACAATCCGTGCCCGCGTATCCGAGAAGGAGGTGCCTTAGTGAGAAATTCGCAGCGGATACGAGCTCATGTCGAAGAGCCTGACTTTCATTGCGTACCGGCAAACTACTCTAATTACCCGGCTGAAACGCTTCCCAAGGCCTCCCGGCCGATTGCGAGTGCACCGTGAGGCGTTCGTCGAACACGAGTCATCCGCTTTAATTATGGGAAGACGCGAAGTCGCCCGCGCGGTTCTCCCTCCGGACTGGCCGCAGTCCGCGTACTCGCCAGGCAGGCCGTACGGTCGCGGCGGACAGCCCCGTGCGAGACCCCGCAACCAGGGCGGCGAGTCGGTGGCCCGAGAAAGCCTGGCTTATCTCGTGGACTCAACTTCCACGCCCGCCAGCGTAGTATCCGGGTTTGGCAAGGTCCAATATAGAATACGTACGCCGTTGCCCCCGGATATCCCGACTCTGGCACCGCTCAGCCCTAGCCACCGGTTGGACCCATGACGCTTCCCAGAGACCGGTCATTCCGGGGGCGTGGGGAGATCACGAGGCTTCCGGGTGAGCGGCTTGCCGCTGGCGTCGCTGCCCCTGAGGTAGCCAGAGAGTGGCAGCACTTCGGCAGTCCAGTTAATGGCCGAGTTCGCGCACCGAGTCCGATACCCGATGGTCCTCGCCAAGCCCCGGCCAGCCACCGTTCGACCAGGCGTGGCTTGTCACCGGGCATGGCCGGAACGGTATGCCTGATCGCCGGGCTTGGCCTGTGCCTGGACGGCTTCGCCGTGGCCGTGGCGCCACGGCATCCCACGCTCGGCCTGTTCCTGTTCTGGGAGGCAATTCTCGCTCCGTTCGTAACCTTCATCACCGTGCTGCTGGCGGCACGACCGTCGAGAGCCCTCAGAGAATTTACCGTCGCCGCCATCGGTGTTTACCCGGCTGTGATCTACCGGATGTCCAGCCCGCTTGTCCTGGGCGGCTTCGATGAGCACATCCACGAACAGACGCTACTGAACCTGTTGCGGGGTAGCGGCCTCTTCGCGCCTAACCCGGTCCTGCCGATCAGTTCGTATTACCCCGGTATGGAGCTGTTCACAGGCGCGGTTGTACGTCTCACCGGCATGCCGGTCATGCTGGCCATATCCCTGGTCGTCCTGTTGTGCCGGCTCCTGCTGGTCCTGACGATCTACCACGCCGCGCTGACGGTGATTCCATCACGGTGGGGCGCGTCTCTCGTGGTCGTCGTCTACGCCACGTCGTCGCAGTTCTACTTCTTCAACTCCCAGTTCGCGTACCAGACGATGGCCCTGACGCTGGGCCTGGGAGGGCTCTACCTGCTCCGCCGAGCCCAGCTGGCGGAGGGCAACGCCGCTCGCGGACTGTTCGGCGCGGCGGTCCTCGCGCTGATTGCCACCGTGATAACTCACCACATCACGAGCTGGATCGTCCTGGGTTTCCTGCTGGCGTGGACGGTGCTCGCCCGTCGGGGTCAGCGCAAGATGCTCGCCTGGGCGGCAGCGGCGATGGGAATCGCGGTCATTGCCTGGACCGGCTACAACGCCAGCCGGCTTCGGGTGTACCTCGGGCCGATCGCCACCGCGACTGTGCAGGAAGCGCGAGTCGTGCTCTCGGGCGGAGCAGAGCGGGCGGTCTTCAGCGGCTCGGCCGGCACGCCGACGCCCGAATGGGAACGCGTCGCCCTGACCTTCTACGCACTTTCCTGCACGTGCGCGGCCTTGATCTGCGGTTGGGTGCTGCTCGTGAGGGCAATTCGCCAGCGCAGTCGCCTGCTCGCCCTTCTCGGTGCCCTAAGCCTGGCGTGTCCGGTCGCGTTGGCCGCCCACTTCCTGCCGACGGCCGCGGATCTGGGTGACCGGTCATCGACCTTCCTGTTCCTCCCGCTAGCACTGGCATGTTCGCTGGCGTTGCGGCGCACGCACCGGGTCAACCGGCCGGCCGGACGCCGAGGCAGCCGCACCCTGCTCGTGATCTTGATCGGTTTGGTCGCGGCCACCTACATGGGCGGTGTCATGCTGGGTGCGGGGCCTAACTGGGAGATACTGCCGGGCCCGTACCTGGTCTCGGCCGAAGCCCGCACCCAGGATCCCGAGACGCTGGCTGCGGTCCGGTGGGCAGCAGTCCATCTGCCCGCGGGCAGCCGAATCGTGGCCGATCGGATACCCGCTGACCTCCTCGCGGCTGAGGCACGACTATGGCCCCTCATGGCTCCCCAGCATGGCTTCGAGGCGGCGTCGCTCTACTTCGCGGACACGTGGGGGCCACAGCAAAAAGCGACCGTCATCGGACTGCGCATCAATTACCTGTACGTTGACCAACGTCTCGCCGACTCACTCCCCTACGACGGGTTTTACTTCTATCCGGGTGAGTCGCTGACGCCCAGACGCATCACCAGCGAAAACCTGACGAAGTTCGCCCACGTACCGGGGCTGACAGTCGTCTACCATCACGGGCCGGTGACCATCTACTCCACCGCCGGCCTGGGGGTGGCCCCGGTGCGCGACGGATTTGTCGGTGACCGCTCCATGGGGTTCGGCGCGCTAGGCGACGCGCTCTGCGGTGCCGTGGTCGCCGGGTTGATTCTGGCGCTGAGGCGACGGCTGGCCTGGGTAGGGTCCGCGGCTCGGGAGATGGGCGCTGTCGGCGTCGGGCTCGCCCTGATGGCGATTACGACGCTGGCCGGAGCAGCGCTCTTCGGGCTGCGCGTGATGCCGGGGCCTGGCTTTACCGCAGGGGCCGCCGTGATAACGCTTGTCACCCTCGGGGTCGAACGCAAGCGGAAACGCGGGCGCCTGCTTCCCCGGAAGCCGTTCCCTCGCCGGCTGGACCCGCTGATCCTGCTTGGAGTCCTGGCCGGGATTGCCGGCCTGGTGATCGGCATTCATGCCGCCTGGATCGTTGACGTGAGGGAGGTCAGTGACATTCTGCGGTCAGTGTCATAACACCGAGCGCCCGGCCAGGCACGATTGCCTTACGCCCGCCAATACGCGGCTCCGTGGATATTCATGTTGCCTTACCGTTGTCGTAAGAGGGGCGACGAAGATTGCCGAAGCAATAGCCAGCTGTCGTCGAGACGAGGCCTAGCACGATCGCCGCCGCCCGTGCCACGCCCCAGATATCGCCAGTGCAGCTGTCACGAAGTCCTTGCCAGATCCCCTTCGGCAAGACTCGCGAGGTATAGTCACGCTCGGCGCTCAACGCACTTGCGCGACCGACGCGCCGCGCAACCTCCGCCTTTGAGAGTCCCTCCGCCCAGCAGCGCCTGGCAAAATACCGAACCGACTCGCGCTGCTCTGACACGTGGTGCTGCACCTCGGCGGCTGGGTCATAGAGGAGAACCGCGTCCGGGTTGGCCTGCGTCAGTCGAATAGAGAACTCAGTCTCCTCACAGCCAAGAGGCCTGTCACCTAGACGGCCCATTGTTTCCGTAAACCCGCCAACGCTATCGAATGCGGCCTTCCGGAAAGACATGTTCGCACCGACGAGATTCCGGACTGGCTGCGCAGCAGACGGCAGTCCGCGATGGCTGCATCCGACGACCCAGAGAAATTCGTCCGGGAACCAGCTTGGCTTGCCAGCGCGCCACCTGGCCCTCGCACGCCCGCCGACACCGTAGATGCGCCCATCCATATATGGAGCCCGAAGCGCGTCGAGCCAGCCATCAAGCGGAACAGCATCGTCATCGAGAAAGACGATGATCGAACCTCGCGCGCTTTCGAGGGCCGTGTTCCGGGCCCCCGAAAGGCCGCGGCTGTGGCGATTCGGAACGACGACGCAGCTGTCGAGTGCGTCGCGGCACCGCGCGAGGAGCGACTCATTGTGGTCCACGACTACGATCAGCTCGTCCGTGAAAGCAATTTGCTTCAAGACCACATCGATGGCGCGGCGCAGGATCGTCCAGCGATCCTCGGTGTACGCGCAGATAACTATCGACACCGAGTCCATGAAGACCTCTCGCTCGTACATAGCCCTGGACGACCGCGTGCTGGCACCGGACTATCTCGCGTGCAGTTCGGCGGCCCCTCTATCACTCGGAAAGATTCCAGAAGACCCGTATGACAGCATGCCACGCCGTCACCTCCTGTGCGGCCGCTTCCCACCGGTTCTGTGCTCCCGCACGGCCGGCTCGGGCAATAGGGCCCAGCTTCCGAAACTTCCAGAAAAAGGACAGGCGCCTTCAACCTGGACTGTAGAATCCCCTCAGTCGTGAAGGGCGTGCAGTAACATTGAGACCCCAGAGCTTCGAGCGCATTCGCCGGGCTTCGCCCGTGCTAGATGATCAGCGTCCAGCCTTGTTCATTGTCTTCGGTCATCAAAGGACTGGCTCGACTTTGCTTGCCAGCAAGCTGAACAGTCACCCCCGCATCTGCTGCCGCGAAGAGGTGTTCCTCCCCTGGGTTGACTCGAACCCGTCACTGCGGGAGTGGCTAAAAGAGCGCCATCTCGCTCAGGGGCTAAGAGTCCTGCCAAATATCCGGGCTGCTTTTCTTGCCTCGCTGTCAGATGTCGATACCTTGCCCAGTGACATTGATGCAATTGGTTTCAAGGTCATGTACAACCAGCTGTCGGTCTGGCCGAAACTTGGTTATCTAGTGCCTCCGGCTGGCCGGCTGCTTCAGGATCCTGCACTTCGAAGGTGGCTTAAGGCAAACCGGGTGCTGATTGTCCACACTTTGCGACGAAACCACTTGAAAGTCATTGTATCCCACAAATTGGCCGAGAAGAGCCAGCGATTTCATAGCAGAGACACCAGCGCTGAAGGCGGCAAGGTCGTTATCTCCTTGCCCGGACTTAAAATGCGCCTGCGGAGGCTCGAGCTCGCCGAGAGAGCGGCACGCAATAGCATCGCGGGCCTGCCGAGCGTCGAGATCTGGTACGAGGATTACGCCACGGCCAGTGCCCGTGAGGATGACGCCAGGGTATGCGCGGCCCTGGGCCTGTCCGTTCCAGCCGGTGGCCTGACCTCTCCCCTCAGCAAGGTATCCAGCGACGACCTGCGCGAGACGGTCATAAACTATGAGCAAGTGGCTGCGCACCTGTCAGGCACGCCGTTCGAGCGCTTTCTTTCGTAGGTCTCCCGAGGTTTTCTGATCGCTCAGGAGCTAGGTCGTACATAGGTGCTGGCGCCCTTGCGAAACGCGGCCACGGCAGCCGGACTGTTGATGGTGAAGTTCTTGCCTGCGCTATTCGCCGCGTCGAACCATACAAATCCGAGCAGCCCGTACGAGCGAATTCCGGCGAATACGTTGGTAATCTTCGCGGGCTGCCCGGCGGCGGGCACCGCACCGGTCTCGGCGATGAGTATCGGATCGCTCGTAAGCGTGCGCACATCACCGATCGTGGGCCCGAACAGGGGCGCGAACGCCCATGATGGCTTGAGGTAGTAGCCGTCGATCCCTACCCACGTTACGTAGGAGCTGCCGGGCCACCACTGATTCGGCCGGGGGATCGTGCCGCGCTGCGTGTCGTTCATGATGTTGACGGTCCATAGCCACGTTACGTTCCGGGCTCCGAGCGCTCGGAAGACCGTGACAATGTGCTGCCAGGCAGCCACGAAAACATGGGGAGATGTGTGACGGTACCCCCAGGAATACCAGCTGCCGTTCATTTCATGACCGAAGCTGAGGATCACCGGGTAGCGGTAGGCACGGACGGCTTCGGCGTAAGCGCTCAGGTAACCGTCGTACTGTCCTGACGCGATCGCGGCCAGACTGATGCCGTCCGGGTCCATCTGCACAAGCGGCACCGCGCCGTTGTCAGCTGCCGTCATTGCAAAATGTTCGGGGAACTGCTCGTACCATCCGCTGTAGTACATAACAATGTCCGGCTTGGCGTCAGTATCCCGCGCGAACGCCGTCACTCCGGCGTACGAGTTCGGAATGCCGTCGACGAAGACGCCGAGGTAGGACTGTGGCGTGGTCGGGAGATCGTCGGGCAGCGGCCCCGGCCCGTCGGCCGATCGGTTGTAGATGGTCACTGCGGTCGCGATCGCGGCCGCGGCGATGATTGCTGCTCCGCCGGCCCAGATCCGCCTCGGGCGTCTTTGCGTACTCCGGGTGCTATGCGTCATCGGGGAGTTCCTTTAACGTGGTGATGGTCACGGCGCCGGGCGGGCCGGCGTCGAGCGAGCGGGCTTGTGTCGGGCCAGCCGGTGAGTTCTGGCCGCGCCGCCCAACGCCCTTGCTTGGAGTAAGCAAGGGCGCGAGCATGTACAGCTGCACTCCGGCCAGCAGCTCGGTCACCCAGAACGGATGCCAGCCGTACTCGCGGACCCGCAGTGCCAGGCCCGACCAGAGAAGAAGCAGCATGAGCGCGATCCAGGTACACAAGATCCGGTTCACCACGACTGGGACCTGGCCGCTGTCGGGTGAGGCGCCCGTGGGGATCCACTCCGCGATGCGTCCTCGAACGGCGTACCAGATGGCGTATATGTGACAGCACGAGTTAATGACGCACAGCCGGTAGATCGTCGGCCGCCAGCCCCGGCTCAGCATCGGAAACGCGAAGAGCGTCGCTGCGAGTGCTGGCACTATCGGCAGGTAGTTATGGGGATAAATGCGCTCTGGGAAGAACCAGACCATCGTCAGCGTCGGGAAGGGCCCAGTGAGCAACAGCGCGGCCGACGACATGTAGTAGAGGAAGGCCGCCCAGAAGGCGGCGCGCTGCTGCCAGGTGAACGGCGTCTGCACGAAGTGCTTCTCGACCATGAGCAGCATCGACGAACGGCACCACCGAGCCTGCTGATTCGCCAGCGAGGGGAAGTCCGTCGGCGCCACTCCTCTGGCCAGGCAGAGTGGCAGGTAGCGGGTCTCGTAACCGGCCCACCATAGCTTCACGCCGGTATGCACGTCCTCGCCGATCGGCACCTGAGCGAAGCCGCCGGCCGCTACGACGGCGGCGCGCCGGTAGACCAGGTTGGTTCCCGCGCAAATCGCAGCCTTGTAGCGATCCCTGGCCGGCTGGATGAAGCGGAAGAAGATCTCCTGCAGGGTCCCGGCGTAGCGCTGGATATACGAAAACGACTTGCCGGTGACATCGAAGCACTGCGCGGTCTGGACAATGCCGACCTTAGGGTCGGCAAAGTACGGCATCGTCTCCCACAGGAAGTCCGGGCGCACCGCGAAATCGGCGTCGATGACAACGATGAAGTCACCGTCGCTCACGCCGAGCGCGTGCAGCAGGTTGCCGGCCTTCTTCATCTCGCCTGGCTTGGACCGCACGATGTAGCGGAAGCCATACCGGTGGGCCAGGTCCCGCACCTGCTCCCTGGCCGAGTCGTCAAGCGCGTATACCGTCTTGGTGCCGCCCCACTGGAGCTGGCTGACATAACCGAACGTGTTATTGAGCAGGGCCAGCGACTCCCCGCAACTGGGCAGGAACACATCTATCGTCTCGCCGGATTCGTGGTAACCGGCCACGGCCGCCTCGTGCTCGGCCAGGGTCAGCCGCGGCCGTCCGGTTCGCAGCCAGAAATTGACCACAACGGGCGGCACCATGACCATGAGCAGCAGCCACATCAGCGGCGCGACCAGCCAGGCGTGCTCGGCCACGTGCACGTAGCCGTAGAGGATCCCGGCGGCCGCGATGAGCAGCCAGGCAAACACCCAGCGGCGCGCCTTGCCGAAGTACTCGTACTTCTTCCGGTCGTCCGGCGGTTGTGGCAGGTACTCCCGCACCACCGCACCGGCCGGGTCAGCGGCTATCACGGGACCTCCCGGCCAGCGCGGACCGCGTGGGTGCTTGCGAGGCAAAGACGGTGAACGCGCCAGCCTTGGCCAGGACGTGGTAGCCGCCAGCGCGGTCCATGTCCGAGACGACTTCCCGGTCTGTCCCGGCGGTGTCCCCGAAGTCCAGGATGATCAGCGAGAAGTAATGCTTGCTGATCGCGGCCCGGTAGGCGGATGCGCCTGTGCCCACGCCCGGATAACGGAAGTAATAAGTGCTTGACCAGTGCTGCCACGGAACCTGGCTTCTCAGGTAATAGGCTTCGACGTCGTAGTCTTCCGCCAGGTAGTTGCCTGGGTGCGACCGAACCGCCGAGCGCAGCACGCTGATGACATTCGCCGAGTTCGGCCAGACCCGGTAGAGCCCGTCGGCCTGCCCGATCGAGCCGAACAGTGTTGACGCAGCTATTGGGAGCGCCATCACCGGCGCCCAGCCGCGGCCGGGATCAACCCGGCTGAGGCGCGCCATCGCGTATCCGGCCGCGATCGCCGCGAACCACGCGCCGAACACCACGTGCTTCTGCAGGCTGACGGTTGTATGCAGCCGGGCCTGCTCGGCCGGGATGACCAGCGCCGCGGCTGCGAGCACGGCGGGGATGAACCGACCGCGCTCCTTGCTGCGGATAGCCAGCAGCGCACCGAGCACGGCAAGCAGGAGTATCAGGCCCGTCCACACGTACGAGCGCTGGAGGATGACGTCCGCGGAGACGTTCGAGGGCGGCCGGTCCAGCGTGCTCGTTGTGATGCCCAGCCAGTACTGGTGACCTCCGACGACAACGGCGACGACGATGAGTGACAGCCATGAACAGAGCACGGTAAGCGCTGCCAGCGCGGCGGCTACGCCGCGGTGGCGCCTCGCTACTGCCAGTGCGGCAACGACGAAGACGACGGGGGCAAGCACGGCGGTCGCGTATTTCACGGCATCGGCAACGGCCATGGTCATGCCGCAGAGGACGAGCAGAGTGGTCCGAGCCATTGGCTGGCAGTCAGCCGAGCGGACCGCGAGCCAGGCGGCCAGCGCGAGCAGGAAGAGCGCCAGCGAGTCGTATGTGGCGAAAGCGCCAAGGAACTGCGTCCCGGCCAGGGTCGCGAACAGTCCCGCGGCCAGCAGCGCCGCGCGCTGCCCGAAGAGGCGTCTCGTCGTCGTCCACAGCAGTGCCGTGACCGCGAGCATGAAGCCCAGTGACAGGATGCGCGCTGCAGCCAGGCCCCCGACGCTGTCGGCCAGCGCCCCAAGCGGCGGGTAGAGGACGGGCGCCCCGGAGAAGTACGAAGGGAAGTCGGGAATCTGGGCCCCGTGCAACCAGTGGGCCCATTCCAGGTGCCCTGCCCGCAGGTACAGCGCCTCGTCCTGAAACGCCGTATTCGACCAGACGAGCCTGAGCGACAAGGCGGCCTGAACACCGAGAACGGCCAGTAGCGGCCAGCGAGCGGCCGCTTGGCCGCGCTGGGCCTTGCCTTGGCCGAGCGCGAGTTCGCCGTTGGGGTGCGGCTGGTCACGATCGGCATGGAGGCGACCTGGTGCGCCGTCGAGCACGGACACAACGGCCACCGAGCCGGACGCCGGGTCCCGCCCAGGCCGCTGCCCGCGCAGCAGGGTCCGGCGCGCCGGCGACTGGAGGGCGTCAGGCTGCACGTATCTCAACCACTCGAGGGCCTGGTGATGAGATAATGAAGGACGGCGAACCGGAACGCGGTGGCCGCGATCGGGTTGTCCTCGATCCGCCAGTCCTGGTGGAGGATTCCGCCGCTCTGGGCGATGTCGAACCAGACGAGGCCGAGCGTGCCGCTCGAGGCCATGCCGAGGAACAGGTCGTGGATCTTTACGAACTGATTGGCCTTCGGGCCGACCGCTGTCTCCGCGAGCAGGATCGGCTTGCTTGTCAAGCTCTTGACTTGACTGATGGTCCGCCCGAACACGCTGCTGAAGGTGTCAGATGTCTTGTAGTAGAAACCATCGATGCCAACCCAGGTGACGAACTGAGGGCCCGGCCACCAAGAGGCAATCGGCCCGGTGCCGTGCGCGTCTGCCTGGATGGTCCATAGCCACGTGACGTTGTCGGCGCCCTGCTGCCGGAACAGGGTAACGATATGCTGCCAAGCACGGACAAACGTCGCGGCGGGCACTTTTCCGTAACCCCATGAGTACCCCGGCGCGTTCATCTCTTGCCCGAAGCCGATCACGACAGCGTGGCCGAAACCGCGCACAGCGTCCGCGTAAACGTCCAGGTACTCGTCATAGGTACCAGAAGCTATGGATCCAACGTTCGCATCGGTCGGGTCGATCTGGATGAACGGAATGACGCCGTTCTTGTGCAGTTCCTGCGCCCACGCGGAGTCGAACGGCTCGGCCCAGCCGCTCCAGTAGCCAGCCATCGACGGCTTACGGCCCGCTGCCGCCGCGAAGTCGGCGATCGGGGCGTAACTCGGAGGCGATCCTGGCTCGAACACTCCCAGGTAGGAGCTGAGCTCGGGCGGAAGGGAAGCGTGGACCTCCGGCGGCCCGGACATCGTGAAGTGGACCC
>JASHOL010000225.1 GCA_030041135.1 Streptosporangiaceae bacterium | reverse complement strand
GATGGTGTTACCGGCATCTACCGTCAGGGCGGCGCCGGTGACGTAGCGTGCCTCGTCCGAGGCGAGCCACAGCACGGCGTTGCTGACGTCGCGCGGGTCGAGCGCCTCAACGGGCAGGCCGTTGGTGAAGATGGCGCCCAGTTCGGGGTTTTGGCTTACGAACGGCTCGAGGGTCTCTAGGCCCGCGACCATCGGGGTATCGACGCCGGTTGGGTGCACCGTGTTGAGCCGGATGTGATGGCCGGCGAGCTCGTTGGCTAGCGACCGGCAGATGCCGACCACGGCGTGCTTAGCTGCAACGTAGGGAGCGAGGAACGGCATCCCCTTGAGGCCGGCTGTGGAACCGGTGGCGATGATCGACCCACCACCAGCGGCGATGAGGTGAGGGACCGCCGCGACCATGGTGTTCCAGACCCCGGTCAGGTTGGTGTCTATGGTGTCTTGCCACACCTGCGGGGTGACCTGGTCCCACGGCTGGACGGTGTAGATCCCGGCGTTGGCGCAGACTATGTCCAGCCGGCCCAGCTCTGCCACGCCGGCGTCGAGAGCCGCCCGGAGCGTCGCGGCGTCGCGCACGTCGGCTTTGGCCGCCACGATCTTGCGGCCGAGCGCCTCGACAGCGCGGATGGTCTCGTCCAGGTCAGCCCGGCTGGACATCGCGTAGCGGACCGTCGGATAGTCCTCAAGGACATCGACGGCAATGATGTCGGAACCCTCCTCGGCCAGGCGGATCGCATGGCTGCGCCCCTGACCGCGGCCCGCGCCGGTGATGAAGGCAACCTTGCCGTCGACCCTGCCGGACATCCTTGTGCTCCTTCGCTCGCGGAGTCGAGAGCGTTGGCTCACGGCCGGCCACGTGAGGCCGGAACCGCAGGCCGGAATGCGTCGCAAATCTCCTCCGCCTACACGGCGGCAGATGAACTCACTCGTTCAGCCTGGCCTATCCTCGGCCCAATGGGAGTCCAGGTGCTGCCGGCGACGGGACGATGGGACGACTTCGCGTCATTGATGGTGTCACGCACGCCGGGTGGCGGCGGGTGCATCTGCATGGCGTACCGCAATTCCAGCCTCGACACGCCAGGCCGTGTCGCGCACATGCGCGCGCTGTGCGCCACAGAACCAGGGCCAGGGGTGCTCGCGTACGTCGAAGGCCAGACGGCAGGCTGGTGCTCGGTTGCGCCGAAGCACACCTACCGCGCCTTGGTCGACTCCCGGACCATCCCGCACATCCAGGACCAGGACGCGTGGTCGGTGGTGTGCTTCGTGGTGCGGCCGGGATTCCGGCGCCGCGGCCTCATGCATGAGCTGCTGGAGGGCGCGGTCGGGCACGCCAACGCGATGGGGGCTACCGCGCTGGAAGGCTACCCGGTCGACCCCGGGAGCGAGCGCGTTGACCAGACCGCCGGTTACGTGGGCACGGTCTCGCTCTTTGAGGCACACGGATTCAGCCGCGTCTGCCAAACTTCCGGACACAGCGGCGGCAAGCCCCGCTGGCTGGTTCACCGGCAGCTTCCCTGACCTTGCCCGCAACCTGCCCTCGGGCTTTGCCGTGGTGATCGCGGTTTACTTGCCGCTGCACGCTTCCAGCCATCAGGACCCACTGGTATCGAGACCTACCCGTCTGCCGCTGTACGGATATTCTGATTGACATGGACAGCCGGGCTAGTGACAAGATCCCCGGCGCCAGGGTGCGGGTCAAACGACGCATGCCAGACCACCCCACATCGGATACGAGGCCACGGGAGTGGCTGGCCCTGGCTAACGGAGCTGTTCAGGAAGCCAGGACCGAGGGGAGTGCTCTTGCGCTCGTCGGGCAGCCGCTGCCGTACCAGCCGGGTCGGGCCGAACGGCGCAGCGGCGTGCCTAGCGAGGTCGTAACTGCCGATCGCGTACCCAATTCCTGTACGTGCTCGTGGGCGTATTCGCGGGGGAAGCTGACCTTGAAGCACTACAACGCCGCGTGTCCTGTGCACCAGGAGATCCTTGATCGCTAATGCCCGGAAGCGCCCGCGCTTGCCACTCCTGCTGGGAGCCTGCCACTGCGCGGTCGGTATCCAGCACGGCAAGGGAAGGCGCGGCGCCGCATGAGCGGGCCGCATCGGGCAGCGGCGGAATTGGATGGCCGGGTTTGCGGCCGGCTCGTAGGCTGATGCGGTGGCCATTCCCGATTACCTGAGGCCGTTCGTGCTGTCCGCCGAACACATCGCGCCGGAACGTCACGGCCACATTGACCTGTACCTGAGGCAGGCGGCACAGCGCAGCGCGGCGATTGTGTTCGTCCATGGCGGCCCGATTCCCGTCGGCCGGCGTCCTTCCCCTCGCGACTGGCCGGTCTATCAGGGGTATGGGTCGCTGGCGGCCAGCCGCGGCATTGCCGGGGTCACTGTTGACCACCGGCTGCATGACCCTGCTGACTACCCGCAGGCCGCCGCTGACGTCGCCGCGGCCATCGAGGCCGTGCGGGCTGACCCGCGCATCGATGCCGACCGGATAGCCCTGTGGTTCTTTTCCGGTGGCGGCCTGCTGCTGGCAGACTGGCTGCGTACGCCGCCTGGCTGGCTGCGCTGCGCGGCCGCCAGCTATCCCCTCCTGGCCCCGCCGCCAGACTGGAGCGTCCATCCGCGGTTCCGCCCCGCCGAAGCGGTCCCCGGGGCTGGCACGCTGCCGATCGTGCTGACCAACGTCGGCCGCGAGCGCCCGGCGATCGCCGGCACCGTAGACGCGTTCATCGCAGCCGCCCGCGCCTGCCAGGCCCGGCTGGAGGTTATCGACGTTCCACACGGCCAGCACGGGTTCGACATGCTCGATCACACCGATGAATCCCGCAAGGCTGTTGAGCACGCCCTCGACACCGTAGCCGCCCATCTGGCCTGACAGCCTGCCCGCGGCCGCCGCAGGCACCCTCAGCTCGGCATGTACGCGTCGGATAGCAGGTGCCGGGACTGCGCGACCGGCTGCGCTTGAGCCAGGTTCGGCTCGCCGCTGAAGTCGACACACGGGTTGGCCGGCGACCAGAACAGCGGCCTCAGCGGGGCGACCACAAGTGCCTACCCCCGCCGGATCGACCCCGCCAAGTTGCCGAACGTCAGCAGGCTCTGGCCAGAGCGCAAACGCATCGATTTCTCACCGCAAGAGGACCTCGAGCAGGCAATCGACATATTGGTTCGAGGCTTGGCGGCAAAGGCAGATGGCTTGGGAGCTAGCGAGGCGCGTCGCGTTCGCTTCTTGCGGCCAGGCGCTGGAGTTGCCGTCAGCGAAGTGACGGATAGCGCCGCGTGTTGAAACTTGACCTGGCCGAAGGTACGGCAGCCGCAGGAGGAGTAGGCACAAGAGTCCGCTCGGGACCCTCCGATACGGCAACGCTCCGGTTGTGCCCTCGGGCTTACTTGGCCGCGGCCATGGCGGACATCAGCTCATAGCCGACGTGCGCGGCAGCGATGCCGGTGATCTCCGCGTGGTCGTAAGCGGGCGCAACCTCCACTATGTCCGCTCCAACGAGAGTCACGGTAGACAGTGAGCGCAGAATCACCAGCAACTCACGTGCGCTCAGGCCACCCGCCTCGGGCGTGCCGGTACCCGGAGCGTGAGCGGGGTCGAGCACGTCGATGTCCAGCGAGACATAAACGGGCCTGTCTCCAAGACGGGCATGCATACGCTCGACGAGCCCGGTCACTCCTATCGACTCGACCTCGGGGCAGCTGATGACCTGGAAACCGAGCACCGAGTCGTCAGTCAGGTCGGACGCCGCGTACAGCGGTCCGCGGATGCCGACATGTACCGAGTGATCACGGTCGATCAGCCCCTCGTCCGAGGCTCGCCGGAACGGCGTTCCATGGGTATACGAGGCGCCAAAATAGGTGTCCCAGGTGTCCAGGTGCGCATCGAAGTGCAACACGGCTACGGGTCCGTGGCGGCGGGCGGCGACGCGCAGCAATGGCAGTGCGATCGTGTGGTCGCCGCCGAGGGTGAGGAGGCGCGCGTCGCCCGCGGTGAGAGCACCGGCGGCCGCCTCTACCTGGCCGATGGCTTCGGTGATGTCGAACGGGTTGACGGCGATGTCGCCGGCGTCAGCCACCTGAAGCCGCGCGAAGGGTGCGATTCCCGCGGCCGGGTTGTAGGGACGGAGCAACTTCGATGACGCGCGGATATGCGCAGGCCCGAACCGCGCGCCTGGCCGGTAGCTCACCCCCGAGTCGAACGGAACGCCGGCGATGATGATGTCCGCTGAGGCGACCTCGTCGAGCCGGGGCAGGCGGGCGAACGTCGCCGGACCCGCGAACCGGGGCACGAGGGTAGCATCGACCTGGCCCAGGTGGCCGTCGGCGACCACTCGCGGAAGCCTGGCGGCAGGCTGGTCAGTCATCGCGATCCTCCCTGGTCACGCCGGCGTAGAGTGACGGCCGCCGGTCAGTTAGCACGTCGTTCCGCTCGGATATGCGTTTGTCTGCGGCCGCCGGAAGGGCGCAGTCGGCGACAATGGTGATCTCGTGGTCACCGGGATCCGGCCCGGCGAGTGGCCAGCCGTCGGGATCGATGATCACCGAGCCGCCCACCCAGTCAACGCCGCGCTCGGCACCGGCCCGGTCGCAGACCGCCACGAACATTCGGTTGGTGCCCGCGGCCGCCTGTGCGCGCACCACCTCTATAGGCCGTTCTCCTTCTGGTCGCGGCAACGAGGGCCAGTTTGCCGGAGCGCAGAGCAGGTGGGCGCCTGCCAGGGCGGGCAGCCGGACCCACTCGGGGAACTCAAGGTCGTAGCAGATCATCAGCGCCAGTGACGTGCCAGCGGTCTCGATGACCGGCGGCGGCGCGTCGCCTGGCGTGAACACGAGCTTCTCCGCATCCCACAGATGCGCCTTACGGTAGGCAGTGCGCACGCCAGAGTCGTCCACGACCAGAGCGGTGTTGTAAAGCACGCCGTTGGTGCCGAGCTCGCAGATGCCGCCGACGATCGTAATGCCGTACTGCCTGGCCAGAATTGCCCAGCCCGCGGCGGTCGGGCCGTCGGCAGGCTCGGCCAGGGCCTTCGCCTCGGCGATGTCGCGGAACACGTAGCCGCTGGCGGACAGTTCCGGGAGTACGACGATCGCAGCGCCGGTCATGGCGGCAGCCTGCGCGGCGCCCAGACCAGCGGCACGGTTCGCGTCGAGCTCGCCGACCCTGGGGGCGATCTGGCAGCAGGCGACCCTGGTCAGATCATCTGCTGTCGGCGGCAAGGATAAGCTCCGGCCCTGCGGTAGCCGCTCGGTCGAGCGCCGAGCGCCGCCGGACGTAGACGATTGCTGTGGCGATCACGGCGATAACCACGATGCCAAGTATCCAGGCCCAGTACACGTCGGCGGGCGGCGGCTGGCTGGGCTGCACGAATTCCCAGACACCGTACACCAGGACGGCGGTTCCGATGACCGGCACGAGCACGTGGCGGACCGGCCGGAACGCCGCGCGGTTGGTCGCCAGCACATGCAGCGGCAGCGCGATGTTAGCCAGCAGGTAGACGATCAGGATCGGCACGGTCCCGATGCCGGCCTCGTCGGAGAATATGGACACCGCGTTGCCATGCATCGCGAAGAACGGAATCACTACCAACAGGACTGTCAGCCCCGCGTAGATCGCCACGGACGCCCACGGGACCTTGGTGCGGGTCACCGTGGCCATGGACGGGGGCAGCAATCCGGCCCTGGCCCCATTGAAAGTTATCCGGGTCTGTGAGTTGGCTGCGGCGATGAAACAGCCGAACGAGCTGGTGAAGCCGACGATGCCGATGAACCAGTCGAACCAGCTGCTGAAGTGCCGAGACAAGTCGAGGAACGGCGTCGCCTCGGCCGGGCTGCCGAGAAAGTTGACACCGGAGACCGTTCCCTTCCAGTCGGCGAAGCCCGCGACAGCCGCCCAGGTCGACAGGACGTACAGCACGGTGATGATCGCGATGCACGAGAAAACCGTGATCGGGATGTAACGACGCGGATTCCGCGACTCTTCCGCGAGCGCACCCGAGTTCTCCCAGCCGACGAAGCCAGATACGGCGAGCGCGAAGGTCAGGCCGACGAGTCCGCGGAACCCGCCGGGTGAGCCGCCGTTGGCGTGGAAAGGCGCGCCGAGGTGACCGTGAACCTCCGTGAGCACGACCACCGAGAGGATGATCAGGCCGAGTGCCTCGCTGCAGAACATGACGAACGACGCCCTGGCCGAGATCACCACGCCGCGCAACAACAGCGGGACCGCCACCACGACGCCCGCGAGCGTGATCGCGAGCCAGCCAGCGTTGCCCCACCCGAACAGTGACGACACCCACGACCCCATGAAGACGACGACGGCCCCGATCGTGACCGGGTAGCAGATCACCAGCAGGTAATAGGTGATCCCGGCCAGCACCGAGCCAGTCCTCGGGGCGCGGGCGCCGACGCCGCGGCCAATGAACGTGACGAACGAGCCCGCACTCGGTATGGACTTGGAGAACTCCGACATCGTGTTACCGGTCGCCAAGATGGCGACCCCCGCGATCAGGAATGCCCATGGTGCCTGCGCGCCCATCGCGAAGACGACCAGCGTGACAGACAAGAAGATGCCTTCGACTGGGGCCAGGTTCGCCAGCGTGGAGGAGATCGTGTCGAACAGGCTGAGTGCGCCGCGCGCCAGGCGCGCCTCGCTGCTCTCAACTGACTGCACGGCCACCGGCTGCTCGGCGGGCTCGTCTATAGTCGCCATCGCTCGTCCCTTCCCGACCGTCGCGGGCCGCAGCACCCGTCCTGCCCGGCAGCGGGGGAGCACATTTCCCTGGGTCGCCGAGTCCGAGCCTTGCAGGAGTATGCGAGGACGCGGCTGAGCTAAGCAACTGTCAGAACTCCAAACCACGGACTTGCAATTGGGTGAGAACACAACCTACGCTGGCCGGCGTGCCGGGCAGTGGCGTCATCACCGTCGAGGATCTGCTCAGGTCGCCGGCCCTGCAGCTGCGGCTGGTCGCGGGAGAGCCTGGCATCTCCCGGCGCGTCGCCTGGGCGCACGTGAGTGAGCTGGAGGACCCGACGCCGTGGCTCTGCGGGTCCGAGATGATCATGACGACCGGAATGGCCATACCGCGCAGCCCAGCGCGTCAGCGCGCCTACCTTGAGCGGCTCGACGACGCGGGCGTGGCGTGCCTGGCCGTGTCAGAGGGGATGTTCGTCCCGCCGCTTACGCGAGCGCTGCGAACAGCGGTGGCCGAGCGCGGGTTTCCTGTGGTCGAGGTGCCGATACCGGTCCCGTTCATCGCCATCTCCCAAGAGGTTGCCGCCGCCACTCAGGGTGATGTGGGCGCGCGACTGAACGCGCAGTTGCGCGTGTTCGGTGCCGTCCAGTGGCTGGCCGCCGGGCGACTCAGCGCGCGGGAGATCTTCGGCCGCCTTGAGCGACTGTCGGGCTACTCGCTCTACGCGTGCACACTCCAGGGCGCTCCCCTGCTGGACGGGGTGCCCGTCCCGCTGCCCGAGCACATGGACCTGATACCACGGACGCAGCCGAGCCCGCCGACCGTGCCCGGCGGGTACGTGCTGCCGGTCACTGGCCCGCGAGGACCAGCCGGCTACATCCTCGCGCTGGAGTCGCCGGATGCTGCTCCGGCCGGCGTATCGGTGGTGCAGCACATCGCGACGGTCGCAGCACTGCAGCTGTCGATGGTGGCGCACGACCGGGAGATACTGCGCCGACAAGGCGCCGAGACCTTGGCGGAGATGCTGCAGGGCGCGCTGGACCGCGCCACCGTCGCCCGCCGCCTGGCGGGGAGCGGTTTCGTGGCGGACAAGGCACTGTGCCTCGCGGTCGTCGGCCCGGCGTCAGTGCGACGTGACGCGCCCTGTGATGACAACGTGGCCGAGGCACTCGCTGGATCCGGCGCTCCGCACCTGATGCTCCGGCAAGGGGATGAGCTGTTCGTGCTGGTCCACGACGACAAGGCGGCGCAGGTGCTGAGCGGAGCCCAGGACGTGACCGTCGGAATGAGCCGCCCATTCCCGGCCGACGCCCCCCTGACCGCGCCCCGGCGCGAGGCGGAATGGGCGCATTCCCGTGCGGTCGAGGCCGGGCGGCCGGCCATGACCTATGGCAGTGACCCGACTCAGAAATGGCTGACCGGAGTGCCTGCGGACTTGGACGCACTGGCCGCAGAGGTACTCGGATCTGTTGCCCGTTATGACGCCGCCCATGCCGGTGAGCTGCTGCCATCGGTTCGCGTCTGGCTCGAGCACGATCGCCACACCGAGCACGCAGCGCGCGCTCTGCACATCCACCCGAACACGCTGCGCTATCGCGTGCAGCGGTTCGAGGAGATCAGCGGCCGGAGGCTGTCCTCGACCGCCTCGCTCGCCGAGGTATGGCTGGCGCTTCGGGCAACGGCGGATGCGCCAGCCGGCCAACACGGGGGCGGTGCTGACGTTTAGCGAAGAAACGGCCGCGTTGACGATCGAGCCTGGGCCCAGGTCGCGCTGCCGGGGCCTTAGCCGCGCGTCGCGCGTCAATAGAACTCCACTTCCCGCGGCTCTGCATCTGGCTGGCCTGGATGGCGCTATCAGTGTCGTGCAGGCAGCCGCTGGCCTGGCCGGCCCCGCGAGCGGGCCTGTCTCGCCTGCTGCCCTGTGAGCCGGGACCGGATCTGGTCTGCCTCGGGGGCGCCGAGCTGGGTGTACCGGTCGAGGGCCTGCTGCCAGTGACGGCGCGCCTGCTCGTTCTCGCCGGCCCGGTGGTGGCTTTCGGCGAGGTCGGCGTGCGCGCTTGCCTGCTGGTAGGTGTTGCCGGTTTCGGCTGCCAGCCGTAGCGCTGCCGCCAGCTCGGCGCGGGCGGCGGCGGGCTGCCCGGCCCCGTGCAGGGCTTCGGCCAGCGTGCGGAGCGTCTGGGTCTCGCCGTGCTGGAAGCCGGCCTTTCGCTGCATGGCCAGTGCCTGTCGCAGATAGCCGATGGCCTGCGGGCAGTCGCCGCGGCGCAGGCTAACCTCGCCCAGGTTGCGTAGCTGGTCGGCTACGCCGGTCGGATGATCGATGCGGCGGCAGATAGCCAGGGCCTGTTCGAAGAAGGCGGCGGCCTTGGGCAGATAGCCGCGGCGAAGGTCGAGCTCGCCGATCCGCTCCAGCGCCTGGGCTTCGCCGACCCGGTCGTTCGCGTTGCAGAACACCGGCAGGGCACGCTGCAGGTGTTCGGCCGCCTGGTCATAGCGGCCCAGCCGCGTCTCGGCCCCGGCCAGGGTGGCGAGCGAGCGCGCCGCGCCGAGGCTATCCCCGGCGTCCTCGAAGGCGGCGATGGCCAGCTGGTAGTAGCCGGCCGCTGACTGGTGACTGTGCAATTCGTGCTCGGTGATGCCGAGATTGTGCAGAACGCGGGCCTGGCCCGCGCGGCCGCCGCACTGGCGGTAACGCTCGAGCGCGGCCTGGTAGTGACCGACAGCGTCGCGGAAGTGACCCTTCATCACGCAGATGCCGCCAAGGCCGTTGAGTGCGCTCGCCTCCGCGGCCAGGTCGCCGGACTGGCGGGCGGCTTGCAGCGCGTGGCCGTAGATCGCTAGCGCTTCGGGCAGGTGACTGCCGTTCATCAGGTAGCTGAGCAGAGTCCCGGCCAGGTCGCTGGCGTGCCGGGCCCAGCCGTGGCCGGCGCAGTGCGCGACCACGGCGGCCAGGTTCGCCCGCTCGGCGTCCAGCCACGCCAGCGCTCCGGCCTCGCCAGCCATCTCGGGCAGGACGGCCGCGGTCGGGGTGATGCGCGGCCGGCGGTGAGCTTCGGCCGGGAACAAGATGTCCATGGCGGCGGCGGCCGCCGCCAAGTAGTAGTCGAATAGCCGGGTCATGGCGGCCTGTTGTTCCTGCTCGCCGCCAGTGCTCGTGGCCAGTTCGCGGGCGTAGGCGCGCAGCAGGTCATGCATGGCATGCCGGCCAGGGCCGGTGGCCTGGAGCAGGCCGGCCCGGTGCAGTCGGCCCAGCACCCGGCGGGCCTGCCCGGCGCTGGTTGCGGTCAGCGCGGCCGCCGCATAAACGTCGAGGTCCTCGCCCGGATGCAGGCCGGCCAGCCCGAACGCCCGGACTACCTCATCGGGCAGCTGCCGGACGGACCAGGAAAAGACCGACCGGACATCGGCGCGGTCCTCGCCGGCGTCCAGGCAATCCAGCCGGCTTGCCGCCAGCTCGGCCACCAGTCCGGCCAAGGGAATGGCTGGCCGGGCGGCGGCCAGCTCGGCCGCGATCCGCAAGGCCAGCGGCAGCCGGGCGCACAGCCGGGCCAGCGCCGCCACCGCCTCGGGCTCGGCGTCGGCCCGCGGCCCGACCAGGGACCGCAGCAGGGCGACCGCATCGGCGAGCGGCAGTACGTCCAGCTCCACCCGCCGGGCACCGTCGGCGGCCACCAGCCCGGCCAGCGCATCTCGGCTGGTCACCACCGCTACACAGCCCGGATCGCCGGGCAGCAGCGGCCGGACCTGCTCGGCGTCGCGGGCGTTATCTAGTACGACCAGCACCCGCCGGCCGGCCAGCCTGCTGCGGTACAGCGCGGTCCTGTCATCGACCTCGTCTGGGATCTCCTGGCCTGGCACACCCAGGGCGCGAAGGAACCGCGCCAGTGCGGCTGCCGCCGCGACCGGCTGGTCCGGGTCGTAGCCGCGCAGGTTCACATACAGCTGACCGTCCCTGAACCGGTCAGCCACTGCGCGCGCCCACCGGATGGCCAGCGCCGTCTTGCCTACCCCGGCCGTCCCGCCGATGGCGGAGATCACCACCGTCCCAGACTGCCGCTCGTTGTCTTGATCTAACAGCCGGGTGAGCGCGGACAGCTCGGCGTCCCGGCCGGTGAAGTGGCCGACTGCGGCAGGTAGTTCCCGCGGTATCACGAGACTCGCGGAACCCGGAGACAGCCCGTGTGCCGCCGATGTCAGCGGGCTGGCCGCGGATCCTGACGCGCCCGGCCCGGAGGCAGGGTTACTGTCAGCGAATCGGCGGGACGCAAGAACCAGCTGCTCGCGTTGCGGCCCTGGGAGATCTAGCGCATTAGCCAGCGCCAGTACCGAGCCGCGGTACGGGCGGGCGGTGTTGCCGCGCTCCATGTTCAAGATAGCCCGGACGCTGATCCCTGACAGTTCGGAGAGCTCTTCCTGGCTGAGACCGCGGGTTAGCCTGTGCTGCCGCAGCAGCTGGCCGAATCGAGTCTCCGCTTGGCCATGGTCTGCGGTCACCGGCCCATCCCTCCGAACTCTGGGCTTTCCTGGCATCCGGGGCAGAAGTCTGGCACAAGCAGGTGAACTGTGCAGATGCCGCAGGCAGAGTTCCTGGCCAGGCGCCAGTATTCGCGACGCCTCGCGGCCATAAGGGCACTGGGTCAAAGAGCCCTGGGAGCACGCATGCCGAGCGGGCCGCGCCGGCCGGTTGTCCGGGCTCGGCCCGCGTCAGGCGCTATGACTTCGGCCGTGTCGACGGGTCAGCTTGCACACGGGTCGCTCCCCTGTCCGCAGCAGTACGGTCGGCGAGTCACGCGAACTGGGCCAGCGCTTCGGCGGGCCGCAGCTGGGCGATGCGCCAGCTTCCGAAGGCGCCGGCCAGCAGGCCGCCGAGCACGGCCAGGATCACGGCCAGGGCGATCGTGCCGACGGTGACGGATGGGTGCAGTGACACCGAGACCACGTGGGACGCGGTATCGCTGAGCGGGGGGGCGGCGCCGCTCTGCGCCGCCCCGGCGCTGACCGGCTGTACCTGGACCATGCTATTTCCGTCGTTCATGGCGACCGTCGCGGGCAGGGTCGGCGCGATCGCCGCGATGATGGCGGCGCCCGCGTACCCGAGGCCGACCCCGGCGGCGGCGCCGGTGACGCCCAGGGCCACGGACTCGCCGAGCACCTGGGTGACGATCCGCCGGGACCGCCAGCCGATCGCCTTGAGCGTGCCGAACTCGCGCGCCCGCCTAGCCACCGCGGCCATCGTCAGCAGGCAGGCCACCGCGAATGCGGCGATCAGCACCAGCACCGACAGCCACCTGCCGAGGTCGTTCGCCAGCTTGGAGGCGCTGGATAGCGCCCCGGTTACCTCGCTGGCCAGGCTGCTCGCGGTGGTCACGGTGGCGCCGGGCAGCAGCCCGGAGATCTCCCGCTGCACCGCGGAGATGTCGGCGGCGCTGGCCGCTGAGACATAGATCGTGTTCACGTCGTTTTTCTGGACGCCGTAAGGCGTCGAGATGGCCTGGGCCCGCGCCAGCGGGATGTAGATGTCGGTCGGGGTGCCGCCCTGCTGCGGCTGATTGACGATCCCGATGACCGTGTACGCGACCTGGTCGATGGTGGCCGTCGAGCCGACCCTCAGGCTGTGGGACTTCGCATACCCGGAGTCCAGGACCGCGACGTCGGCGTTCGAGTCGGCCGCGGTGAAGGCGTGGCCGGCAACGAGCGTCGCGGCGCTCAGCGGGCCGACTGAGAGATGCCCGGTGTCTACGCCGCTGATGATGATGCTGCTCGCCTGCGGAGGGCCCTGGCCTGGCGCCGGGTACTTTGATACGAGGTCCGCCAGCGAGAGCACGCCGACGGCCGCCGATACGCCGCGCAGCCTCGCCAGCCCGGCCACCTTCGATACGCTGATCCCCGAATATGACGGGATGATGTTGCTGGTCGTCTGCCCAGCCAGGCTCTTGCACCTACCGTTGGTGCAGACCTCCGGTCCGTTGGGACCTATCGAGAGACCGAGCTGGCCCTGATCGCCTGGGGGCGGGCCGGGCGTCGCACCGGTCACGGTCACGTCCGTGCCTACCCCGTACAGCGCGCTGAGAACGCTTGACTGTGCCTTGTTTACCCCGGACGACGCCGAGGCCACCGTAACCACCAAGCCCACTCCCACCCCCAGGCCCAGCACGATGAAAATGGCTTGGCGCATCCTGCGGCGCAACTCTCGTCGCAGGTACGTAAGAAAGAACATGGAGCACTCCTCAACGGTCAGGTGGGCAATCAGCCGAGGTCATCGGGCTCTTTCCGATGCCCGGCATCCTGCAACTCGTTGTACAGAAGCGGAGGTAACAGCACGGTTAACGCCATTACCTGGTTGTAACCGGCGATCTGGCACGCTGGGCACCAGGGCGACCTGACAAGACGACGGCCGGAGGTCACCGCGGGTGCCGGGGCGTGAAACAGGAGAAAGCGATGAGGGTGCTGGTAGCAGAAGACCATGACCGTCTGGCCCGTGCCATCGCGGCCGGGCTGCGCCGATACGGGATGACGGTTGACGTCGCCCTCGACGGCAATGACGCGCTCGCTCGTCTGGGCGCCAATCGCTATGAAGTGGTGGTACTGGACCGGGACCTGCCCGGCACGCACGGCGACCAGATATGCCGCATCCTGGCGGCCGAGCGATCCGAGAGCCGGGTGCTGATGCTGACCGCGGCCAGCTCGGTCAAAGACCGGGTAGACGGGCTGGGACTGGGCGCGGATGACTACCTGCCCAAGCCCTTCGACTTTACCGAGATGGTCGCCCGTGTCCACGCGCTCGGCCGGCGCCCCGGCGCTCCCAGGCGGGCCGACCTGGCTTACCGGGACCTGAGCGTGAACTCCAGCAAGCGGACCGCTACCCGCGCGGGGCAAGGGCTGGCGCTCAGCCCGAAGGAGTTCGGCGTGCTGGAATGTCTGCTCGCCGCGGAAGGAATGCCGGTCTCTGCCGAGGAGCTACTCGAACGGGTGTGGGATCAATCGACCGACCCCTTCACCACCACGGTCAAGGTCACCATCAACCGGTTGCGGGCAAAGCTCGGCGACCCGCCGCTGATCGAGACCGTCCGCGAGGCCGGCTACCGGATCGGGTGATCGTGATGGTCGGCCGGTTTGCCCGCCTGGCGCCCGCAGCGTGGCTGCGGGCCACCAGGGCCACGGCCCGCCGCCGCTTGACCCTGCTCTACGGTGCGCTGTTCGTCGTCTTCGGTGCCGCCCTGCTTGGTATCACCTACCTGCTCGTGGGGCAGGCGACTGACGTCATCTGGCTCCCCGGCGGCAGTCATTTCTTCTTCGGCAACGCGTCTTCCGACAACCTGCCGCGGCAAGAACAAAGCGGCGCGGTCGGCCCGCACTCGCCGCTCTTCACGTCCTCCCAGGTTGCGCAACTGCAGACACAGGCTGTTCACCTGCACGCCTACATGCTGCACCAGCTTCTGATCCGGTCAGGGATAGCGCTTGGCTTCACGGCGGTCATCTCCATCGCCCTGGGCTGGCTCGTGGCCGACCGTGTGCTGCGCCCTGTACGGACGATCAGCGCCACGGCCCGCCTGATCAGCGCGAGCAACCTGAACGAACGTCTCAGCCTCGACAGTCCCGACGACGAGTTCCGCGAACTCGCTGCCACCCTAGACGACCTCCTGGGAAGGCTCGAGGCCTCTTTTGACTCCCAGCGGCACTTTGTGGCCAACGCCTCCCACGAGCTGCGCACCCCACTGACCGCAGAGCGGACTCTCCTGCAGGTCGCACTCGATGACCCCGACACCACCAACGAAGACTGGCGGTCGACCGCCAAGGAGGTGCTTGCCTGCAACGGCGAGCAGGAACGCCTCATCGAAGCTCTCCTCGCCCTGGCCAGCAGCGAGGGAGGGCCCGCTCACCGCGAACGAGTCGAGCTTTCGGCGATCTGCCGCCACGTCCTGCTGCGTCCCGACCTCGACATAAGCACGCTCGGACTGCGCACCCAGACGGCGCTCAGCCCGGCCGCGCTCGACGGCGACCCCAGACTCGTCGAGCGCCTGGTGGCGAACCTGGTCGACAACGCCATCGGCCACAACGTGCTCGGCGGCCACGTCTGGGTCGCTGCCGCCGTCGCCGAGGGCAAAGCCACGCTGACGGTGGCCAACACCGGACCGGCCATCGCCGACGGCGATGTGGACCGGCTCTTCCAGCCTTTTCAGCGCCTCGACCCAGGTCGGACACATCACAAAGACGGCCACGGCCTCGGTCTGTCCATCGTCCGGGCGATCGCCGATACGCACGACGCAACCATTACCGCGACCGCTCAGCGGCACGGCGGACTGAGGATAGAGGTGACCTTCCCGCCCCCCGACGGCTCAAGCGGCCTCGAGGCCGGACGACGCGGACTCGGAGATGGCCTGATGAGACCGGTCAGCCTGTGTATAAGCGGACCAAGCGGGCCTCGCTCGTCTGGTGTCGAGCGCGGCCCGCGTTAAGGCAAGGACCAGGCGGCCGCGGTGTTACTGCGCTACCTTTCCATTATGATCTACTCCGGTATGCTGCCTTTCACGACCGGAAATGTCAGCGAGGCCTGGCCATAAGCAGTTTTTTCTGCTTCTTGCTGCGAGGAAATTGCCTGGTTGTTGATATAGCAGACAAGCGTCCAAGTACCATTTGGCAGGCGGCTCACCGGGATTAGCCTGGTCGCGCCACCACTGCTCTTAATTGGGACCGACGTAGACTTGCCGTACCGCTCGGGTTTGCCGTTCACGGTGTGCCAAATTCCGCAGTTGGCCCAGATCTGCCCCTGTACTTGCTTGGGGACGGTGCTTACGGACAGCCCGGTGCGGCCGGGTGCGACTTTGATGTCGGTTTGCCAGTCCGTGAGCGGCGTCAATGCGTTGTCAGAGCATGTCGTCCCGTCAGGGGTCGTCACCGTGACGGTGATGACGTACAGGCCTGGGTGCATATATTGGTTTGTCAGCACCCGGTTCTGCTGGCTGGTAGTCGACAAGAACGCCGAGGGCTTCGTTGTCCAGCTAAATTTCGCTCCGCGAACGTTAGTGACCGCCTGGTACTGCCACGTCACCGGGACCACATACTTCTCCGGGGGCTGGTTTCTGCCAATAGGCTTCGGTCCGATCCATGTCTTCTTGATAGTCACGTGGCAGGGCGGCGGACTGCCGCTCGGCGAAGGACTAGGGGTCGCGGACCGCGTAGGACTGCCGCTCGGGGAAGGAGTCGGGGTCGCGGATTGTGTAGGACTGCCGCTCGGCGAAGTGCTTGCGCTAGCCGCCGGTGATTGCGTGGCTGCTCCGGCCGAACCGGTGGCTGTTGCCAGGAATGCCAGGCCGGCGGCGATTAGGGCGCCAACTGCCGCGACGGCTGCCAACCTGCGCAGCCGCGGTTTGCCGTAGCGCTGCCGGAGGTGGTGGTCTAACAGCTCCCTGAGCTGTCGGTGGGCGCCATGACCAGGCGAATCGAAGTTCCCGTTCATCGGTTACTCCCTTCTGTGGGGTCAGTGTTCGTCACGCTGCAAGGCGGCATCGCAGTGGCCAGCCTCCTGCACCTGTCCTGGCAGCCGCCAGGAACACTGAACCGCATAGTTCAGCGCACTCTGACCGGCAGAGTTGCCGCCTGACCTGCGGCAGGGGGAGCTGAACTGCACGCAGGGCCGGGAGCCGCCGACGTCGGGCCCCTGGCGGCAGGCAGGATGGCAAGATGGGCTTAGATGGCGTAATGGAGATCAGAGACGCGAAACCGGACGAACTCCAGGAAGTCGGATCGATCCGGGTCGCGGCTTACCGCGCCGACGGTTTCTTGCCTCTTCAATCGGAGTATGAGCCGACGCTGCGCGGTCTCGGCGCGGACGGCTCCGGGCACGTCCTCGTCGCCGTCGCCGGGGACGGGAAGCTGGTAGGCACGGTCATGTTGCAGACCTGGCCGGATGCCGCCGGCCAGCTTGTCACTGGGCCCGGCGAGGCAGAGATACGCGCGCTCGCGGTCTTGCCGGAGGCGCGCGGCACGGGATTTGGCCGAGCCCTGCTCGCAGGGGTCATGGAGCGAGCCGCGCGGGAGCAGGTCCGGCGCCTGCTGCTCTTCACCCAGCGGGACATGGTTGCGGCGCACCGGCTCTACGAGCAGGGGGGCTTCACGCGGCTGCCCGAGCGAGACTGGTCGCCGTGGCCAGGACTCGGCCTGCTGGCCTATGGCCTGATCCTTGACCCCGCTGGCCGCTAGCCGACCCGAAGGGCCAGACGGCCACGCGCCCCGCGGTTCGGCGCGAGCACCCGCCATTCTCCGGGTGCTACGTGCGCGTAGGGTGACTAGACACCGCCGAAGTGCGAGGAGCAAACCGGACATGGGGCAGAGACTTCCCGATACGCCCGCTGCCAGCGTGCCTGAGGGCGTCTGGCTGCTAGACGTGCGTGAGGACGACGAGTGGGCCGCCGGTCACGTTCCTGGCGCACGGCACATCCCGCTTGGCCAGCTTGGCGCCCGCGCGGCCGAGGTGCCGCAGGACGAGCTGGTCTACGTCATCTGCCGGTCCGGTGCGCGGTCCGGGCAGGCCGCGCAGGCGCTGGCCGGGGCGGGCTGGCGGGCGGTCAATGTGGCTGGCGGCATGCAGGACTGGGCAGCTGCCGGACGGCCGATGGTGACGGAGTCAGGCGCACCACCGTACGTCGCCTGACCATCGGGGAATTCGTCGATGCCGCCCGCATGGGAGAGCCCAGGGGCCGGCTGCATGGGCGTGCCCGGGCCGGCCGCATGGGCGAGCCCGCGCCGATCGGGCGCGGGCGCGAGCGAGATTCTGTTGGGTTCAGTGCACGTCGACTCGGAGGAGGTCCTGCTCGGCGAGCAGCTTGTCCAGCCTGGCCTGGTCGACCCGGCTGACGACCTCCGTCTCTTCCTGCCGGTCGCGCACGCACTTGGCCAGCGTGAACGCGGAAGTGACCGTGAATAGCAGGCCGAGGGCGAGGAACGCGCGCGGCCAGGCACCGAGCGGCAGATAGGCGATGCCGATGGCGACGGCGGCCATGGAGACGCCGAAGGAGATCGACGCCTGGGCGTAGAAGGCGGTGGTGGTACGGGGACGCAGTGGTGTGCTCATGCGTTCGATGATGCGCTCCGGCCCGGTCCGCCCGGATGAGCCGAACTACCGACCCTGACCGAGCCGAAGTACCTAATCCGCTACGACCCCCCGGCGGACAGCACGCCTTCAAGTCCAACCAGTGGCCCGAGGTCGGAGAGCATCAGGTCGAACATCGGCGAGGCGTCGTCCAGCGCGAACTCCATGTGGCCGAAAACCTCCAGGCTCACAGTTCCGTAGAGCAGGACCCAGCAGCGCAGGAACGTCTGCAGGGCGCCCAGCGGCAGGTCGGAGTTCAGCGAGTCCCGGTATCGGGCAAGCTGACGGCGCAGGGTCGGCTGGATCTCGTCCTCGGCCGGGATCGGGAACGGGCGGCGCCGGTACAGCTCGCCGAACAGGTCGAGAAATACCTGGCCGAATTGCTGGCCGCAATCGATCGTGGGATCGTGCTGCATCTCGTGCAGCACTTCCAGCCCGGGTAGCGGGCTGCCGAAGATCATGCTGAACTCGGGCACGTGCTCGAGTGCCCAGGCCCGGAATGCCCGGCAGCCGGCGATCAGCTTGACCGCTATCTTTTCCCCCTCGGCCATCCCGGTGCCCGCCGTGTCTGCCGTCGCGTGGATTGCCAAGCGAACGTGGTCCGTCAGGTCCGTCATGATCTCCGCGACAACGTAGCGGAGTAGCTCGTCGTGGCTGTCGAAGTAGCGGTAGAGGGCAGGAGCCGTCATGCCCATCTCGCGCGCGATGGCGCGCAGCGAGATGGCCGCCGGGCCCTCCTCGACTAGCAGCTTCCTGGCCGTCTCCAGGATTTCCTTGGTCGTCGCAGCCCGGACACGGTCACGTCGGCTGAGCGGTGGAGCAGTTTGAACCATGCCCGCATCCTCCTTCTCGCCCGGCTTATCGGCTTATGCGACCTTAGCCTGCCCGGGCTGCTCAGGTCGCTGACTGTACCGGCTTGACTGCGCCCGCTTGACTGACGTAATCGCCGTATGCAAAAGTTTACATCGTAAATGCTTACGGTGTTAACCCAAGCGATGGTAGCTAACAATTCTAGCTGCGGAGAGACGGATGTTCGAGACCTGGGGACGGATCATCTTTCGACATCGGCGGCTGGTTCTGCTCGCTGCCGTGATCGCTGTCATTGCCGCCGCTGCCTGGGGCACAGGGGTCTTCGGGAAGCTGCAGTCGGCCGGAGGCTTTACACCTGCTGACAGCCAGAGCCAGCAGGAAGCCAACCTGGCCAGCAGCACGTTCGGACGTGACGCCGCCGACGTCGTCGTGCTGTACAAGAGCAGCGGCCTGACCGTTCACTCGCCCGCCTACCGGGCCGCCGTCACCGGCTCGCTCGCCCGCCTGCCACGCAGCCGGGTCGAGTCGGTGACGACCTACTGGTCGACCGGCTCGTCGCAGTTCGTCAGCTCGAACGGCCGCCTGACCTACGCGGTGGTGGAGTTGACCGGCGGCAGCGACGCCGCCAGGATCACGTCGTTCGACGCTATCCAGGACCGCCTGGCGGTGCCCGGCTTCACCGTCCAGGCGGGCGGGCAGATCCCGACCGAAGCTGCCACTAACAAGGCGGTCAACAGCGACATCGGCCGGGCCGAGGCTTTTTCCCTGCCGATAATGCTGATTCTGCTCCTGATGATCTTCGGCAGCCTGACCGCGGCCAGCCTGCCCATCGCGATCGGAGCCACCGGCATCGTCGGGTCGTTCGCGGCGCTCCGGCTGCTCACGCTGGCCACGCCGGTGTCGATCTACTCGATTAACATCACCACGATCCTCGGACTCGGGCTGGCCATCGACTACGGGCTGTTCGTCGTGAGCAGGTTCCGCGAAGAGCTGGACCGGCAGCCGACAGTGGAAGAAGCGCTCGCCCGGACGGTCGCCACGGCCGGGCGTACTGTCGCGGTGTCCGGCGTGACCGTTGCGATGGCGCTAGCGAGCCTGCTGCTGTTCCCCGAGGTGTTCCTGCGGTCCATGGGCTACGGCGGTGTCCTGACCGTCCTCGTCGACATGCTGGCCGCGCTGACCTTGCTGCCTGCGCTGCTCGCCGTGCTCGGTCCGAGGGTCAACGCGCTGCGGGTGCGGCGCTCGGTCAGGCGCCAGAGGGCCGAGGAGACGGGCGCATGGTACCGGCTCGCGCGCAGCGTGATGCGCCGGCCGGTGGCCTACGCCGCCGTAATTGTCGTCGCGTTGCTCGCCCTGGGCACGCCGTTCCTGCATGTCACATGGGGCGGGACCGACGCCCGCGACTTGCCGGCCAGCGCGCAGGTGCGGCAGGTCGCGCAGAGGCTGAGCGCCGACTTCCCCGGTAACGCATCGGCTCCGATCGAATCCATGGTGCGCTTCGGCGGCCCGGTGGCGGGCTCGGCATCCCGCCAGGCTGCGCTGGCCGGCTATGTCCGGGATGTAGGCCACGTGCCGGGAGTGACAGGTGCACAGCTGACCGGTGTGCGGGGGGACGTCGCCAGGGTCGACCTCAGCTATCAGCCTGCTCCGCTGTCGGCGCAGGCCAGGCAGATCGTCGAGCGGGTCCGGGCGGTGCCCGCGCCGGCCGGCGCCCGCGCGTATGTGGGCGGCCAGACCGCGCAGCTAGTGGACGAGCTCAGCAGCTTGTCGGCAACCGTGCCGTGGATGGCGGTGGTGATGGCGGCCGCAACGTTCGTGCTGCTGTTCCTGGCCTTCGGGTCGGTCGTGCTCCCGGTCAAGGCGATCGTCATGAACCTGCTGTCGCTCGCGGCCACCTTCGGCGTCGTCGTGTGGATCTTCCAGGATGGTCACCTGTCCGGGCTGCTGCAGTTCACTTCGACCGGCACGGTCGACCCGACCATGCCGGTCCTCATGCTCGCCATCATCTTCGGGCTGTCGATGGACTATGAGGTGTTCCTCCTCTCCCGGATCCGCGAGCGCTACGACGTCACCGGGGACAACGCGGAAGCGATCGCCAGCGGGCTGCAGCGGACTGGCGGCATCATCACCAGCGCCGCGCTGCTTTTGCTGATCGTGATTGGCTCCTTCTCCGCATCGGGCATCACGTTCATCAAGCTGCTGGGCGTCGGCATGATCGTCGCGCTGATTGTGGACGCCAGCATTGTCCGGGTCATGCTCGTCCCGGCCACGATGAGGCTGCTCGGCCGCGCGAACTGGTGGGCGCCGCGGCCGCTGCGCCGAATCTATGCCAGGTACGGCATAAACGAGGCGGCAGACCAAGCCGACACCGAAGTGAGCCGCCCCGAGCTGGCCGGCGCGAGCGAAGCCGTGGCGCAGCGGTCCGGGGCCGCCACCGTGCAGACCCGTCGCTCCACGCGGATGGGCTCGCAACGTTAGTGTCGATAGGCCGGGCAATCGTCGGCACACTGGTCGGAGAGCGTCCACCGCGGCCTTGAGATGACTGGAGATCAGATGAAGTACGTGAACCTCGGCTCGACCGGATTGCGCGTATCCCGCATCTGCCTCGGCATGATGAGTTATGGCAACAACAGCGAGCGGCCGTGGGTCCTTGATGAGGACGCGGCCGACCCGATTGTGCGGGCCGCGGCCGACGCCGGGATCAACTTCTATGACACGGCTGACACCTACTCCGGCGGCGCGAGCGAGGTGGCCACCGGCCGGCTGCTCGGGAAACTGTTCAGCCGGGATGAGGTCGTCGTCGCCACCAAGGTGTACATGCCCATGGGAAAGGCCGAGAACATGGGCGGCCTTTCCCGCAAGCACATCCTCTCCGCGATCGACGCCTCACTGAGCCGGCTGGAGATGGACTACGTGGACATCTACCAGATCCACCGGTGGGACTACCGGACGCCGATCGAGGAGACCATGGGCGCGCTGCACGACGTCGTCCGCGCGGGGAAGGCACGCTACATCGGCGCGAGCAGCATGTATGCATGGCAGTTCGCCAAGGCGCAGTACACCGCCGACGCCCGCGGCTGGACGCGGTTCGTGTCGATGCAGAACCACTACAACCTGGTCTACCGCGAGGAGGAGCGGGAGATGATCCCGCAGTGCATCGACCAGGGTGTCGGGGTGATTCCGTGGAGCCCGCTCGCACGGGGGTTTCTCGCAGGAACCAGGACAAGGAGCGGTGAGCGGCACACGGTGCGGGCCGGAAGCGATCCGTTCGGCGACACGCTGTACAAGATCGATGCCGACTTCGACGTGGCTGACCGGTGCGCCGAGGTGGCCGCCGGACGCGGTGTTCCGCCGGCCCAGGTCGCGCTGGCCTGGCTGCTGCACCGGCCCGGCGTGACGGCGCCGATCGTCGGTGCGACGAAGCCCGGGCATCTCGAAGACGCGCTCGCGGCCGAGCAACTGGCGCTCTCGGATGAGGAGATGAATCGACTCGAAGAGCCATACGTCCCGCATCCGGTCCTCGGCCATCTTTAACCGTCCCAGCACCCCTGCGCCGGCGAGACCGGCAGTTACTGGCCCAAGGTCACGGCGCCGGGGTCTCCAGACCGAGGCGATTCCGTTATGCCGCCGCGACCTGTCGCGATGGCTGCCGGGATAGGCAGGTCGTGTCCGCATCCGTGCCCTGACCCTCGGAGGCGCACATGAGTCGGACCGAGCTCCGGCCCACCGGCTTGCCGATCACTATCGTGGCCGCCCTGCTGGCACTCGCGGCGTCGTTCGCGGCGCCAGCGGCGCCGGCCACCGCCGCAGCCGCCGTGCCGGCCCGGCCAGCCCTCGTGCCGGCCC
>JASHOL010000224.1 GCA_030041135.1 Streptosporangiaceae bacterium | reverse complement strand
CCAGCGTGCCCCGGCCCCTGTGAATGACGTAGCCGTCACGGAGGAACCCGAAATCGGCGAACCGCAGGCCGGCAGCCTGGCACGATGACAGGAAGGCATAGGACGGATCGCCACCTGCCTCGAACGCCGCGAGCGGGTCACGCCATGTGGTGGCCGGGTCGATCAGCAGGCAGTGCGTCCCGAATCGATCGGTGCCGTGCCACGGATCCGGCTGGCTCTCCCCCACCACTGCCGCCCGCGCGCCGGTAGCGGCCCGCAGCGCCCGGTCCAGAGCCTCGGGCCGGGCCACGACGCAGTCGGAGTCAAGAATCCACACCCACGCTGGCCCGCGCCCGGTCGCCGAGGCCTGCTCGGCGAGGCGCGACAGACCCTGGTTAAGGCCGGGCCCATGGTGCCGGTTGTCGCGATTGATCACAAGCTCGCACAGCCCCGCTTCCGCCAGCCCCGACAGCAGCCGGGCCGATCCGTCAGTCGACCCGTTGTCGACGACCACCACCCGATCCAGAGCGCCAGGCTCCAGGACCTGATACAGCGACCAGATCAGCAGCGAGGCTAGCCAAGCAGTGTTGTAGTTAACGGTAACGACGGCCACACCGGTCGCGGCCCGAATGCCGTCCTGGGGCCAGCGCACCACATCACTCGTCACTTGCTCCTCCCAGGCGCGGACGGGCCGAGGCGCCCGCGCGGCGCGCCGTGCCTCGACCTTGCCTTCGGCACCGGGCACCCAGCCCGGCTACCGTGAACGAAATGTACCGACGCGCGCCCGTTTCCGGCGGCCTCGAACCACGGCGGAGGTCTGAGTCCTCATGAACCCCTACCAGACGCTCAGGTCCGTCCTGCGATTCCGGCCAATCGAGACAGACCCGATCCGCCGCCGTCTGGCCCGGACGGCGTCGGTAGAGGACCTGCGGAGAATCGCCAGACGCCGCCTGCCGGGCGGGGTGTTCGACTACATTGACGGCGCGGCCGAGGATGAGCGAACGCTGGCCGCTAACCAGGCGGCTTTCGCCTCGGTCACGTTCCGGCCGCGGGTTCTCCGTGGCGTTGGCGCCATCGACACCGCCTCAACCCTGCTCGGGCGTCCGCTCGCCTACCCGCTGGTGCTCGCCCCGACCGGCTTTACCCGCATCGCCGACCCGCAAGGGGAACTCGCCGTCGCCCGGGCAGCGCAGCGGGCCGGCCTGCCCTACACCCTGTCAACGCTCAGCACCCGCTCGATCGAGGAGGTCCGGGCGGTCAGCGACGGGCGCCTGTGGTTCCAGGTTTACGCATGGCGGGATCGCGCCCTCATCAAGGAGATGATCGACCGGGCGGCCGCAGCCGACTATGAGGCACTTGTCCTGACGGTCGACACGGCCGTCCTCGGCCGCCGGGAGCGAGACGTCCGCCGTGGGTTCTCACTTCCGCCGGCCATCGGCCTGGGCACACTCGTCGACGGAGCCCTCCATCCGGGCTGGACCCTCGCGTTCGCGCGCAGCGAGCCCATCCGGTTCGCGAACGTCGTCGGCCGCGAGGTGGGCGATGGAGCAGCGCCAGTGACGCTGTCCGACTACGTCAACAAGCAGTTCGACCCAGGCCTGTCGTGGGCCGACGTCGACTGGCTGCGGTCCAACTGGAGCGGGCCGATCGTGATCAAGGGAGTCCAGACCACCGAGGACGCTCTGCTCGCCGTCGATGCCGGGGTGACCGCGATCGTCTTGTCCAATCACGGTGGCCGCCAGCTCGATGGCGCTCCGGCCGCGCTCAGCCTCGTAAGTCCGGTGGCCGACGCCGTCGGCGGCCGCATCGAGATCATCTGCGATGGCGGCGTCCGGCGCGGTAGCGACATCGTCAAAGTGCTCGCAGCCGGCGCTACCGCCGCGATGGCCGGGCGCGCCTACCTCTACGGCCTCGGCGCCGCCGGCGAAGCCGGCGTGAACCAGGTGCTCGAGTGGTTCCGCGCCGACATCGTCAGGACGATGAACCTGCTCGGGGTGCCTGCCGTCTCCGACCTCAACCGCTCGCTGGTCAACCTACCCCCAGACTGGCGAGCGGCAGCCTGACCTGCGAGGAGGGATGCCGACCCCTCCGATGTCACAGCCGGCCGGGCCTGGCTCGTCTCGATAGCAGGACAGACTCCGGATCGGGGAAGGTGAAGGTTCATGCGAGTATTCGTGGCGGGCGGGACCGGCGTTGTCGGGCAGCGGCTGGTAGCGCAACTTGTGGCCCGTGAGCACCAGGTGACGGCGACGACGACGAACTCGGCCAAGCTGGACATGCTCGCGCAGCTGGGCGCAGATGCGGTGGTGATGGACGGGCTGGACGCGGCCTCGGTGGGTGAAGCCGTGGCCAAGGCCAGGCCCGACGCGATCGTGCACGAGATGACGGCGATCAGTCCCGGTCACGCGGGCAAGCCCGATATAAAGCACTTCGACCGGTGGTTCGCTGCCACCAACCGGCTGCGCACCGAGGGAACTGATCACCTGCTGGCCGCCGCGGAGGCGACCGGGGTCTCCACGTTCGTCGCGCAGGGCTACGCGAGCTGGAACGGCATCCGTGAAGGCGGGTGGGTGAAGACCGAGGAGGATCCGCTGGACTTGCTCCGCGGGACGTCGGCGCAGGTGGGAATGGAGGCACTCCACCACCTGGAGAGCGTCGTCCTCGGGGCCGATGGGGCCGTGGTGCGCTACGGCTCGCTGTACGGGCCGGGTGCCACCGACGACCAAGTCGAGCTCCTGCGCAAGCGGCAGTTTCCCCTCGTCGGGTCGGGCGCCGGATACAGCTCGATGCTGCACCTGGACGACGCGGCGAGCGCCGCGGTCCTGGCCGTGGAGCAGAACGCGAAGGGCGTGTTCAACATCGTCGACGACGAGCCGGCCCCGGCCAGCCAGTGGCTGCCCTTCCTGGCCGAGTGCGCGGGAGCGAAGCGGCCGATGCGCGTCCCCAAGTGGCTGGCCAGGCTACTGGCCGGAGAAGTCGCAGTGATCATGATGACCGAGGGGCGCGGCTTCTCCAACGCCAAGGCCAAGCGGGAACTCGGCTGGCAGCTGCGCTATCCGTCATGGCGCCAGGGGTTCCGGGAGGGCCTCGGTGAGCCGCACTGAGGAGTTCGAGGAGCTGCGGCCGCTGCTGTCCGCGATCGCTTACCGGCTCCTCGGCAGCGTCAGCGAGGCTGAGGACGCGGTCCAGGAGACCTGGCTGCGCTACGCGGCCTCGCCGACGCAACCCACGTCGACCAAGGCCTTCCTGTCGGCCGTGGTGACAAGGATCTCGATCGACGTGCTGCGGTCGGCTCGCCGCCGGCGCGAGGAGTACGTCGGTCCGTGGTTCCCCGAGCCGCTGCTGACCGACCCTTACGAAGACCCGGAGCGGTCGGCGGAGCTGGCCGACTCGGTCTCGATGGCAGCGCTGCTCCTGCTGGAGCGGCTCAGTCCGCTCGAGCGCGCCGTTTTCGTGCTGAGCGAGGTGTTCGGATTCAGCTTCCCTGAGGTCGCGTCGGCCGTGGGCCGGTCGGAGGCGGCCTGCCGCCAGCTTGCCGTCCGCGCCCGCCGCCACATGGAGGCGGGCCGACCCCGGTTCGAGGCCGGCCGGGCGGAGCGCGACGCGCTGGCCGGGCGGTTCTTTGATGCCTTGAGGGAGGGCGACGTCGACGGGCTGCGGGAGCTCCTCACCGCCGACGTCCTGGTGATCGGCGACGGCGGCGGCAAGGCCCCGCAGTGGGCCGGAGGCATCATCGGCGCCGATAACGCAGCGAGGGTGCTAATTGCCATGGTTCAGCCGTTCGCCCGGCACGGCGGCGCGGTGGAGCGGCACGAGCTGAACGGCCAGCCTGGCGCGATCTTCCGCGACCGCGACGGCAAGGTGCTTGGCACCTGGGCGCTCGACCTAGCCGACGGCCGGATACAGACCATCCGCGCCGTGCTCAACCCTGACAAGCTTTCGCACCTGGGTCCGGTCGGGGACGCCTGGGCCGTCATGCACGAAATGAACAGGGCTCGCCGGCCGACCGGCTGACCAGAAGATCCGGTCCGCTGCGGACGCGCGCAAGCAGGTCACCGCTCTCTGGCCGGCGCCATGCGGTCGCGGCGACTGCGGCTTTCGGTACATGTTGTAATACGTCCATGTCAGAAGAGATCGAGCAGCGGCTGACCGCGGCTGCCCAGGCGGCCCGCGAGTACGACCTGTGCGGGCAGCAGTGTGCCGACCTAATAGCGCGCGAGAAGGCTGCCGCGGATGACCTGGATGCGGCGCGCCGTGACGTTGCGAGCGAGGAAAAGGACGTGGAGCGGCTGGAGCACCTATCGCTTACGCGGGTACTCGCCGCCCTGCACGGCTCCCGCGACGACGCCCTGGCGCGCGACAAGGCCCAGGCGGAGGCTGGCCGCTACCGGGTCGCGCAGGCTCAGCAGCGCCTCGAAGCCGCGCGCGCGAACCTTGCGAGCGCACAGGACCGGAAAGCCCAGCTGGCCGGCGCCCCCCAGGCGTACGCGAACGCCTTAACCGCGAAGGAGCAGTACCTGACGCAGTCCGCCGACCCGCGCGGCACGCGCCTGCTCGCGCTGGCGGACGAGCGCGGCCGGCTCACCGCGGAGCTGACTGAGCTGCACCGCGCAAGCGGGGATGCCGAGGAGGCCGTCCAGGCGCTCGTCGAGGTCCAGGACCGCCTCGGCACGGCCGCCAACTGGTCGACCTTCGACACCTATCTCGACCACGGCATGATCGCCAACGCGATGAAGCACGACCGGATCGACCAGGCCGCGGAGGCGGCAGGCGCCGCCGACCAGCGGCTGGCGGCGCTGCGCTCGGACCTGGCCGACGTTGGCGGCAGCGAGCCGACCGCGCCGAGGCTTGAGATCAGCTCTGGCTTCAAGTTCGCCGACATCTTCTTCAACAACATCTTCACCGACCTGGCGGTCGGTCAGCAGATCCGTGACGCGCAGGACAACGTTGACCGGTCGGTGCAGCAGGTCCGCGCGCTGCAGGACCGGCTCAAGGACCATGCTGACGCGGTCACCACGCGGCTGGACGCGATCCACGCCGAGCGCCAGCAGATTCTCACGCAGTGAATATGGGGCCTGCCGCGCCTTGGGCCGAAGGCCGGATGCGCCCGCACTCACATGCGGCTTCGCGCAACTACGGCATAAGCCCCGATGAGCGCGGGTATCGGCAGGCAGTGGAGAGCGGGGCTGCCAGCACCGTGCCGGTGGCACCCGCCAAGCCAGATGAGAGGCGGTCACCCGTGCGTTCCGATATCAGGCCCGGCGGCATCTTCCCTGACTATGCGTTGCCCGACCACACCGGCACCGTATGCACGCTGAGCGAACTGCAGGGCCGCGACCCGCTGGTCCTGCTACTCGCGCGCGGCAACTACTGCCCGAAAGAACACCAGCAGCATCTCGAGCTAGCCGCCAACTATCCGAAGATCGCCGTCGCCTACACGCAGGTCGTTACCATCGCCACCGACGACCACCACACGCTGCAGGAATTTCGCGCATCGACCGGCGCCCAGTGGACCTTCCTCTCCGACCCCGGCCGGATAATCCAGCATGAACTGGACATCCAGGAGTACACCGATCCCGAGCACAACCCGATGATCCCGCACACGCTCGTGCTCAAGCCGGGACTGGTGATTCACAGCATCTACAACGGCTACTGGTTCTGGGGCCGCCCGTCGTTTTATGACCTATGGCGCGACCTGCGGGAGGTGACGGCCGAGATCCGCCCGGACTGGGACCTGAGCACGCCGGGACTGCGCCAGGCCTGGGACGCCAGGGACTGGTCATCCTTCCACGGATGGGATCGGCACACCCCCGAGTCGATGCCGTCGTCTTATCAGTGATTAGATCACCTGAAGTCTGGCCATCGCACTAGCAACGCGCGCCCGCCGGATCACCGTGAGCCGTTCGGCGAACCCCCGCAACCGAATCTTTTCCCAGTCTTGACCCTTGCATGATTCGTATCTAATAAATATGCCTTAAAAACGGATAACGTTTCTTAAGCCTAATCGCCAGTCTGGATACGTTCTCGGCACCGGCGCACGGCATTTCATCGGGGGTCAGCGTGTCCGCTAGGAGGCGTCGGGGCCGACGCACGGTCAAGTCCATTGTGTGCGCTGCGATCATCGCAGCGGCCGGCGTGGCGTGCGGCTGGAAGGCGTACACGGACCTGACGACTACGGTCAGGCTTCTTGGGCCGCAATCGGTGGCGG
>JASHOL010000223.1 GCA_030041135.1 Streptosporangiaceae bacterium | reverse complement strand
GGCTCTTCACCCCGAAGCTGCGCTCGCTCAGGTCGACCAGCGCGTCCAGGTCGTCGTCGGGGCGGACGGCCCGTATCCGGGCTGCCGCCTGGTCTTCGTCACCGGCCACCTCGGTCAGCGGCGGCTCAGCCGAGCCGTTCCATGATGTCGTCGGAGACCGAGTAGTTGGCGTACACGTCCTGCACGTCGTCGGAGTCCTCGATGGCCTCGATCAACCGGAACACCTTCTTGGCGTTCTCCTCGTCGAGCGGTACCTCGACCGACGGCAAGAAGGCCGCCTCGGCTGACTCGTACTCAATGCCCGCTTGCTGCAGGGCAGAGCGCACGGTGACCAGGTCGGTTGCCTCGCTGACTACCTCGAACGACTCGCCAAGATCGTTGACCTCCTCCGCGCCGGCATCCAGCACGGCGGCCAGCACGTCGTCCTCGGTGACCTCGTCGGCCTTGGGAACGATCACGACCCCCTTGCGACTGAACAGGTAGGAAACCGAGCCCGCGTCGGCCATCGAGCCGCCGTTGCGCGTCAGCGCGGTCCGCACCTCGGAAGCGGCGCGGTTGCGGTTGTCGGTGAGGCACTCCACGAGGACCGCCACGCCCCCTGGCGCGTAGCCCTCATAGGTGACGGTCTCGTAGCTGGCACCGCCCGCTTCCAGCCCGGCGCCGCGCCGCACGGCCCGGTCGATGTTGTCGTTCGGCACCGAGCTGCGCTTGGCTTTCTGGATGGCGTCATACAGGGTCGGGTTCCCGGCTGGGTCGGCACCGCCGCCGCGGGCGGCCACCTCCACGTTCTTGATCAGTTTCGCAAACAGCTTGCCGCGCCTGGCGTCGACCACAGCCTTCTTGTGCTTCGTGGTAGCCCACTTGGAGTGGCCACTCATGCCCGATCCCTCACCATCTCGACGAACATCTCGTGGATGCGCCAGTCCCGGGTGAGCTCAGGGTGAAACGAAGTGGCCAGCGCCCGGCCCTGACGAACCGCGACGATCCTACTCGCGCCCGGCTCGGTGGCGAGTATCTCGACGGAGGGGCCCACGTCCTCGACCCACGGCGCGCGGATGAACACCGCGCGGAACGGCCCGCCAGGGACTCCGGCGATGTCCAGGTCGCGCTCGAACGAGTCGACCTGGCGGCCGAACGCGTTACGGCGCACGGTCATATCGATGCCGCCCAGTGTCTGCTGGCCGGAGGCCGGGTCGGGCAGCCGGTCGGCAAGCATGATCATGCCCGCGCACGACCCGAACACCGGCATCCCGTCGCCGATCCGCTTCCGCAGCGCCTCGGCCAGCCCGAAAATGTCGATGAGCTTCCAGATCGTCGTGGACTCCCCGCCCGGAATCACCAGCCCCTCGACCCGGTCGAGCTCCTCAGGCCGCCGCACCGGCAACGGCGATGCGCCCGCCGCCGTCAGCGCGCGCAGATGCTCGGCCACGTCGCCCTGGAGTGCCAGCACGCCGACCGGCGGCGTCCTGCGGCCGGGCTCATGGCCTCCCGGACGGCCAGGCCCGGAGCCGTCCGGACGGCCGGGCCCGTGGCCGTCCGGACGGCCAGACTCCAGCGGGTTGCGGCTCTCCATCACCACCCGCGGCCGGCGTAGCGCTGCTCCGGCGCCAGCTCGTCCAGGTTGATGCCGACCATCGGCTCGCCCAGGCCTCGGGAGACCTTCGCGATGACATCGGGATCGTCGTAGAACGTGGTCGCCTTGACGATCGCGGCCGCCCGCGCTGCAGGGTCGCCCGACTTGAAAATGCCCGATCCGACGAAAACCCCGTCCGCCCCGAGCTGCATCATCATGGCTGCATCGGCCGGGGTGGCGATGCCGCCAGCGGTGAACAAGACGACCGGCAGCTTGCCCGTGCCGGCGATCTCGGCCACCAGCTCGTACGGCGCCTGGAGGTCCTTGGCCGCGGTGAACAGCTCATCCGCCGACATGCCCGCCAGCTTGCGGATCTCGCCCCCGATCGAGCGCATGTGCCGGGTCGCCTCGACCACGTTCCCGGTGCCGGCCTCGCCCTTGGACCGGATCATCGCCGCGCCCTCGGTGATCCGCCGCAGCGCCTCGCCCAGGTTGGTCGCGCCGCACACGAACGGGACGGTGAAGCCCCACTTGTCGACGTGGTGGGCCTCATCGGCGGGCGTCAGCACCTCGGATTCGTCGATGTAGTCGACGCCGATCGCCTGCAGCACCTGGGCCTCAACGAAGTGGCCAATCCGGCACTTGGCCATGACCGGGACGGACACGGCGGCGATGATCCCGTCGATCATGTCGGGGTCGCTCATCCTGGCAACGCCGCCCTGGACCCGGATGTCGGCCGGCACCCGCTCGAGCGCCATCACCGCGACGGCACCGGCGTCCTCGGCAATCTTCGCCTGCTCCGCGGTGACCACGTCCATGATCACGCCGCCCTTGAGCATATCCGCCATACCGCGTTTCACCCGGCTCGTGCCCTTCTGAGGGGATTGCCCAGGAGGGGCGACTCCCGCCACCGGCCCGCTGGCGCCCTGAGTGCTCTTCCGCGGATTCTCGACAGACACCGACCCAACCTCATCTGCTAGCTGTTTGCTGACGTCGCACCTATGGTAGGTGCTGAGGAGCGCCACGCCCTAAGCCCAGGTGACCAATGGTGCTACTGCATGCCTTGGGAAAGCGCTACTGCGGGGAACGAGGGGTGTCCCGCCCCACCGCTTCCCCAGCACAGGCGGTGGCCCCAGCGCACCGCTACTTCGTCAGGTGCGGGATGTCGGCCACCGGGCCGGTGTCCCCCGCCGGGACCAGCGAGTCGTCGATCTCGAAGAACTCCGGCATCGGCGCGCGCCCGGCCAGCCGGAAAATCACGGCCAGCCACCGCCGCCGGGCCGCGAGCGTCGCGGCGACGGCGTCGTTGTAGAACTTACGGGCCAGGAAGACCTGATGCGAGGCGCTCTCCAGCTCGGTCAGGAGTTCCTCGGCGCCCTCCCGCCCGGCCAGCAGGGCCATGAACTCGGGCTGGCTGAAGACCGCGCGCAGCGCCCTGGTCAGGTCGCTTTCCGGCATCTCGCGCGAGTCGACGGCCGACCGCGCGTCGTGGGCCGCCCCGGCCAGCAGGACGCTCGTGGCCGGGTCGAGCAGGCCGGACGAGGCCAGTTCCATCGCGACGGAGCTACGCCGCACCAGGGCCGCGTCCAGGGCGAACCTGGCCGCCTCCAGGCGGGCGTGCAGCCGGTCGAGCCGTCCGGCTCGCCACGAGATGTAAACGCCTATACACGCCACGACCGCGATCACGATGATGCCGGTCAAGGGCGTCATAGCGACACGGCCACCCGCCCGGCCGCCGGCGCGACGGCCTCGTAGACCCGCAGGACATCCCTGGCCACCACCGACCAGTCGAACTCCTTGACCGCCACCGAGGCGGCTGCGGCCAGGGACGCGCGCCTGGCCGGGTCATCGAGCAGCCGCCCGGCTGCCGCGGCCAGCCCGGCCGGGTCACCCATCGGGAAGAGTTCGCCGGCCGCGCCGCCGCGCAGTACCTGACGGAACGCCTCCAGGTCGCTGGCGACGATCGGCGCACCGGAGGCCATGGCCTCGACCAGGACGTAGCCGAAGCTCTCGCCGCCGGTGTTGGGCGCGCAGAACACGTCGACCGAGTGCAGCATCCTGACCCGGTCGGCGTCACTGACCTGGCCAAGCAGCACGACCCGGTCCCGGAGCGGCGCGGAGACCTGATCCAGCACCTCGTCCGGGTCACCACGCCCGGCGATCAGCAGGCGCAGCCCTGG
>JASHOL010000222.1 GCA_030041135.1 Streptosporangiaceae bacterium | reverse complement strand
CCCACCAGCTCATCCAGGGTGGCGCCTACGACCGAGACGACCGCGCGGTCGCCTTCTACGTCCATGTCGATGTCGCCGTCGAGATCCGCGACATCCAGCAGCCCTTCGATGTAGTCCGCGGCTATCTCGCCCTCGAGTTCGAGATCTGCCATCGACGGCTTCGCTGACGTCCGCTCGCCTGCGGCCTCGTCCGCGTCGGCCTCGTCGTCGATCTCCGCGTCTTCGTTCACCGCGATCGCCGTGGCGCCGCCGATCAGCTCGTCGTCGCTGTGCCCGGCCTCATGCGCCACCACGTCATCCTGCTGGCTCATGCCAGGCCTCCTCAGATCTGTCTCCGGCGAACTGCCGCACCATACCTGCCGACCGGCTCAGCGCTTCCCTGATCGTTTCGCTCGCGACTGCCGCTGCGTCTGGTGCCTCACGAGCTTAACCTCGGGCTCTTCCGGCTCGGGCTCCGGCTCTGACCGGGTCCTCGACAGCCGTCTCAGCACGTTCCCGTTGGTGCCCGAGCCGCCGGCCGAGGCACCGTTCGCGGCCGCCCTCGTGGCCGGCCCGCGCGCCGCCGACCCCTTGCCTGCGGGAGTGGCCTTCGCAGCCGTGCCCGTTCTGGCGCCTGGGCTCGTCTTGGCCGCTTGGCTGCTCTTTGCCCCGGCGCCGCCCCTGCTGGCCGCGCTGGCGCCCCCGCGCTGCTGACCGCGGCCCGACCCCGACGTGAGCGCGCTAGCGGTCGCGGGTCCGCGGCCGATGACCTTCCCCGGCACCGTGGCCGGTCCGTCCGTGGTCGCGGCCGGCGGGGTGTATGGGTACTTCCGTCCGAGGATGAACTGCTGGCCCAGCGTCCAGATGTTGGTGGTGCACCAGTACAGGACCAGCCCGAACGGCCAGTACAGACCAGTCAGCGCGAAGAACGGCATGATGTAGGTCATGTACTTCTGCGAGTTCGCCATCGGGTTGTCAGGCGTCGCCGCGGGCATCATCCCGCGCTTCATGCTCTGGCGGATGGTCAGGTACGTCGTCGACGCACTGATCGCGACGGCGCAGAGGATGACGAGCTTGGCCTCGATCGGCACGTGCAGCCCGTCGGTGAACAGGACCTTGTCATAGAGCTTCGCACCGAAAATGCTGGCCTTCTGCGCACTCTGCACCATCGCCAGCGGCAGGCCGTAGCTCGGCTTCGTCCCGACCTTCCAGTCGGCTATCCCTCGCAGGACGCTGAAAAGCGAGAAGAACAGCGGCAGTTGCAGCAGGAACGGCAGGCAGCCCATCAGCGGGTTGACGCCCGCCTCCTGGTACAGCTTCATCGTTTCCTGATTGAGCGTCTGCTTGTCGTTCTTGTACTTCTTGCGCAGCGCCGCCATCTGAGGCTGCAGGGCCGACATCGCCCGCGTGGTGTGCATCTGCTTGATGAACAGCGGCACCATCAGCAGCCGCATCAGCATGACCAGAATCACAATGCTGAGGGCCCAGGTCCATCCGCTGGACGCGCCGAAGGCTGGCTTCAGCACATCGTAGATGTGCGCGAACACCCAGCCCACAGCCGAGTACAGCGCGTCAAGTGGGTTCACCAGCTAGCTCCTCGCCCCTAGTTCAGCAGCACCAACACAATCAGCAACGTCTGATGAGCTCTCCGCGCTTCCATCCCGGCTCTCATCGGCGGCTTGCCTCGCGCCCGCGGACCCAGGTACGAAGTCCAGTCCGCCCCGGTGGAACGGGTGGCATCGGCTCAACCGCCGGGCCGCCAGCCACGACCCCCGCACCGCCCCATGCAGCTGAACCGCCTCGAGTGCGTACGCGCTGCACGATGGGTAGAACCTGCACCGGGGTCCAAGCAGCGGACTGACAAATCGGCGATAAACGGTCAGCAACCCCACCAGCACCCAACCGGCAGCCGACAACCGGCGCTGACGCTGATCTGAAGCCTGGGTCATCGGCTCGCCACCCAACCCTGCCGCCGAAGCAACGCTCCGATTACCAGGTCGAAGTCGGCGGCAAGATCCGCCTGGCAAGCCGTCGCGGCGCGCGGACTCGCGCGCAATACAAGCAGGCTACCTCTAGGGAGCGAGCCTAGGTGCGCGCGGGCCAGGTGCCTAAGACGACGTTTCACCTTGTTTCGCACAACTGCCGTTCCCACTGCCTTACTCACAACAAAACCCACCACCGCAGGTCGATCGCTATCCGCCTCGATCAGCAGATGACCTGACACGAGTGACCGGCCCGCCCGGCTCCCGCGCATCGTCGCGGAGGCGAAGTCGCCACGGCGCCGCATTCGCGCAGCTGCGGGAAGCATCTGGCCGACCGCTGACGCGCGCCATCAGACGCTGACGCGCGCGCGGCCCTTCCGGCGCCTGGCCGACAGGATGGCCCGCCCGGCACGGGTGCGCATGCGCAGCCGGAAACCATGCGTCTTCGCCCGATGGCGGTTATTCGGCTGGAACGTGCGCTTACTCACTGGAACTCCAGATAGCGGCAGGTTTGTGAACTCTTCACAGCGGACTCATCACTCGGTCCCGATCTGCATCAGGCCGTGACTAAGCTGCACCGGGGTAACCGGACCAATACACGGTACGCGCAGCCCGCCGGGCGGTCAAACCCCGCCTGAGCGGGAAACACAGCGAGCGAGCCCGAGGGGCGCGGCGCCGCCTGGAC